>NZ_CALKTC010000053.1 GCF_937996225.1 uncultured Campylobacter sp. | reverse complement strand
GCTATTTTTAATTTATATTAATTTATATCGATTTATAATTATTTTCGTAAAAAATGTATAACTTTTTGTATAACAGAGGTATAAAATGGCTAAAATTTTAACCGCGACGCAGGTGAAGAAGCTAAAATTTGAGGGCAGCGGCAAACTCAAGGCGTATTCCATCGATAGCACGTGCGCGCTGTATCTCGTGTGTTTCGCAAACGGCAACAGATACTACAAACTACGCACAAAAAGAGGCTACACGACGCTAGGGGGCTTTGACGATATAAGTCTTGCCGAGGCTAGAGAAAAAGCAATGAGCCTGCGTAAGTCCGGCGCGAGCGACGAGCTACAAAAGCAGAAGCTAAAAGATGTTTTCTGTGCGTGGCTGGATATCAAAATTCCGCCCGAGGATAGCGAGAAAATTAGGCAATCTCGTCGCAAGATGGTAAATCGCGTAAATAAACATCTGCTGCAACCTCTAGGCAATATGCCGATAGATGAGATTGGTACAAAGGAAGTGATCGCGGCAACCAAAGGCGTGAATTTTGCAAGTGCTAAAAAGATAATACCGATCCTGCGCGACGTGCTTAAATTTGCTCGCGCCCAAAACGCGGCGGGCGATATATCGTTTATCTACGAGATTGTCGGCGATATGAGCGAAATTTATCCTAAAAAGAAAGTAGAGCACAGAAAGGCAGTGACGGATCCAAAGCGCCTAAAAGAGATTATAGAAGCGGTCAGAGACGCCCTTATAGAGTCGACGATCAAAAATCTCTTTTTTTTCAATCTGATTATGGCGCAGCGCCCGCATCAAATCAGGGAGCTTTGTTGGGATAGAATAGACGGGGATTTCGTGTATTTCAAAGAGACTGACAATAAAACGGGAGTAAATGCGCGCTTGCCGCTTCCGAGGCAGGCAAAGCAAATTTTAGAGCGTCAAAAAGAAATAAGCACGGAGGGGATAGTTTTCAAATCGAGCACTTACTCTGTGCGGAGCGGCTGGGCTATCTCGGACGGCACGCTATTAAAAACGCTGAAGCGCTTGGGTATAGCCGATCTACACGCGCACGGCTTTCGCTCGATGTTTGCTACCTTTGCTATTCGGGCAACCGACGGCGAGCGAGCTATGTTTGAAAAGCGTATCATTGATGAAGTGCTGCTGCATACGCCCGGTAATGAAGTGGATAAAGCGTATTTTAGGGACTTCAACTCGCGGGAGCATTTGCGGGTATTGCAGTGGTGGGCGGATTATTTAGAGGGGTTGATGGGCTGATTATTTCTTTTTAAGTCGTTTATACCCTATAAGTCCTTTCGC
>NZ_CALKTC010000052.1 GCF_937996225.1 uncultured Campylobacter sp. | reverse complement strand
TTATGAATGAAGCAGGATAAATTTTGAAGCTAAATTTAGCTAGAAATGAAGCGTAAATTTAGCCTGCCAAAAATTTTATCGATAAAATTGCAAGAGCCGGTAAGTATTCGCTTTTAAAATTTAATGTGAAATCAGGATCGCTTGTCTGCCAAAAAAGAAGCAAGCCAAAAAGCCCGCTTCATTAAATTTAAAACGCTACAGAGTAAAAAAGCAAAATTTGAGTTAAAATAACCGAGAAAGGCAGTAAAATGCAAATGCAAAAAGATAAAATCCCCGCGGACATCAGCCAAATTCCACAAGAAATTTTAAAAAGCTACGATAGATTTCGCTTTTGTAGATATCTGTTTTTTGGGACACTTTTGACCTTCCTGATTTATATCGTCGTGTTTCTTACGTTTGTACATAATGCGCCCATAATGTCGTTTTTATGCATGCTCGCGCTATCTGCGATAAATATACTCGTCTGCCTAAGCAGGCTGAAGTATAAAAAATACGCCCTGCTTTTATTTAGCGATGCAGATAAAGCCTTTATGCTTATATGGATACATGTGGCTGCGATATTTTACGTCCTTTATGCTTTAATCGGATTTTATTTACAGATAAAATATCACATAGACTGGGATACGCGTCAGATTATACCCGCTATTTTTATCGCTATTCCGGTGGCGATAATAACATATAACGCAAATCCGGAATTTAACGCCGATGAGACCGTGTATCTACCGGCACCAAAATCGCAGACAAAAATTAGCGGAGTCGTCATCGATAAAATTTCCGGCGAGCAAAATTTTAACAAAACAAACGACAAGGCGCAAGGCGCCCAAGATGAAGCCGCTAAATTTGAGCAAAAATTTAATGACGCGAGCCTTGAAGCAGAATCTATCCAAAGAAAAGAGGAGGCGCTGGAATACGGCAAAGCTCTAGCACAAATTGCAAAAAATTTAAAGCAAAAATATCAACTTCACCGTTTGATCAGATTTGCTTTCGCGAGTTTTGCAACAACGGTTTTTTTGATTTTATTTTTACCAAATTCGTACGAATTACACTGGGCGTTTATAGTTAGCGCCGTTTGCACGATTATATTTTTCTTTTCAAAACGCAGATACAGCAAACTTTTCGTAGAAAATCCCAAAAAAAGCAATACGATTTTCGCGATAGAAAATTTTGCGATTGTGACATTGGTTTTGTATTATCCCATTATGGCTATAGCGTTATGGCTTGCCGGCGGCGGTAGTGAATCTAGCGATATAGGGCTATTTTTTGGCTTCTTTTATCTTCTAGCAGTGACGCCTGTGTCCGTTATTACTACCCTTGTTTGCCTAGCACGCAACTTAAGCGTTTATAAAGAGATAAAAGAGTGAAATTAGTAAAATTTAAACGAGTTTTTAAATAACTTTATCGCTCAAATATATTTCATCAGCTCCTTGTCTAAGTATTCTTTAGCTATGGAAGGACAGCTTAAATTTAGAATTTAAATCAATCCAAAGCAGCACTTTGCACCTTTAAAATTTGCAAGTCAGCTATTATAAATATATCTATTATCTGCGTTCATTAAAACGCTTCAAATTAGCTGAGTATAGAAGTAAGAATAAAGAAGCGTGGATATTTTAGGCATAGCAAATGCAATTAAATTTGATCTTAAACGCTCAAGGCTACTGCGTTAGCTTGCATTTCAGCGCCTCTTGTAAAAGCGCATTGGCTACTACTCTCTCCTTTTTTACGAAGATAAAATTTTCGCCGTATTCGCTCTGCAACTCGCTTTGCGGATCGGCGCCCGTATGCATCACTATGATATTTGCTTTTAAATTAGAGCCGTTTAGCATCTTAGCGACGATGTCGAGCTTTTGCTGATTTGCGATCGTTAGGATGATGACTGACGCTTCGCGCGCATGCAGCTCGTCGATCGCAGTTTTTTGCATTATATTTACAAAGTATATGTTCTCTCCGCGCGATTTGCCCAGATCCACAAGCTCTAAATCACTCTCGGCGACTACATATAGCAGCCCCTGATCTTTAAGGCGCAGCACCACTTCTTGCCCTATCCTGCCGTAGCCTGCTACAATGATATGATTTTTCATCGGCGGGATTTGGGTTTTATGCTCCTCATCCTCGAGCTTTTCAACTTTAGACTCGAAACGGTTGGCGATTTTGTTTAAATTCTTAAGGATAAACGGCGTTAAAATCATCGTCGCGGTTACGACTGTAATTAAAATTTGCCCATTTTCCTTACTTAGCATATCGCGGCTCATCAACAGCGAAAAGATTGCAAGCGCAAACTCACCTATCTGGCATAGCGACAGCGCTGCTTTTAGCGCTATCCTTTTGCCGGTCGAGAGAAATAAGATCGCGTAAATCACAACCGTTTTAAGCGCCATTATAACGATAATAGCGAGCAGGATCAGCCCATAGTGCGAGACGATGACTTCAAAATTTATCTGCATGCCAATCGTGATAAAAAAAAGCCCCAGCAGTATGTCTCGAAACGGCGTCATATCAGCCTCTATCTCGTGTTTATACTCGGTTTCTGCGATGAGCATACCTGCGATGAATGCGCCCAGCGTGTATGAAAAGCCGAATACATGCGCCAAAAAGCTAGCCCCCACGACGGTAAAAAGGATGGTCGCGATAAAAATCTCTTTAGAATTCGTCCTTACGACGTAGTAAAGGAAGCGATTGAAAGCAAATTTGCCGAGCACGAAAAGGATCACTACGACTATTGCAGCGCTTACGGCGGTTTTTAAGATTAGATAATTCACGGGGGTATTGTCAGTTGAGCCGAATATGTCTATCATCAGCAAAATGGGAATGACGGCGAGGTCTTGAAAGAGCAGGATTCCAAGTACCTTGCGCCCGTAGTTTTGGTTGATTTCACCTGTTTCGTTGAGCGTTTTTAGCACGATCGCCGTAGAGCTAAGCGCGAGCGCAAGCCCGATAATCATCACGGTTTTTATGTTTCCGCCGAAAGCTTGATCGATGATGAGCGCTAGAATAATACCGGTGCCGAGTACTTGGAGTATGCCGTTAAAAAATACGTCCTTTTTCATGCTCATCAGGTGATGGAAGCTAAACTCAAGCCCGATGGTAAACATCAAAAAGACGATGCCGAATTCCGCCAGCTCGGACATATGGGCGTTTTCGACACTGCTTAAGCTATATATCTGTGAAAAGCACACGCCCGCGACGATATATCCGATGATAGTGGGAATTTCAAAAATTTTAAAGACGATATTTAGCACTATCGCAAGCGCGGTGATCGCAAGAAATAGCTCTATGACAAGCTCCATTAGCTCCCTTTTTTGTAAGATTATGCATAAAATTTAGCGCTAAATTTATTGTCAAATTTTACATTATCCGCGACCATTTACCGGAGGCGATAATCGATGAAATTTTATCTTTTCATATAAATTTACGGGTAAATTTTATAATGTGATTTTACTAAAATCCCGCTTAAAAATAGAGAAATTATGTCGCACTTTATCGCTAAATTTAGAGGTTTGCGGTAAAATTTTAATGTCTAACGCGGCTTGGAATTTTAAATTTTAAAGCTAAATTATATCAAGGCGACTTTTAAATTTAATTGTAAGAAAATTCGCCCGAGTTTGCTTAGCGCAACTTTAAATTTGACGCGCCCACAAATCCGCATTGAAAATCAAAATTTATCGCTTGAATCTACGCTTGAGAGACGATCTTGCTTTTTAATAGCATTAAAATCTCAGCTTATAGCACCAGGATCTGATTTTTGCTGAGCTTTAAAATTTTTATTTCGCAGACCTTAGTCTGTCTCTCCGCCAAGCTCTAAAATTCTAGCCCGCAGCTCCTCGATCTCGCGCTCATACTCGGCAATCCTTTCTTGCAGGCGAAAGATCACATCCACGCCCGCAAGATTGACGCCAAGCTCCTTTGTAAGGTTTAAAATCATGCGTATGCGGTCCATATCATGCGCCGAGTACAGGCGCATCTTGCCCTCCGTGCGCCCCGGACTCACGAGCCCTTCGCGCTCATATTGCCGCAATGTCTGCGGATGGATATCTAGGACCTTCGAGACTATCGATATGAGATAAACCGGCTCATCGTAATCATGCATTTTGATGCCTCCTTATAGCTTTTGCAGCGCGGCTTTGACGTCCTCATCCAGCGAATCGACGTCGGGAAGGACGACGTTTACCACCGCGTATAGATCGCCTAAAATTTTACTCTTGCGGTTTTGCACGCCGTAGCCTTTTAAGCGGTATTTCTGCCCGTTTTTGGTATTTTTTGCGATCTTTATTGTTGCGCTTTTGCTCGGCGTCGAAATTTCTACTTTTCCGCCAAACATCGCCGTTTTCAAAGGCACGTCAATCTTTTTGAAAAGATCGTCGCCTTCGCGGCTATACTCGGCGCTTGGCGCGATTTTTATTTCCAAAATTAGATCGCCGCTTTGAGCGCCTGATTTTTGTCCTTTACCCCTGATGCGTAGCTTCTCGCCCGCATTTATACCCGCGGGCACTTTAAATTTAACCGTCTCGCCGCCTATGCGCACGCTCATCTCACCGCCTTGTATCGCGGTTTCAAAAGGAATTTCAATCGAGCTGTGCGTATCTAGGCTCTGTGCGCCGCCAAATCCGCCGCCGAAACTGCTGCCGCTAAAGCCGCTAAAACCTTCGCCGCCACCAAAAGAGCTGAAACTAAATCCGCCGCGCGAGCCTGCGCTTTTTGCGCCGAAAGAGCCGCCGAAAATGCTGTTTAGGATGTCGTTTAGATCGCCCATATTTGCCGAACCCTGCGCGAAATCGTGAAAATTCTGTCCGCCGAACATCTCATCGCCATGGCGGTCGTACTGCGCACGCTTTTTCTCGTCGCTTAAAATTTCATACGCGGCGTTGATCTCTTTAAATTTATCCTCAGCTCCTGGTTCTTTATTGATATCCGGGTGATACTTGCGAGCTAGCCTGCGGTAAGCTTTTTTAATCTCCTCGGCGCTTGCTGATTTATCCACGCCTAAGGTTTCGTATAAACTGCTTGTACTTGCCATTTTAATCCTTAAAATCTTAAAATTTATGTAGATTATATCATAAAACTTTAGTGAGTGTCAATCAAGTTTGCTAAATTCTATTTATAAATTTTAATTTTGCGTTAAGAATATATTAGCGGACAAAATTTATAATTCCGCCAAAATTTCATTATCACAAAGGAAGCAAAAATGAAAAAATCGATCATTATATCGATAGCTTTAGCAGGTGCGCTTTTTGGCGCCAGTATCGACATTAAAGAAGCTCCAAGCAATTATGAACGCGTAAATCCGGGCTTTAATCAAGACGTGGTGCTTTCGTATCACAGCTCACTTGCGGACGTAAAAAAATCCGTCGTCAATATTGCAACTAAAACCAAGATCAAAGCAGGTAACAGCCCGATGTCGCAGATGTTTGACGATCCGTTTTTTAAGCAATTTTTCGACTTTGACATTCCGCAACAACAAGAGCGCGAGGGAAGCTCACTAGGCTCTGGTGTCATCATCTCCGAAGACGGCTATATCGTCACAAATAATCACGTAATAGAAAACGCCGACGAGATCGTAGTTACGCTATTAGAAGGCGATAAGGAATATAAAGCCAAGGTAATCGGCACCGACCCTAAAACCGACCTTGCAATTATTAAAATCGACGAAAAAAATCTCTCTGCGGTTAAATTTGCCGACTCGTCCAAGGCTATGGAGGGCGATATCGTCTTTGCTATCGGAAATCCTTTCGGCGTGGGCGGCACCATCACTCAAGGCATAATCTCGGCGCTAAATAAAAACAATATCGGGTTAAATCAATATGAAAATTTCATCCAAACCGACGCTTCGATCAATCCAGGCAACTCAGGCGGCGCGCTAGTGGATAGCCGCGGTGCGCTTTTGGGAATAAATTCCGCTATTTTAAGTCGCGGCGGCGGAAATAACGGCGTAGGCTTTGCGATCCCTTCAAATATGGTAAAAGAGATCGCTGAAAAGCTCATCACAAACGGCAAGATCGAGCGTGGCTTTATAGGCGTTACGATCTCAGATATGTCTAAAGATCAAAAAGAGCTCTATGAAAGCAAAGAGGGTGCGCTAATCTCAAGCGTCGAAAAAGACATGCCTGCCGATAAAGCAGGCATCAAGCGCGGCGATTTGATTACCAAAATAAACGGCAAATCTATCAAAAACGCCAACGAGCTAAAAAATTTAATCGGCTCAATGGCTCCAGGAAGCTCAGTGGATGTAGAATTTGAGCGCGACGGCAAAAGTAAGAGTACGACTATCAAGCTAGACGCGATGAAATCCGACTCCACCATCTTAGGCTCAGCCGGCGAGGACTCAAAAAGCGCAATAGAGGGGCTAAAGCTAAGGACGTTAAATGACAGCTTGCGCCGCAAATATAACCTCGACGACGATGTCTCGGGCGCCCTCGTCTTAAGTGTCAAAGATGGCTCAAAAGCCGATGATTACGGCTTTGAGGTAGGCGACGTGATCATCCAAGTCGGTCAAAACGATGTCAAAAGCTCAGACGACTTCGATCGATACATCAAAGATTACAAGGGCAAGAAAACCCTAGTTTGGGTTATCAGACGCGGAATTCCGCAAGGTCTTGTAATCCGCTAAGCTCGATTCGCGAGGCTTTAGCGGCGAGAAACGCGAAAGCGTTAAAATTTAACCGCGGCAAGCCCAGCTTAAAGCATTAGCGGAACATTGCGAGTAAGCCAGCAGAAATTTTTGGGATTTTGAACTTTCTGATAAGCGAAATTTCGAGCTTTCGAGCGCAAAAGATACATAATAAACTATAAAGATGGGCTTCCTGCAGGCATTAAAAGCTGCCGGAAGCTCTCTGTTATTTCAAGCACCTCCGCCGAAAGCCCTTTGCCATTTCAAAACACCGCTAAAAGCCCAGATTTTTCGCTTGAAATTCTTAGAATTTTGCCCCCCCTTGCTTTTGTTTTCACTTAGAATTTTTAAAATTTAACCCTCCGCGCCGCTACTTTATCGTTTTTATCGCCTCGCCTGGAACTTGCTTTAAAATTTTAATCTCTTTGCTAACAACATACCGCAGAAGTATGTGCTTCTAGCCTAGAATTACTTTAAATTTTAATTCTTCTCATATATATTGCTTCGCTTTAAATTCCACAAAATCCAAATTTTAGAAATTTGGTGCCCTACCATATTTCTGCTACCAGAAACTACCACCTTTTTATTCTATCGCTTTTTCCAGCTACGTCACTTCTTGGGAATTCCGCTGGCTAAATTTTAAAGTCAGAATTTTAAAATTCTGCTATTTTGTAATCGTAATTTTTCGTTTAAGCTTCAATAACAAAAATAAGCTGAAATTTTACTTTATTATCGAAAACGTTACATCGCGATACCCATTTTTTCGCGTTAAGCTACCTTTCGTTAGAAATTGTATTAAATTTATTGTAAATAGGTATTTTTATAGTATAATGGATAGTTTTTATTTTTTACGAAGGATTACAACTATGAAAGATATTAAGATACCGATTATTTCCGGTTTAAGTTTGGCGGCATGCTTAGCCATTGCTCCTTCACAAGCTTTAGCCGGTAATGGAGTCATAACGGTAACTAAAAGTGACGGCACCCCAAGTCAATTATATAAATCATCAGGCGAAAATTATTCGGGCGGCTTTGAAAGTAAAGCAAATGCTCACGGACAAAACGATAATAATATCGTAACAATAAGAGGCGTTACCTCGGGCGGCGAAAGTACTTGGAAGCGCACGATCTATGGTGGAGGCAACGGCGATGGTACCAATTTGGGGCAGGGTTTCTTATATGAGCAAGTTACCTCGGCAAATAATAATATACTTAATGTCAATAATGGCGCTACGGTGGCGATACTTGTGGGCGGCGAAGGAAAAGGCGCACAAAACAATACTGTAAATTTGAATGACGCAGAAGTTCATTATGTCGTACTCGGCGGTAACGGCACGTGGTACGGCAGAGCAAGCAATAGCGGAGACGCCATACACAATATCGTAAATGTTAGCGGCGCTACTAAGATATACTACAAGAATTTTAATAATTTTAACAGCACATCGCTAATGGGCGGTAGAGCGACCGGTACAAACCAAGCAAATAATAATGAAGTAAATATCAGTGGAACACCTATCATCGACGGTAGAATCGCGGGTGCTGCGGTAGAAAACGGCGGCGCAGACGGTAATAAAGTAAATATTACCGGTGTTGTAAATTTATCAAACGTAAATGGAGTAATAGCTGCAGAAAATAGCACCGCTATTTTGCAAAACAATGTCGTAACTATAGATAATAACGGCGCTAAAGTCACTGATGTTTTGGTCGCCAACGGTACAGGCGGCGGCATTACCGGAGGCGGCGGTAAGGCAACGGCTAAAAACAACCACGGTTGGTTGAAAAAAGGCGAAGTTGGAAATATCAACGGCGCGTATATGGTTAGCAAAACCGAAAAAAATCACTCTACTATAGAGGGTGGTCATGTAACTAACTACGTATACGGAAGTTATTATAGAAACGACGCTCATAATCTTGCTTCCAATAGCCAGGGCGATTATGTTACCATCAGCGGCGGTACCGTAGATAAAGCGATTTATGGCGCTTTTACATATTACGGCGACATAGATGGAGCTCATGTAGATATGAGTGGTGGTAAAGTCGTGGGCACGAATGTTGCTGGCGATGACGGAGTATTTGGTGGGCTTAGCTACGACGGCACTGTTAATAATAGCTATTTAGATCTAACAGGCGGTGAGATAAGCGGTGATGCAATCGGCGGAAGAAGCAACAATAAAGATGTCGCGAATAACTACGCAAAAATTAATGATGGCGCAAAAATAGGCGGAAGATTGATCGGTGGAGAAAGTCGCGGCGGAACGGTTACTAATAGTTATTTAGATCTGACCGGCGGCGAGATCGGTCAACAAGCCATAGGCGGCAAGAGCAAAACAGGCGCTTCAAATAATAAAGTAACCTCTATTGGCACGACTTTTAAAAAGGGCGTTACCGGCGGAGAAAGCTCTAACGGCGCCGTAACCGGCAGTAGGGTATTTTTGACTAGCTCCAAAGTCGGCGAGAATATTTATGGTGGTAATGCAGCAGGTGGCAAAGCGGAAGATAACCATGTCAAACTTAGAGGGAATAACGTCGTAACCGGTGAAATTTACGGCGGCACATCCACTACTAACGATGCTTCAAGAAATATAGTAGATATAGAAGACGGCGAAGTAGGCGGTACGATTTTTGGCGGAAGAGGCGTAAACTCATTTAACAATACCGTAAATTTAACTCGCACTCACGCCAAAAATCAAGTCAACGGTGGCGGCGTTAATACGAGCGGCGGCAGTACCCACGATAATAAAGTAACCTTAGACGGCGCTAAGGTGGACGGTATCGTAAGCGGCGGTCAAGCCAATAGCGGAGATGCCGCAAAAAATATCATAACGGCGCAAAATAACTCAAAAATAAATTCCGTTATCGGCGGTCAGTCTTCAAGCGGAGCCGCCAAATTAAATGAGGTACATTTAAGCGATAGCGCCGTAACGAAAGAAATTTACGGCGGATATAGCATAAGCAATAATGCAGAAGAAAATATCGTAAATTTAACGAATACTACCGCGAATGATGAAGTCTACGGCGGATTAAGCTCACAAAAAGCTGCCGATAAAAATACCGTGAAATTAAACGGCGGCGAATCTAAAAAGAATGTTTGGGGCGGATACGGTCGTACCGGCACCTCGCAAAACACCGTGACGGTAGAGAGAGGCGCACTGGTAGCGGGCAACGCACTGGGCGCAGAGGCGACAGCCGGCAGCGCAACCAATAACACCGTAAATGTCGATAGCGGCAAAGTTACTGGCGACGTAAAAGGAGCAAAAGCTAGCGGCTCCGCAACCAATAACACTGTAAATTTAAAAGGCTCAGCTAGAGTTGACGGTAACGTCTACGCTGCAGATGCCACTAGCGGTAGCGGTAACAGCGTAAATTTCCATAGCGGAAGCGTAGGAGGAACGATATATGGTCTATCTAATACAAGCGGTACCAATAATAGCCTAAACGTATATAACGCCTCTACTCAAAAAACCGCAGGCGATATAGCAAATCTAAACGTATTAAACTTTAATGGAATTTCAAACGCTAACGGTAGCGCCGCAACTGCAGCTTTAAATTTAACCGCTACCGGCAACACCGATATCAATAACGCTAAGTTCCAACTAAACGGAATAGATTACGATCCAAGCAATGATAGCTACGGCTCTTTAAATATAGAGGATGGTAAGGAGTATTATCTTATCCGCAATGCGGGCAATACCTTTACAGGCTTCACTGAAAAGGCTAAGCAAACAACTAGTGAGTTTACGCTTAAAAACTCTACCACCTACGATATAATGCTAAAAGGCTTGATTAAGAGCAGCGACGATCAGTCTATCTTGATCCAGGGAAACAAGCTAACCGGCAGAAAAATTTCCAATGACGGTAAATTTGACGGTGGAGAGATCAATAAATACGGAAATATTCCAAATCCTATCATAAATGTAGTAAGCGACGATCCTTCTCATCCTACGAATTTTAACGGCTTAGATATTGATGGCGGCAATAACTCGACCGTAAATTTAATCAGCGGCGATAATATCGGCAATATCTCGGGCGGCAACGGAAGCAAACTCAACGTAGGTAAAGATACTTCTAATCCCGCGGCTCCTAATTCAATCACTGCTAAGAATATCAGCGGATTTGACGATATCGATATCTTTATGCCACCTACCGTTAAAGACGGCGATTCGATGATCAAGCTAACCGATCCTACTGCCAATACAGATCTAAGTAATATGCGCGGTAAGATCACTGCTTATGTTAGCGGCAATACGGATGTAGGCGATACCAGCACGATCCATCTAATAGATAAACAAGGAAGCGGACAACTGCTCTTGCCTAACGCTGATCATCTGCAGACCAAGGTTCAACAAGGCGCTACCATAGATTATGAAACATATGCGATGGTAGATGCAAACGGAAGAGCGCTAGATCTTAGATTTAGCGGCAAAAGAAGGGTAAAAGACGATACCAAATCCTTCGCAGAAACCAGAGCTGCAAGCTTAGCTAGCTTAAAGAGCGG
>NZ_CALKTC010000051.1 GCF_937996225.1 uncultured Campylobacter sp. | reverse complement strand
CCAAGTCTCTACTATCGGTGATCTGCTGCTTCTTAATAGTCTGCGCAGTAGTCTTAGTCTCGCCGACCTTTTGCTCGGCTACGCTTTGCGAATCGACATTGCCCGTTACCTGGATAGTTCCCAGTTCTTGTGAGTTGGCCGGCTCTTCCGCGTAAAGCGAGCCATAAAAGAGCAGCGAGACATAGAGAGAGAGAGAGAATCTTCTAAACATTTATATTTCCTTACTTAATGATTATAGAATTGATTATTAACGCGGCGAATAATAATACAAAGATTTTTAATGTTTAATTAAATTGTAGTTTAAATTCAAGTATAGATTTTAAATAGCTAAAATTTTGATTTTTAAGAAGTAAAAAATTTTGAATAGTCAAGAAATGCGTAATAGACGCATTTTAAGCTTTAATATAGCGCTAAATTTTGCAAAGCGTTTTTGAAACGGCTAGCAAAAATACTGAAAATTATAAAAGGGCGAATGATAATAAAGCGCATTTTATAATATGTAACGCGCTTTTTTAATTATGATATTTTTGCCGGTAATTTTAAAATTTTATACCCATATCGCTGCGTTATAAATTTAGGATCTTAATAGATTGACGCCTCGCGGGATTTGTTAGCAGATTTATTTATCGGCACCGGAATAGGGTATAAATTTTTGCCGGGTAGAATTTCACGCTGCGCTATAAATTTTATGCGCCCCGAAATCACAAATTCCTGGCGAGCGGCAAAATCCCACCACATAAATAAACTATACCGCCACGTTACGGGCATCGATAATCTACTCGTTTATTCCGCCAAATTAACCCATGCCGTCGTAAATTTTATGTTTTAAAATTTCATGCCGAATCTTTCGCGGTTAAAAAATGCCCCGCAGAGCCGCTGTACCCTCTACGTGCCTGTACGGCAAGAAAAAATGCACGAAGTTTGTGCAAGCGCCCCCAGACACGCATATTTCGGCGCTCAGTCTGTGTCTAACATGCGTAGAATCAAGACCCGGTATCTCTATTCTACCGCTTTTGTAACCGCTATAGCCCATTTCTAGCGGCACCTCTAGCTCATCCTTTTCAAACACGATGCGCCCGCTTTGCACCTGCTTGAGTTTGATATTTTTCAGCACGATCCTGGGCACGCTCACGTGGTCAAATTTTATACTTAGTTCATACGGAGCGCCGGTGGAGTTGTCGTCTGAGAAGTCTGGCTTCGGCTCGCGCTCAACGCGCCATGATCGTCCGCCGATAGTGGTAGCTCTTAAGCTAGCGCTGATGCTAAAATCCTCCAGATCCAGCGAAGCGCTGCTAAAATCACGGATGAGCGTCCAGGCTACGACGGTGCGGCCGAAAAATTTATCAGCGATCATATATGTGCCGAAAAGCGAGCTTATTACCACCCAAAACAAAAATATAAATTTTAAAACCTTACGCAAAACGAACTTTAACGTCTTCATCATTATCCTTTCAATCTAAAGCTTAAGCGGAATTCCGCCTGCAATCCGCGTATAAAAATTCCGCGCGGGATTTCACTTATGAAATTTCGCGCCTTTTCAGTCTGCGGCGGAATTTTAAGACAGAATTCTGTGGCGAAATTTTGCTGCGAAATTATAAAACAAATTCCGCCCATGAAATTTTCCCTAGAACTGCGCCTGCAAAACTCCATAACGAAATTTAAAGCTAAAATTTTACGATGAAATTCCATAGCTAAAATTTCACGATAGGGCTCAGAAATTCTTTCCCGCGGCAAAATTCCACGTCTTAAAATTTTAAGAAAGTATGAAATTTCTTATCTGATCGCAGATCGCTTCTTCGGATTGTGCAGCGTCGATTTTCAGGGTCTCAACGCCGCACGCCGCGCATGCCTGCGCCATAAGATCTTGCACACGCATTAGGTATTTTAACCCGCGAGCCTCGATTATATCGCTGCTAGCACGCGTTTTGAGCCGCCGCCCGATGAGCTGCTCGTTCGCCGAAAACAGCACGATTTTATCTGCAAATTTACCCCCAAGCGCAAATTTATTAAGCGCGATAAGCTCGCTAAGATCCGCGTTTTTGTCGTTTGCCAGCGCATAGGCAAGCCCCGAGATGAAGCCGCGATCGCTTAGCACGAGCCTGTCCGCGCCGCCCTTTATCACGCGCTCGTAGTGCTCGGCGCGGTCTGCGAGGAACAAAAGCAGCTCGGCGCGCTTTGAAATTTCGCCGCAGGCCTCGCGCAGATTTACGCTACCGCGCGACCACTTAAAATCCTCGCCCAAAACGAGGCTTCGCACCGCCTCGCCGAGCTTCGTGCCGCCGGGCTCCTTGGTCACGATCGCCCGCGGAAAAGTCGTCGCCAGTCGCGCTATCTGCGTGCTTTTACCCACGCCGTCGATACCTTCGAATATTACATACATTTTTCGCCTTTAAATTTGAGCGCTATTTTACAAGCTTATAGCTAAATAGCGGCTTTTTTAAACAGCTGAGCGTAAATTTCGCCTCAAAATCGGGCTTCTGCGCGAGCTTATGCGAACCGCTTTTGATCTTTCGGCGTAAAATTTTATCGGGCGCTTTGTTGCCCAGCTTTTGCTATTTGCGGTGCGGCTCGCGGTTAAATTTAGCGCTCGGACGGATGCGTCTCATAACACAGCGAGCGAGTAAATTTGCGCTTGCGGAGCGCGTACCGAGCGGAGCAGGGCGTCAGCCGATAAAGACGGCGCGCCGTGTGGATAGAATGGCACGTCGGGCGAGGTAGGGCGTCATTATATACATAGTAGGATATGTCCTTTGCGAAGCGGATGGCGCTAGATGGAAAGGGCGGCGCTTTTGCGGAGCAGGGCGGCGTTATGCAGAGTGGGGCGCATTGGGGCGGGCAAACGCTGCGCGCAATGATAAAATCGCGACGATGAAATTTTAAATTTTGCCCTTATTTGCCTGACGGTTCGGGATTTATCGCTATGAAATCTTTCCTCAGATCGCTAAGATCGCAATCGGTAGCCGTGATCGTAAAATCATCCGTCATATCGAGCGCAAATTCGCCAAGACCTGCTTTGAGCTGCTTCACGCACTCCCAAATGAGCTTTTTAGCCTGCGCATATTTATCATTTAGCTGCGTTTCTTGATTGAAAAGATCAAAAATTTTCACCGTTTCGTAGTCTACTTCGACCTCAGCTCGAAACTCGTAATCAGGAACAAGCCAAAGAAGCCAACCGTCCTTTCGTGTAAGCCACTGCGCGCGCTGCTCTTGCGAGCCGAATCCGATGATCGGCGGCAAACTCCTATTGTCGCAAGCTAAATTTATGCAGTAGAGCTTGCAGCCGGGCGCGTGCTTTTTGATCGTCTCTTTAATCGCTGGCAGCAGCCTTTGCGCGGCGAGCTCATAGAGCTTTTTATAGCTCATATTCTTATCCGGCTTTTGATAGCGCACATAACCATTTTCGGTTATTAAGTTCAGCTCGCCCATTGCGTCAAATTCATAGTTTGTTACGTCATTCCTTCTGCCTGCGCGAGGGTGCTCTACATACTCCCGTCTTTGTGCGAGCTTGCCGCCTTCGTAAGTAAAATTTTCTATCCCATAGGCGTTGTTGTCAAAGGCCGAATAGATGGACTTTAGCTCGCCATCCTCATAGATAAATCTTTTTATATTGAAGCATTTTGAGCATCTTTTATTGTAGCAACCGAAATGATATTTTAAAACTTCGTCCCGCCCCCAAAAATAAAGGCTTTCAAAGAAACTTTTTTTGCCGTCATGTTGCCTTTCAAAAACGACGCGATCTTGCGCATCAAAGCCGTATTCGTAGGCGTTTACGATCTTTTTTGGTTTAGCTTTTAAAATTTTGCCTTTTGAGAAGCGGTTATATTCGAAATAAAAGGGCTCTAAATTTATATAGCTACCCGACGCCCAGCGCCTGCTTACGACCTGCGCTTCGGCTATTTTATTTAAGGCTTTGTATTCATCTCTCACGCTTTTTAAAAACGTTCGCAGTCTTTCTATCTCATCCATTTGCTTATCCATTTTTATCTCCCGTGTGGTTTGTAAATTTTAAATTTAGCCGCACCTGCGAGCTAAATTTCAGTCGCTTGCGAGCTCATTTTTTCAAAAATTTTAAAATTTCGCTCGGCACGAGGTGCGAAACGTCGCCGCCGTGGCTCAAAACGGAGCGGACAATCGAGCTTGAGATGAAGGCGTTTTTGAGCGTCGGCATCAAATACACGCTCTCAAATTCCTCCCATAGCGAAGCGTTTGCATAGCCTATCTGCAGCTCGTACTCAAAGTCACTGACCGCGCGCAGTCCGCGGATAACGAAGCGCACGCCGCAGGATTTGGCGAAATCCACGAGTAGATTATCAAAGCTTTGCACGCTCACGCCACGAAGCCCGCGTGTCGCGGCTCGCGCCATCTCTAGTCTGGATTTTAGGCTAAAATAGGGCTTTTTGCTCTCGTTTAGCGCGACTGCCACGATGACTTCATCAAAAAGCCCCAGCGCACGCTTGATTACGTCCAGATGGCCGTTCGTGATAGGATCGAAAGTGCCCGGATAGATACATTTTCTTGAGTTTTGCATTATTGCCACCTTTTAAATAGCTCGTTTTGCACGCCCAGCGCGTCGCACCACTTGCCGATTATGAAATTTTTTAAATTTTGCACGCCGCAGTAGCCCGCGATCACGGGCGGAGCGATGATGACGCCGAGCGCGGCTAGCTCGCTCATTTGACGCAGGTTGATCGCAGAAAGCGGCATCTCGCGCACGCCAAGAACCAGCCGCTTGTGCTCTTTTAGCGCGACTGCGGCGGCGCGAGTGCTTAAGCTGTCGCAAAGCCCGCCGTAAATTTTAGCCAAAGAGCTAATAGAGCAGGGCGCAAAGATTGTGGCGTCAATGCCGAATGAGCCCGAAGCGGGCGGCGCGCTCAGATCGTCGTCGGGATAAAATTTTACGCTCCTAAATTCCGCGGATTTTAAAGCCTCGTCCGCGTCTATGCCGCTTTCAGCGCGCAGGACGCGACGCGCACCCTGCGTAAGCACGGCGTGGATTTCATGCGGCGAGCTGGCAAGAAATTTAAGCAGATCAAGCCCGATCTCGCAAAAACTCGCGCCGCTTACGCAAACTAAAATTTTCATTTCAAGGCTTTCATATCGAAATTTTGTGCTTTAAAAGCGAGTGGGGCGGAAGGAATTTTAAAATTTGAAGTTAAGATGGAGCGGGAAACGAGAGTCGAACTCGCGACATCAACCATGGCAAGGTTGCGCTCTACCACTGAGCTATTCCCGCGCAAAGAAATGAAATATTACCCAATGCAAGCTTAAAATTTCATTTTATAGCGGCTTTTGCGGAGAAAATTTTGGCGTAGCGCCGGAATTTAAAAATTTTGTAAGTAAAATAATGTAAAATTACAAAATCTTTATTGGGGTTATAGCTCAGCTGGGAGAGCGCTTGAATGGCATTCAAGAGGTCGGCGGTTCGATCCCGCTTAACTCCACCATTTAAGCTACTTTTAATTTTAAATCACTTCTTTTAGATCTCTTTTACTTCCTTTAAATACCGATATTTAGGGCTTTTTAGTAATTTTTGATTATTTTTGTTTCTTTTTATGTTATAATTGTTTTAAAATAATTCAGTTAGTTATTAGGTTAGTTAAAAACCTATTTACAGAAAGAGCGATAAATATCGCCCAAAAGCCCTTTGGCGCATATATCGCACAAAAACGAAAAATGGTATAAGCGAGAGCTATATCGCAAAAATCGTTAAGATGAACGAAAAATATATACTTCCATCTTTTGACGAGCGCGATGTAAATACGATAAAGTATAGTGATATTTTAGAATTTTGAACCAAAATAATCCGAGTACTAGTCGTCTCGAAACGCTTCATCGCCTAATAAACGATATAGAAAAGTCTTTGCAATAAATTAAATTTTAATGAAAGGAGAGATTATGTCAGTTGAAGAAGATGGCGCGGCGTTTATAGATGAAGATTACGTAAATATCGTGCCGCAGGATCTGCTAGAGCGCGGCATACGCCTAAGGGAGGAGTACGGAATTTATGATATAGCTTGGAGATTTGATGATGTAATGGAGGTGCTAAAAATCACAAGAGATAAAGGTATGATTATCCTAGGAGGAGAAGTATATCGCCTAAGCGGCAATAAGCCCATAATCACATGCAATAGCTGGTATACAAACGAGGGGAATGACAATGCATTCGAAGTGGCGATCCAATATATCACTAATTATCGCGCTAAAAACGGAGATGATTTTATATATTATCCGGCCATTGGCCCTGGGCGGGTATCCAAATGAAAATTTTAATTGGATTGTGCAAATAAAATATCGGCAACCGATTAAATTTTAAAAGGAAAAACAATATGAAATTTAGAATTTTAGAACCGAGGCTTTATGAAAAGACAAGGATATGGCTATAGAGGCTTGAGGGCGAATGCGGCATTGATGGCTAAAATAGATATTTTATTAAATTTGATAAATTTCACCAAAGGTATAAGCGCGATAAAAAGCGACTTGGCAAAGATAGGCTTTGATAGCGAATCGGAGCTTGTAACGATAACTCAAAATACCATTGCAAATATCCTAAATAGAGTCATCGATAAAGAAATTTCATATGACCTCCTTGAGGAGTGGGCAAATTTAATCGAGTGCCGCGAGGACGTAGGGTATGAGGATGAGATTTTGCAGGAAATCATATTTGAGCTGGCAAACCCTTGCCTTATGGGGAGATAGACGAAGAAAAGATTTTATGATTTTAGATGAAATTAAATACGGGCGGAGCGATTCAAATGATATTAGAAAAAAATATTGACATGGTAAGCGAGAGGGCAATTTTATTGATGGCGCTAGGTTCATTGCAGGCATTGGAGCACCAGGCGATTACCATAGATGAAAGTCAAAGAATTTTGTTTTCGCCCTATATTTCAACGCATTTGGAAAACAATAAAGTTAGCAAGCGTGTCATAGATATAATAACTGAATGTTGCGAACTAGAGGATATTTTTGAGCTAATTCCTGCAAAATATATGCAAACCCTGCAAACATTACAGAATAGAATAATAGAAATTTTAAAGCAATACGATGAAGAATCTAGAAAAAGATGGATAATTATAGATGAAGAATAGGATTCCATGACTTCCGTCTTTGCAGTGAGCGAGCGGGTAAATAAAATTTTAAACGTTACGATAAGAAAGTCCGTGTAAATTTAAATATTTCCAATACTTGATTAGCGTTCTTGATAATATTGACGGTATGATAAATCACAAATTTTAGACGAATCGGTAAAATTTTACAATTTAAAGAGTTTTATGTATCTTTCTCGATAATTATTAATTTTAAGCCATTGGCTTGAAAATAAATTAGTAGATAAAATACTCTAATTTAGATTATATGAGATTTTCTTATTCACAATGAAAGCAAGAGTAAAATTTTGAAGTCACGATGCTGCGGTAGAAATTTAATGATGATTTGGTTGCAGAGGGTGGATTTGAACCACCGACCTTCGGGTTATGAGCCCGACGAGCTACCACTGCTCTACTCTGCGACATAAAAAGTGCGAAGATTGAAAATAACATTCGCGAAAGTGGATGGGGTAGGAGGATTCGAACCTCCGAATGATTGGACCAAAACCAATTGCCTTGCCGCTTGGCTATACCCCATTATAAATAAACTTCAATTATATAAAAATAGTAACTAAAAGTCAAGATTAAATTCAAAGAAATCTTATAATAATTTAATAAATTATTTATAGAATTATTAAATCAAATAAAAAACTATATTTATATAAATAAAAAAGGCTCTAGCTAAAGCTAGAGCCTTATAAAAGTATCTACAATAAAATTATTAGTTGTAGTTAACGTTCTTACCACCAAATTTAATACCACCATCAGCACTAATCTTTGCTTGAACTTCTTTTAGACCAGGCATTGACCAAACTTGCTTGCATAGAGTACCATTTGTCATTGTTACTGTTACTGTATCATTGTTAACTCCACCTAACTTTAAGCATTCCTCACTTTTAGCTTTTACAGGGTTGGCTACATTTGTCATCTTAGTAAAGTCAGTAGTAAAGTTACCTTGCGATGTATAATATGCACCCAAATCTGTTACCATAGTTTGAATATTTGTAGCTGCCTTAGAAACCTCAGCGTCATCACGAGTAGCTGCAAGTCTTGGAATAGCAACAGCTGCCAAAATACCTAAAATAACGATAACGAAGATCAACTCGATCATAGTAAAACCTTTTTTCATGGTTTACTCCTTAAATAAAATTCATCCCGCATACCTATATGCGAAACTTGGCAGAATTATAGAGAAAAATTTAAAAATTGTCAATAGTTTTTGGCAAATTTTTTACAATTTATTTACAAAGTCCGATTTTGCGGGCATTTTAAAATCAAAATTTTAAGCTCATTTGGTCCATTAATGTATTTCGACGGCGCCTTTGCACATTGATACTATAAAAATCATTTACTTTCATTCTGTGCGCGTCCGATAAACCATATGTCTATTCTAGATACAGAATGCTACAGCCCGTATCTCTTCGTAAGAATTCCATACTCCTCTACGCGTCTATCGCGTAAAAACGGCCACCAGCGGCGCACGTTTTCGCATCTTTGCATATCGATGGTTACGACTTCAAATAGCTCATCGGTGCTATTTGCGCGAAACAGCTGTTCGCCCTGTGCACCAAAAACAAAGCTATTGCCCCAAAATCTAATCCCCTCTTCGCTGGCAAGCCGCTCTACACGCTGTTTATTCGGCAACACCTCTAAAGTTTCGCCGTTAAATTTGATCTCTATTGAAATCTTTAAATTCTCTCGCGCCGCCTCATCCTTTGCGGGCAAAATTTCGCTGCCGATCGCCATTTTGTCGCTATCCGTTAGCACACCGTTATTAAAAGATAAAATTCCGCCCTCGCTTAAAATTTTACTCTCGCCGCTCGTATCCGCGGAGCGCGAAATTTTATCGCGCATATTCAAATTTGCTTCGCTCCCGGATAAAATTTCATCTGGCGAGACTTCGCTAAGTGCGGCGCTTTCAAAGCCCACGCGGTTTACGGCGATTACGGGCAGAGAGTTTGCCACCGCATGCCCGCGCTGTACCGCGACCCAGGCCTCCAGCTGGCGTGCTTTTTCGTCCTCGCCGTCGCCGTCGAACCACCCGATCGCAGTCGGATATATGAGTAGCTCCGCGCCCCGTAGCGCCATCGCGCGCGCCGCCTCGGGATACCACTGATCCCAGCACACGAGCACGCCGAGCCGTCCCACGCTCGTATCTATGGGCTCAAAGCCCAGATCGCCCGGCGTGAAATAAAATTTTTCGTAAAACTGCGGATCATCGGGTATGTGCATCTTGCGATACCGCCCCGCGATAGAGCCGTCGCGCTCGAAGACCACGGCGGTATTGTGATACAGCCCCGCGGCGCGGCGCTCGAAAAGCGAGCTTACCAGCACGACGCCAAATCTCTTCGCCACCTCGCTCCACAGCCGCAAATCGCGCTCGAAATCCTGCGCATAGTCGAAATTTTCGGTATTTTCGCGCTGGCAAAAATAATGCGTCTGATGAAGCTCTTGCAAAACGATTAACTGCGCGCCCTTCGCCGCCGCACGTGCGATGAGCTCGATACTGCGTGCTATCGTGCGCGCCTTGGTACCTTCAAATTTATGCGAAATCAGCCCAACTTTTAAAATTTTCATATTTTTCCTTCGATCTAAATTTAAAGCCTGAATTTATTCATACACGAGCAGTGCAGCGAGCCATTTTGGCGGATGAAAACGCGCGCGTTCACTCCCACTACTTCGCGATCCGCGCACGCTGCACGCAGACGCGACAGCGCCAGCTCGTCCGCCGCGCGATTTGGATCGTGCGGATCTGCGAGGTCTGCATAGGTAGGCACGATGAGCGCGTCGTTTAAAAAGACGAAATTTGCGTAAGTCGCGGGCAGCCTGCGCCCCCGATAAAAGATCGCGCGCGGGATCGGCAGTTCGATTACGTTGTATCCGAGCGATAAAATTTCATTCCTCATCGCGCCAAGCTCCGCGTAGTGCAGATCGCTCGGATCGTCGCACGAGCTTATCGCCACGACGCGCGGGCTTAAAAAACGCGCGAGAGTATCGACGTGGCTGTCGGTATCGTCGCCTTTTATGAAGCCGCGCTCTAGCCAGATTATGTTTTTTAGCCCGAAAATTTCACGCAGCCGCGCGTCCAGCTCCGCCTTGCTCAGAGAGTTGCGATTTTCGTTCAGCAAACACGCGCTCGTAGTTAGCATCGTGGCCGCACCGTCAAAATCGACGCTGCCGCCTTCCAAGATCAGATCTACGTCTCGTAGCGGGTGCTCGCTCGCGGCGTAAAGTTTGGAATTTAAAGCGTCGTCCTTAGCGCTTGCGAACTTTCCGCCCCAGGCGTTGAAACGAAAATTTAGCCCTATGATTTTGCCGCCCTCCTCTACGTCGATCGCACCGTAATCGCGGATCCACGTATCGTCGGTGTCGATTTGCGCGAAGCTCGCGTTTGCTAAGCCGCCGCAAATTTGCTCAAAATCCTCGCGGCTCGGCGCGATCGCGACGACCGGCTCAAACCTCGCTGCGGCAGCGATAAAGTCGCGATAAGCCGCCCGTATCTCGCCTAAATACGGCGCCCAGTCGGTGTCCGCGTGCGGCAAAGACACCAAAAGCGCCTCTTGCTCTTCCCATTCGGCGAATGCTCTCATTTTTGCTCCAAGATTAAAATTTCACGGATTATAGCGAAGCTCGGTTTAAAAAGATATTTGTGGATGGTGCGCCCGGAGGAATTCGAATCCCCGACCTTTTGAACCGCAATCAAATACTCTATCCAGCTGAGCTACGAGCGCACGAAATAAAAGAAAACGGGATTATAGCGTTTTTAGCTTAAATTTAGCCAAAAAGGTGGTTTAAATTTCACTGCACAAAAAAATTATCTTTATTAAATTTCAAAAAATCAACTTTTAAAATTTTATCATTTTTTTAGGGGGGGGGGGTAAAATTATACTACGTTGTTTTATAAAGGAGGGAGAAGGGACTGATTAATTATCACTAAATTTTTAAAATGTTACGTAGATTTTGAAAATCCGCACGTAAAATTTTAAATCACTCGAATTTTAAAGGTGGTTCGAAAAATGACGAACCGAGTTTTAAAAAACTAAAACAAGGATAGATGATGAAAAAACTATTTATCACGGCATTAGTGATAATGTTAGGATTAGTTACAACAAATGCTAATGAAGGCGGTAGGAAAGAGATGATAGCCAAAGACGCTAATATATGCGACATTTCTTATGATGATAGCAATGCGTTATTCTCCGTTCAAAAAATATGTATAGACGGAAATGTTATTGCTATCATAGAAGTTGTGACCGACACCGATAAGAGCAAAACTGCTGGAGCCAATTTAAATAAACCCTGCAGATGCGTTAAAGTCACCGAGCCTGGCGAAAGACCGTTTATAGTAGGACGAGAACTTAAAAAATAATCATACTGCGCTTGCGGCTTTGTTTCGATAAAAAGTCTCAAGCGCATAGTCCCCCACCACCACAAATGCCCTAAAATTTTACCGCTTTGCAGCCCGAATCCCATGCAAAATAAATAAAATTTATCGCTTTTTAGGTATCATAAGCAAGTAATAAAATGAATGAGGGAGAGAAAATGAAAAAGGTCTTTTTGGCGTTTGCGCTGTGGCTCGGTTTTAGCGGGGCTGCTTTTGCGATGCAAGATACGGAGCCGAGCAAGGCGTAAGGACAAAATTCCGCGGGAGTTAAAATTTTAAGCGACGGGTTTTATAAAATGTCCGCTGTAGAGCGCGGTAAGGCATTGAATGATTGTGATGCTTCGCACTCCTATGGAGGATGCGATAAAATTTTCTCACAAGAGATCTCGCAACTTATTAAAAAGTGCAATATGGGCGACGGTAAATATAGCGCTTGTCAAAGCTTATTAACTATCATTGATAAAAATTGTTTTGAAAAAGATGAGATTGGAAATGCTTTATCTTGCGACATATCGGGCAATCTGTTAATCAAAATGAATAAATTCCCTATGGGATTAAAAAGATTATCTATGCTTGTGAAGTAGGCAAAATATGGAATTCTTGTTTGCTTAGCGCATTAACTTATTTTGAATATGCTTTAGATGTAGACGAGGTAATAAAATATATGACGATGACGCGAGATTTGGCGCATGACAAAGAACATTTCAATAAAATCATCAAAAAATTGCAAGATTGCAAAGCCGACAAAGAGTGCAATCCTGCGAAATTAGAATTTCAATAGGCAAACGGCGAGAGCAAATACGGCGGGCTAAATTTCTAAATTTAAAAAGCAAAGGAAAGATCGCTATGGCGGATAAGCTGATCGACATCGGGCTCATTTTGTTTTTCGGCGGTTTTGGTTTTGTATGCTATATAAACGGCGTATGCAGGATCGGCAAAGACTATATGCAGCGCAATAAAATAGACTTGGTGCGCTGGATGTTTAGTCCAAAGCACATCTTGCGCTCCAACACGCCGTTTGATTCGAACGAGCCGCTAGAATTAAAATTTAAAGAGCCCAAAAGCAAGCATTTGATCTACAATTTCTTCGAGCTCATCATCCACTATGCGATAATCGCGCCGTTTTTAGTGATCTATGCGGGGATTTTTCTATTTTGCGCGGGGCTAGCCATTAAAATTTTATCCTAAATTTAAAATTTGCGGCGGATGCAGAGCGGGCATTGCATAGACGCCGTTTTCGTTGCAGAATTTCAAATTTTACGCCGCATCTCTTACTAAGCATGCTACACTTATTATATTTTAAGAGATAAAATTTCAAAATTTTATCGCCGAATCCACGGCTTTTGAAATTTATGCCGTATTTTCTGTTTCTTGGGGCGGGAAGGGGGCTTGAATTGCGAGGTCGCTCCCCTTCCCGCCCCAAACCCCACCCATCCCCCGACGACGCTAGCGGTGCAGGCTACGCCTGAGTTTAATTTTAATGAAACAAATAAGCATAAAATCTGCGTGCCGTAATTTAAAACGTAAAATTAGCGCGAGCGTAGCTCGCCCTTCTAGCGTCGCGCGGGTGGGGGTTCGTAAGGGGGCGGGCGCGCCTCGCAACTCTGAGCGCCGCCCCCTTACTGGTCATGTATGGCACACAACGTCAACGTAAATATGCATAAATTTTTTGGAATTTAACTGATAAATTTACAACTTAAATTTAAAGCGTCGCTTTACCTTATAAAATTCCGTTTAAATTTTAGCTCGTGATATCGTAATCTTGGGACAGGAAGGGAGCCCCAATTGCGAGGTCACACTTCTCGCAAGACGCCGCCTCCGCAGCACCGCATTGCTCTGCTCGCCCACAAACCTCACCTAACCCCCGACGACG
>NZ_CALKTC010000050.1 GCF_937996225.1 uncultured Campylobacter sp. | reverse complement strand
TACCGGGCGGCTTTCATAATTTAGGCTCATCTCACCCGTTTTTGGATCGTAGATTTGCCCTGCTTGCCGCTTATAAATGCCGTTTTTGCCAAATTTTTCAAGCAATTTAAATGCCGTATTTTTGGCTTTTTCGTTTAGCATCTATCGACCTTTAACATCGAGCTAGCATAAACGTTTTTCAAAAAAGGCTTTAACAGGCTGCAAACGTAGGCATATTTAGTCGTAGGATCGGCGCTACTGCTATATTCTACTTCGATACTGCCTACTTTTTCTTTGGTGGTTAGCCGTTCAATGTCGCTTAATAGCTCGCCCGAATTAGCTTTTATCGCAAGCTCGCATACGGCAAATTTAAACTTTGCGGGCATTCCAAAAGGCTTACGAGGAAACGCCAGCGCCTGATCCGCTTTTAGCTTCTCGCCCTGCCATTTCCCCCAATAAACCGCCTCTAAATAATCGGTCGCTTTAATAATGGCTGCCTCTTTTGCCGCGCTATCAAGCCCAGCCCACGCCTCGTTTTTGCGCGCTGAAAAATATTCGTCCGCAAATTCTATCGAAACGTAGGCGTTGGCACCCACCAACCCTGTGCCGTCCTCTGGTATCATTGCTCTAGCTTCTCTTTTATGGCAGCTTTCGTGCCGTCCGCATTGGTGTATTCAACGCCCAAATGAGCCGCTAGCAGCTTCAATTCACCAGCTTTTAGCGTATCTAGCCTCGATATTAGGTCGCCATAATTAACCTCTTGTTGCGCTCCTTTTAACGTTAAAGCGGGCGGATCTTTCACGCCATCACCCGCATCAAATTTAGCGTCAATGATGGTTAAGCCCCGCTCTTTGGCTAGGGCTTTAACATCCTCGTTATACTGAAACGTCGGGAATTCCACATACCAAATTTTAGGCATTTTTCACCTCCTAATTCTTAGCTGCGTCGCCTACGAGTAGCACGCCCGCAGTATCCTTATCGCTAGCTACGACTTTATCCCAGTTTGTGCCGGTGCCTAGCTTTGCGTTATCGGGGCTTTTACCGCCGCTTGCCATATCCCAAGAATAGCCCTTGAGCGACAATCCGAATGTATAGTCAGCCTGATAGGTCGTTTCTATGCGCTCTTTGCCGTTGTTGGTTTGAATATTAGTGATTAGATCGCCCGCGTTGCTCACTATTGCCGCCCCCGCAGTTAGCGCCAAAACGTAGTCTTTATTCGGCGTTCCCGCTTTATACAGAGCCGGCGCGTCGGTAACTACTACCCTACGTCCTAAAATCTCGACGACAAGCACATTTTCGGC
>NZ_CALKTC010000049.1 GCF_937996225.1 uncultured Campylobacter sp. | reverse complement strand
TAAAATTTTATGAATTCAGAGAATTTCGCGCGAAAAACTACGCTTTTTACGACGCGCAAATTTTAAACGCTTACGCCAAAACGAACGAGCGCGGCCGCACCTACACGGTGCTAAAGCTCAAAACGGCGGATTTCACTCTCTACACGACTGCTGGACTCGGGCGGGAATTTCACCGCTTCGCTCGCGTAAATATCGGCATCGTAACGAAAAACGTAAAATTTTTAGATTTTTTAAAGCAGCGCTTTTACGCGCCAAATTTTAAAATCGGAGACGAGCTTGCGCCCTCCGGGGCAAAATGGCGCGCCATAGAGTTCGTCCGAGCCCAGCACGAAAATGAGATGACGGCGGATCTTTACTCCGCGCTGTATTTTGCGACCGAAATTTCAAAACCGCTGCGCGTCAGCGTGACGAACTGGGGCATAGCGCACATCATTTCCATAAGCGGCTTTCATCTGGGCATTATCTTTAGCACGGTCTTTCTGCTTGCTATGCCGATCTACCGCTACTTTCAGGATCGCTACTTTCCATACCGCAGCGCTAAGCGCGATCTTAGCGTATTTGTGATCGTGCTGATGAGCGGATATCTCTTCGTGCTTGATTTTACGCCAAGCTTTCTGCGCTCGCTTGCGATGTGCTGCGTGGGGTTTTACCTCGCGATGCGAAATTTCTACGTACTTAAATTTACGAATCTTTTTCTCACCGTCGCGCTTCTGCTTGCGTTTTTCCCGCACCTGGCCTTTTCGATCGGATTTTATTTCTCCTGCCTGGGCGTGCTGTATATCTTCCTCTACCTGCACCACTTCGCGCCTAAATTTAAGCTCTGGCAGAACGTCATACTTTTCAATCTCTACGTTTGGCTCAGCATGAACGCGGCGGTCTATTATTTCTTCCCGACCGCTTCGCTGCAGCAGCTTAGCGTCATGCCGCTAGGATACGCGTTCGTGATCTTTTATCCACTGAGCATCTTTTTGCATCTATTCGGGTTCGGCGGCGCGCTTGATACGCCGCTGCTTGCGTTTTTAAATTTTACTTTGCCGAGCTTTCAGGCGCAAATTCCGCCGCTTCTTTTCGCGCTTGCAAACATCTGCGCGCTTGCTGCGATAAAACTTCGCTACGCAGCAGTTGCGTGCGCGATAATCGGAATTTTGCCGATATTTTTTATAACGTAGCGCACGAAAATTCCGGCGGGAATTTTATCCGTTGGAATTTTATGCTAAAATCGCGCTTTAAATCTCACAAAGGATCAAAATGTTTATTGCAAACCTCACTTACATTAAAGAAATTAGCGAAATCGATCGCTTCATCAACGAGCACAACGCGTTTTTAGACCGATTTTATGCGGCGGATAAATTTATCTGCTCGGGGCGCAAAGTCCCTCGCACAGGCGGTATCATCTTAATCAACGCCAAAGACCGCGCGGAGCTTGATGAGATCATCGCGCAAGATCCGTTCTTTCAAAACGGCGTCGCAAAATACGAGATCATAGAATTTGCGCCGACGAAATTTGCGCCCGAGTTTTGGCGACTTTTTAGCGAATAGTAAGGATCGAATTTGACGCACTTTATCATAGACGACGAAAATATCGACGTCGATAATATATTCGACGTCGTAAATCTCAAAGAGG
>NZ_CALKTC010000048.1 GCF_937996225.1 uncultured Campylobacter sp. | reverse complement strand
GGCTTTTATACGCATATCGATTCTAAGAAAACGGAGGTCTTGGGCGAGGGCATCAAGCTGGAGGGTATCGATTCTGTAAGAAGCAGGGCAGGCGCTCGATTTAATTTCGACGTAAGCGATAACGTGGAGCTTTTCGCGGGAGCCGCTTTCGAGCGAGAATTTAAAGGCAAGATCGGCGGCTATAATAGTACCTACGCTATGGATATTGATGCCGCGAGCGTCAAGGGCAATACCGCTATCGGCGAGATCGGCGCGAAGTATTCGAGCGGCAAGCTGGATACTTCCTTGAAACTAGAGGGTTTAAGCGGCAAGAAAGAAGGGATCAACGCGGGATTGCGCTTCGTTTATAAATTTTAAGCGGCTAAAGTATGCTCTAGCCTGCGTCGGTGCAATCAAAGGGCAGGATTGAAATTGAAATCGGAGCTTTTAAATTTAGGTATAAAATCAAATTTTTTAGCTGCATACTATTGAAAAAGATTGGGTTTGCCGAGCGCATCGTCTCGAGAGCGCAAACGACGGATAAAATTTCGTTTGGATACGAGCCGATATGCCTGCAAAAGGCGTATGCATTGAATTTGAAACGCCCGCTTTCATTATGCGCGATGAAGATATTTTAAACTCAAGGCATCGTAACGTCGCGATGTAAATCTCAATAGTCGCATCGTAGCAAAGTTTGCAAACCTTTCGCGGCGCATTTTTCGCTACAATTTACAAAACGGCGTCAAAAAAAAGCGAGCGTCTTTGGCGCAGACGCTTGCTAGGTCCCTGCTACGCCGCGTTTGCAAACGCCGTCGCCGATACGCTCGGGCTGAGCGGCGCGCAACGAGGATTTAAAATTCCAAACTCCGCCTTTGCAAGATGAAATTCCGCGCTTATTTCGTCGCACCGTAAATTTTAAAATGTGCGAAATTGTACCGCTTAGGCGATCGAAAAACAATCGCAATGCGGCGATTCAAATTTAAACCTCTCGCGTAAAATCGTCGCCCTGCGCGCCTAATGCCACAGATCCTGCGAGCTCGCGGAGCTTTTCATACTAGGCCAGGCAAGGAGCAGCACCGCAGGCGCCAAGGGCTCGAATAACAAATTCGCTAGCGCCATGTATTTTACGACGCTTGGGGTGATGAGGGGCGGCGCGAGTACTTGCAGCATGCCGTAGATGATGTCTGCGGCGACATCAACGATTAGCAGCGCGGTGTATACGGCAAAAAACTTGCATCCGGTAGCGGCGCGCAACTTAAAATTTATAATTATCCAAGAGAGCGTAACCGCAAAAATCAAATACGGCACGTATATTTGCAGCCTACTGCAATCACATCTTCTAAGTATATAAATGGCTGAAAAATATAGCAGCGCCGCAAGCGCAATGCTGTAAGCGTATTTGAAGATTATAAAAACCTGCGGGCCCGTGATATTTTGTATATTTTTAAGCGCGTAGTAAAGGAATGTGAAAGCAAAAATCCACACTAAGATTTGAGAATCCAGGTACGCGATCTCGCCTTTATAGAATACGCTACGCTTGCGACCAGTAGGCAGAGCGCGCCGAGCGTGCCTTGCAGCTTCGCTCTTTGAAAATCTTCGTTCATTTTATCCTTTTAAATTTTAATGCGCAGCTCGCTGCTTGCACTGTGCAGATGAACGGCGGGCGATGCTTTGATTATCGCCGCGTGGGCTTTAAATTTAGCCGCTGCGAATTTTAATTTTACGCCGCCGTGCATACTTCGTACTTTACATCGCTGTGAATGATTTAAGCTCAGCACGCCGCCGAATATCTCATCCTTGGGCTACTGCCGCGAATTTTATTTAGTTCCGCCGTTACGAGTGCTTTTAATTTAACGCCGTAGTTACCGCAAATTTTACTTTGCCGCCGCTCGCATAATACGTTTTTGAAATGGGATTTTATGCAAATTCTGTTTAAAATGGATTTAACTTTTTAAATTTAAAAGCAGCTACGTGGAATTCGCGCGGCATCTGAAATTTAAGCACAGCGCAAAAGTTAATTGCGAAAATTTGTGTATTGTTTCGCTTTTTTAAAATTACACTCCATATTATATTTTATCGTGCTAGAGTTAAAATAAATCCGCTAAAGCCTGAACTAGCATTTTACAGGAGTTATGAAATTTTATTTTACGTTATTTTTGCCGAAAATATATAATTTAATCCAAAATTTATATACACTTCGCTATTATCTCATTTCTAATTTCGCGGCCCACTCGTCTAGTGGTTAGGACGCTGGCCTCTCACGCCGGTAACAGGAGTTCAAATCTCCTGTGGGTCACCATTTCATCACTTAAAATCAATTAAAATTTTCTAGCATTCAGCTGCCTGCCCTTGAAATTTAAGATCTCATTTGATTTTGGAGTATTTTGATTAAAATTTCATCATATTTTTACCGAGGTTAATTGATCTAGAATGAAAGTCGCGCGAATTAAAATTTAGATCGAATTTTAAAATTCACGGCTAAATTCCGCCACTACTTATATTTTCCAGATTGCGTAGCCGATTCCAGTTCTGCTCGTTTTGTAAATTTCTCATATTTTGTCGCTGCTGCATCTGCTCCAGTTGCTGCTGCGCTTGGTGTTGCATTAGGCTTTGCTGCGTGGCGATATACCTCCCCTGTGCTCTTTGCTGGGCTTGCGCGCTATTCTCCCTGAATGAATTAAGCGTGTCTTGCAATATCGCTTGCTTTTGCGCTGTCTGCGCGATTTCGGCGTCAATCTTTTGCCGCTTCGCGCAGCGGTTTGACTGCTCCTTGCTTAGCGGGCTTGCGACATCGCATCTGCTCGCGTCCGCCAAGAATGAAGCCTCCTCGTCGCCCTGCGAGAGCAGGGAGCAACCGCCAAGCAAGACGACCGAAATAAGTGCAAGGAAAAATTTTAACTTCATAGCCGCCTCTTAAATTTTATCTTTAATTCCAGACCGCCGCTAATCCGCGCCCTTTGCGAGGTCGAACCCGCACTGCGTCACAAGCGCCTTATCGCTTGCGATGCTATCACCGGTGGTGGTTAGGAAATTGCCCGTAAGCGCCGAGTTGATGCCACATCCAAGCGCCGTGCGCACGTGCTCGCCCAAATTTCGTCTGCCGCCTGCGAAGCGCAGATACGCGCGCGGCAAGATGAAGCGGTAGATCGCGATCGATTTTAAAATTTCATCGTGTGCTAGCGGCGCGGCGTTTTGTAGCGGAGTGCCTTTGATCGGGGTTAGGATATTGATCGGCACGGAGCTAACGCCCAGCTCTCGCAGTTGCAGCGCCATATCGATGCGATCCTCCATGCCCTCGCCCAGCCCGAAAATCCCGCCGCTACATACGTCAAGCCCCACGGCGCGGCAATTCTCGATAGTTTGGATGCGATCGTCGTAGCTGTGCGTCGTGCAGATCTGCGGATAAAATTTGCGCGAAGTCTCGAGATTGTGATGATAAGTCCGCACGCCGCTTGCTTTAAGCAGCGCCAGCGCGGGCTTTGAGGCGATCCCCAGCGAGGCGCACAGATGCAGCCGCGTTTCGCTTTGCAGCCGCTCATAGATCGCGCAGTATGCCCCTAGATCGGAGCTTTTTTGAGAAATTCCGCGCCCGCTGGCGACGAGCGAGAAGCGGTGCGTCTGCTCGGCCTCGTTTGCAAGCGCGGCGCTTAGCACCTGCTGTTCGCTCAAAATTCCGTAAGTCTCGCAGCCCGTGTTAAAATGCGCCGACTGCGCGCAGTATTTGCAGTCCTCGCTACAGCGCCCCGATTTTACGTTTATGATCGTGCAAAGATTAAATTTATCGCCGCAAAAAGCGCGCCTGATCTCATCCGCCGCCGCAAAAAGCGCGCCTAAATCCTCGCATCGCGCCAGATTTAGCGCCTCATCCTTTGCAATCTCGCAGCCGCCTATTACGCGATCTTTCAGCGCGCAAACATAAGCTTTATCTATCAGCATTCATCCTTTTTGAAAAAATGCGTAATTATACAATGCGAAATTTAAAGCAAAGCTCGCGCGTGAAATTTGGCGCAGGAATTTTTCGCTAAAAATTTTACGCGGAATTTTACGCCCTTCGCGCGCCGCTTTTGTGCCGTAGCTTTTGCGGACGGCTTACCCGCACGCTGCTTATGCGGCGGCGCAAATTAAAATCGCTTAAAAGTTGCGGCGCGGTAAATTTTACGCGTATGAAAAATACATAGCGAGCCGCTACCCATGGTATCTGCGCGCGATTTATCGTTTTGAAATTTTATTTTGGCTAAAATTGCGGCTTTAAATTTAAAGGTAAAAAATGAAATACGACGTTATCGTTGTGGGCGGCGGGCACGCGGGTATCGAGGCAAGCTTAGCCGCCGCAAAAATGGGCGCAAAGACGCTGCTAATTACGATCTTGGCCGAGCAGATCGGCGCTGCGAGCTGTAACCCCGCAATAGGCGGCCTTGCGAAGGGACATCTGGTAAAGGAGATCGACGCGCTGGGCGGTCAGATGGGGCTTGCGGCGGATGCGTGCGGGCTGCAGTTTAGAATTTTAAACGAGAGCAAGGGCCCCGCCGTGCGCGGCTCGCGCGCTCAGATCGATATGGATGAATACCGCGTCTACATGCGAAATTTGCTGCTAAACACGCAGGGGCTGGACATAAGCCAGGAGATCGCGAGCGAAATTTTAACCTGCGAGCAAGGCGGCGAGCAGCGCGTTTGCGGCGTTAAGACCCATCTTGGCAACGTTTATGAGACCGAGCATCTGATAATCACCGCCGGCACCTTTTTAAACGGGCTAATTCACGTTGGTGAAAACAAGCTGCAAGCGGGGCGCGTGGGCGAGCTGGCGAGTGTCGAGCTAGCCGAATCGCTACGAAGCTTGGGGCTACAAATAGGGCGGCTAAAGACCGGCACCTGCCCGAGGATCGATGCTAAGACGATCGATTTTAGCGTGCTTGAGCGCCAAGAGGGCGACGCGGATCCGCGCGCTTTTAGCTTTCGTAGCAAAAATTTTGCGCCGAAGCAGCTTGCCTGCTTCATCGCTTATACGAACGAGCGCACGCACGAGATCATCCGCGAAAATTTCGCCCGCGCGCCGATGTTTACGGGACAAATTTCAAGCACGGGCCCGCGCTACTGCCCGAGCATCGAGACTAAAATTTATGAGTTTCCAAATCGCGACCGCCACCACGTCTTCGTCGAGCCGCAGACGCGCGAGGCTACAGAGTATTACGTAAACGGGCTTTCTACGAGCCTTCCTTACGACGTGCAGATTGCGTTTTTGCGCACGATCAAAGGCTTTGAAAATGCTAAAATCGTCCGCCCGGGCTATGCGATCGAATACGATTTCATCGATCCTACCGAGCTTAAACACAGCCTCGAGACCAAAAAGATCCGCGGGCTGTTTTTGGCAGGTCAAATCAACGGCACCACCGGCTACGAGGAGGCTGCGGCGCAGGGGCTGATGGCGGGCATCAACGCCGTGCTTGATTTGCGCGAGCGGCAGCCTTTGGTTTTGCGTAGGGATGAGGCGTATATCGGTGTTTTGATCGACGATCTCGTTACCAAGGGCACGAACGAGCCTTACCGAATGTTTACTTCGCGCGCGGAATTTCGCCTGCTACTGCGCGAGGGCAACGCCGTGCTGCGCCTAAGCGAATACGGCCGCGAGATCGGGCTTTTAGACGAGGCGAGCTACGAGCGGGCGCACAAGTTTAAGCTTGACGTGGAGAGCGGAATGGAATTTTTGCTAAAAACGCAGATTACCCCTTCAAAACAGACGCTTAGCCTGCTGCAAAGTATCGGCGCAGAGCCCATTTCGCAAAGCTGTAGCTTGCAAAAAATCGTAGCCAAAAGCGGCTTTTCAAAGGCGGGCCTGCTTGCTCTGGCGCCGCATTTTGAGAGCTTTAGCGATGAGGTTTTGGATGAAATTTTAACGCAGTGCAAGTATCATTTCTACATCGCGATGCAGCGCGCAGAGGTCGAGAGGATGAAGGGGCTGCTGGGCGTCGCGATCCCGCCGCAGATCGATTTTAGCAAGATCGGAGGGCTTAGCAACGAGATCGTGCAGAAGCTAAATCGCTTTGCGCCGCCGACGCTTTTTGCCGCGAGCGAGATCAGCGGCGTAACGCCCGCCGCGATCGATATTTTGCACATTTACATCAAGCAAAATTTTGGCTTGAAATAAGCTGCGCGTCTGGCGTGAGAAGGCTGTAGTAGACTTTGACTACGCAAACAAAATAGGAATGAGCATGCAAGATGAGTTAAATTTAAGCCTGAGAAAATTTGCGAGAGACTACGACAAAGAGCCGCTAGTCATCAAAGACGAAACTAATCAAGTCATAAAAATTTCGATTATTTTGATGCTTGCGTTAATGGCTTTTGGAATTTTAAGAAACGTATTTTTTGGCGGCAACTCCGATATATTTAAAATTTCATTATGCTTTTTGCTCGTCATAGGCAGGAGAAAATTCGATATGAATTTCTATAGAAACGCTTATGTCTATTTTTATAATGATAAAATCGTCAAGATAATTGACGGCGAAATTTTTGCGGAAATTACGCCGCATCAGATACGAAAGCTTCACAAAACAGTATCCTATGCGCTTCCGATACATTACGGGCTAGATAGCGTCGGCGGTAAATCAGGCATAATATTTCTTGTCGTTATCATGGCGGCGATGTTTGTAGTTCTGCCCGTAGCGACATCTATTTTTATAATTTTAGCGACGATCTGCATGGTGCTTTTGCCTCAGATCATTTTTCACTTCGGAGGGGGCGTCGATAGCGTTTTTGATATGATATTTTTACAGGGCAAAAACGGTTTGTTTTGTAATTTTATGATCAGCGATCCAAACGATTACGCCGAGCTACGTAGATATTTCAAAGTCGTTTGTAATAAAAATTTAGACCTAGCCGAAAAGAAAATCACGGCGCTATTTGAAGTAAGTAAATTGGAGATAAATTTATTAGCTAAATTTATCACGGAGCGCAAAAAAAAGCGATGTCTAGAATTAAATTTGGATTTTAGCAGAGCCGGCAAAGCTTATAAAATTTAAAAATATAGTTAAATTTTGCACTCTGCCGCTTTAGGTTTTTAAATTTGATTCAAAATTTTGTGACCCGTCAAATTTGATCCTATCTGCTAATTTCTGTCATGGACGTGAACACAGATAGAGCTTATCGCTCCTGGTGCGCCAAAAGAGGATAAATTTACGGCGGAATTTCACGCAGTCCGGGTAAAATTTTATTCGAGAAATGAGAACGGATTTAAAATTTAACCGTTTTTTCAAGCGAATTTTGCCACAATTGCGCTCAAATTTCATTGGGGCAAAAGATGAAAAAATATACCAAACAAATCCTCGCGATGCTCGCGCTAAACGCGATCTACAGCGGCTCGGGGATCTTGATTTTAAGCTTTATCAATAAATATCTACTTGACGGCGCCGAAAGAGGCGGGCGCATCATCGCGCTATTTTTCGCCCTCTTGGCGCTATTTCTGCTGCTTTCGGTGCTAAGCCGCATCATGCTTTGCAAGATGGAAAACGACTTCGTGTTCGATCTACGCACCAAGATCATCAAGCAGATCATCGATACGAAGTTCGAGCGCATCGAGGCTGCGTCGAAGGCGAACCTACTTGCGTCCCTTTCTAGCGATATTTCGCGCCTGACCGAGGGCTTTATGCGCATCTCAGAGCTCATTCAAGGCGCGATGATCGTGCTGTTTTGCGGTATCTACGTGTTATACATCGCGCCTATGATGTTTGCGTTTTTATTCGTTTGGATCGGCGCGCTGATGATTTTCAACCGCTTTTTGATGAAAAAAGTCATGCAAAATTACGATCTGTACCGCCAAAACGAGGACGTTTTGTATAAAAACTACGCCGCGGCGATCGAGGGGCACAAGGAGCTGTCGCTAAGCCTAGCTAAAGCGAAGAGCTTATACGAAAACGACTTTTTGCCCAACGCGCAAAATTTGCGCCAAAGCTCGCTGCGAGCCGAGGTTTACGGCGCGTTTGCAAGTAATTTTATGAACGTGATGATGCTAGGCGCGGTGGGATTTGTGCTTTATTTCGGGCTCAGCGGCGGCAAAGCGGAGCTTGCAAACGCCGTAACGATCGCGCTTACGGTGCTTTTTTTGCGCGCGCCTTTGATGATGCTCATATTCTCGCTTCCTAGCGTACTGCGCGCCAAGATCGCCTACGCAAAGATCAATGAGCTGGACCTAGATCCATTCGTGCAGGGCTTTGAGCTTGCGAAAATGCAGCCGTGGCGCAGCCTGGAGCTTAAAGACGTGGGCTTTTCGTATCCAGACGGGAAATTCGGCATCAAAGGGGTGAACTTACAGCTAAATGCGGGCGAGACGGTGTTTTTAATCGGCGAAAACGGTAGCGGAAAATCGACGCTTTTTATGATTTTAGCGGGCCTTTATACGCCGCAAGCAGGCGAAATTTTAGCCGACGGCGCAGCCCTTAAACCCTCTGATCTGCGCGCCTACAGCAACAACATAAGCGCAGTTTTCAGCGATTTTTATCTCTTCGACTACGCTACGGGCGATGCGGACATCGCGCGCGAGTGGCTAGCGCTTACGCACCTGCAGGATAAGGTTGAGCTAAAGGGGGCTAAATTTAGCACCACGAGCCTATCTAGCGGGCAGCGCAAGCGTTTGGCGCTCGTAAGCGTGCTGATGGATGGGCGAAAATTTTTGATGCTCGATGAGTTTGCCGCCGATCTTGATCCGCAGTTTCGCGCGGAGTTTTACGAGCGGGTTTTGCCCGAGCTGAAATCGCGCGGATACACGATCTTTGCGATCTCGCACGATGATAAATACTTCGGTGCCGCAGATAAAATTTATAAGATGCAAAGAGGCGAAATTTCGCAGATCAAATAAAATTTTACCGTCTCGTAATGTTGCATAGATACGGCGCCTTCCAGTCCATACCTTGTTTTGCGCTCAGGCTTGTGCAAGATTAAATTAAATTTTTAAACGCAAATTTAAGAATTTCAACTATAATGCGCGCCACAACTTAATCGTAAAGGATGAAAAATGAGAAAAGTTTTAATTGCATGCGCTGCGTTGGCGGCGTTTAGTTCGGCAGCCTTTGCCGCAGACGGCGCTACATTGTATAAAAAATGCGTGGCCTGTCATGGAGCCAACGCCGAGAAGCCTTATCTTGGCGGCAAAGTACCTGCGCTAAACACCCTAAGCAAGGAAGATATCATCGCTAGCCTAAAGGGCTACAAAGACGGCACCTTGGGCGACGGCAAGGGAAAATTTGGCATGATGGGCGTTATGAAGGGTCAAGCAGCTTCGCTTAACGACGAATCGATCGAAGCGCTAGCCGATTTCATCGTTTCTAAAAAATAATTTCAAACTTCATTCGGCGGGCTTCACGCTCGCCGAGCTTCGCTTAACCTTAAATTTCAAAATTCTACGCTAATATCACGTAAAAATTCCAAAGGCTCATAATGTTCAACGGACTGATCAGAGAGATCGCGCAGGTTGCGAGCTTTAGCGGCGATTCGTTGCGCCTGCGCGCGAGATACCGCCCAGCGCTCGGCGATAGCGTCGCGGTAAACGGCGCGTGCTTGAGCGTGACGCGGCTTTTTGCGGACGGATTTACGGTACAGCTTTCAAGCGAAACGGCGCGCGTCATCGCCGTGCAAAACCTGCGCGGCTCTGTGCATATCGAGCCTGCGATGCGGCTAGGCGAGCGCATAGACGGGCATTTGATCCAAGGACACATCGATGCCGTGGGCGAAATTTATAAAATTTCAAAGCTTGCAAGCGGCGTCGATTTTTTTATCCGCGCGCCGCTGCATATAGCGCCGCTGCTAGCGCCGAAAGGCTCGGTAGCGATCGACGGCGTGAGCCTAACGATCAACGAAGTGCTTGCGGGCGGAAATTTTATTCACAAAGACCGCAAAGGTTCGCACGGCGCAAATTCTAGCAGCTCAAATTCCGTTCGCGATTTAAACTCCTTGGGCGCAAATTTAAAAAGCGAAGCGCAAAGCTGCGCCATTCGTCTTACGATCATCCCGCTCACGCTTAAAGATACGCTCTTTGGATCATATAAAATCGGACGACGCGTAAATATCGAGACCGATCTGCTCGCGCGATACGTCGCGGCGCAGCTGGGCTTTGCCGGCGGACAGCTCGTCAGTCGCGGCACTGTTGCGGCACGCGATACGAGCGCCGAGGGCGAAAAAGAGGGGCTTTCGTGGGACGCGGTAGATAAAATTTTGAGCCTGTATTAGGGCGCCAAGTAACTTGCGATGACCAAAATCGAAATTTGCAGAGAAAATCTTGAGTTTGTATTGGACGGACGCAGCGTGCTAGCGGGCTTTAGTGCGCGCGAAGGCGGCGTGAGCGGCGGAGCCTACGCGAGCTTAAATTTAGGGGATCACGTAGGCGACGATACACAAAACGTCGCGCAAAACCGCGAAATTTTAGCCGCCGCGCTCGGCATCGGACCGCAAAATTTAAATTTTATGCGCCAAATCCACTCAAACAAGGTTGAAATTTTACGCGCAGGTAGTGATGAAATCCCGCCCTGCGACGGGCTCGTGACCGATCTGCGCGGCGTGGCGATTTGCGTGCTGGTAGCGGACTGCTCGCCCGTTTTGATCGCGGACGAGCGGCGTGGCGTGGTCGCTGCGGTGCATGCGGGGCGTGCGGGCGTGATAGGGCGGATCTGCACCAATGCGATAAATTTGATGAGCGAGCGCTTTGGCTGCGTCGCTGCGGAGCTGAAGGTATTCGTTGGCGCGAATATCAAGGCGCGAAACTACGAACTTGGCGGGCTTGATCTGGGCGAGTTTGAGCGCTACAAAACGCAGGGGCATTTCGATCTAAACGCCGCGCTGCGCGACGAGCTCGCAGCTGCGGGGGTGCGAAACGTTAAATTCGATCCGCGCTGCACTTTTGAGAGCGAGCGGCATTTTTCATACCGTAGAGATGGCGTCACGGGGCGCTTCTGCGGCTTTGTGATGAATATGCCGATGAAAAGCAAAACAGGATATAAAATTTCTCCGCAAGGCTGCTGAAATTTCCCGAAACTCTATAAAATTTAGCGTAGAGGCGCTGCAAAGCGAAACGGCAAAAAAGAGGTGAGATTGCGGCGTGACATCGCAGTCAAGAAAGCCAAAAAACGTAAAATTTACAATCAAAAATCCAAAGCAAAGGAGAAAATATGCTGTTACTTAAAAATGCCGATCTATACGCGCCAGAGCACGTCGGCAGGAGCGACGTTTTGCTCGGCGGAGGTAAAATTTTAGCCGTTTCCAAAGGGCTTGATTTTCGTATCGAGGGACTTGAGGTTTATGACCTAGATGGTAAAATTTTAGCGCCTGGGCTCATCGATCAGCACGTACACATCACGGGCGGCGGGGGCGAGGCAGGTTATCATTCGCGAACGCCCGAAATAACGCTATCACAGATCATCCGCTACGGCACGACGACGGTCGTAGGTACGCTGGGCACCGACGGATGCACGAGGAGCTTAGAGAATCTCTACTCAAAGGCCAAGGCGCTCGAATACGAGGGCATCTCGACCTTCATCCACACGGGCTCTTACGCGCTGCCTAGCGTTACATTTACGGGCTCCGTCACGCGCGATCTGGTACTCATCGACAAGGTCATCGGCTGTAAGATCGCGATGAGCGACAACCGCGGCAGCTACCCGACTTCTCAGGAGCTCATCAAGACCCTGACGCAGATACGCATCGGCGGAATGATCTCGAAAAAAGGCGGCGTGCTACACATGCATATGGGAGGGCTTGCGGATAAATTTGACCTGATTTTTAGCGTGATCAAGGATTATTCGTTCCCGGTTAATTACTTTTCGCCGACGCACTGCGCGCGAACCAAAGAGCTCTTTGACGAGGCGATCAAATTTCAAAAAATGGGCGGCTATATCGACATCACGAGCGGCGGAAGTAAATTTGCCCCGCTTCATGAAGCTATCACGTATGGACTTGCTAACGGGCTAAATTTGGAGCGTCTAACGATGAGCTCGGACGGCAACGGTAGCGTGCCTAGATTTGACGAAAACGGCGCATTGGTCGGCTACAGCTGTGCCTCGTGCGAGATGAATTTAGAGGTTTTGCAAGCCTGCGTGAAAAATAAAAATCCTAACCATCCCGCAAGCGCTAAGCATGATGGGCAAAAACGTCGCAAAATATCTAAATTTAAACGGCAAAGGCGAGATAAAAGTAGGTTTTGATGCCGATTTTGCGGTATTTGACGAAGCTCTAAACCTAGATAGCGTGATCGCGAAAGGGGAGTTTTGCGTGAAAGAGGGCAAGCTCGTGAAAAAGGGATTTTTTGAGTAAAATTTAAAGCAGATGCCGCTTTTTAAATTTATGAGAGCGGCTTGCGCTCGCTAAATTTAACAAATAATCTTGCTCGCGCCACTTGTAGTCGCCTCATCTTTACGGCACAAAATTTAACCGCGCAGGGGTCTGGATTATATTAAATTTAGCTTTAATTTAGCTATTTTTAAATATAATCCCAGCTTCAATTCACACACACCAATCCTAAAATTTGGTTGCGTTTGTCAAAAGCAGATGTTAATGGGTGTGGAGGAGAAACCTAAATTTCGGGGCAACCCACAAGGAGAAAACTCATGGTAACAATGAGAGATTTGCTAGAGTGCGGCGTTCATTTTGGACACCAAACACGCAGATGGAATCCGAAGATGAAAAAATTCATTTTCGGCGAGAGAAAAGGTATCTATATCATAGATCTACAAAAAACTATCCGCTACTTCCGCTACACTTATAATATCGTACGCGACGCGGCTGCCGAGGGCAAGACGATACTTTTCGTAGGCACCAAAAAGCAAGCCGGCGCGACGTTAAAAGAGTACGCCGAAAAATGCGGCATGCCTTATGTGAGCCACAGATGGCTAGGCGGCATGCTAACGAATTTTTCTACCATCAAGCAATCTATCCGCAAGCTCGAAGTAATCGAGACTATGGAAGAGGACGGCTCTATAAATTTACTAACCAAAAAAGAGGCGCTAATGCTTCGCCGCAAAAAAGAGAAGCTTGAGCTTTATCTAGGCGGCATTCGCAATATGAAGGGCTTACCGGATATGATCTTCGTCATCGACGTTGTAAAAGAAAAGATCGCCGTAGCGGAAGCTAATCGCCTAAAAATGCCGGTTATCGCGCCTTTGGATACGAACTGCGATCCGGACGTAGTCGATTTCCCAATACCTGGTAACGACGATGCGATCCGCTCGGTTCAGCTTTTCTGCCAAGAGATGGCAGAAGCGATCAACGAGGGTAAGGCGCTTCGCGATCAAGACGCAAGCGAGGATGTCGAGCAGAGCGAAGCCGTCAGCGACGAGGAGAAAGAAGAAGTCGTAGCCGAGGCGATGAGCGAAGAGGATTTTGACGTAAGCGAGGACGAAGAGTAATGGAAATCAGCGCGCAAATGGTAAAAGAGCTCCGCGAAAGCACCGGAGCGGGGATGATGGACTGCAAGAAGGCTTTAGTTGAAACAGACGGCGATATGGATAAAGCCGTCGATCTGCTTCGCGAAAAGGGTCTCGGAAAGGCTGCTAAAAAAGCCGACCGCCTAGCTAGCGAGGGCCTAGTGAGCGTCGAAGTGGGCGCGGATCACAAAATCGCCACCATAAGCGAGATAAATTCCGAAACCGACTTCGTAGCTAAAAATCAAAATTTTATAAATTTAGTTAAAAATACCACTCTACATATCCAAAGTAAAGGCATTAGCAGCATTGATGAGCTAAATTCCAGCATCATTGACGGCGTTAAATTTGACGAGCATCTAAAGAGTCAGATCGCTACGATTGGCGAAAATTTGGTCGTTAGAAGATTTGAAACGATTAAGGCGGGCGCAAACGGCGTGGTAAACGGCTACCTACACTCAAACGGTCGCGTAGGCGTCATCATCGCCGCAGCTTGCGACAGTGAGCGGACTGCAGAGGGTGCGAAGGAGCTTATAAAAAATCTCTGCATGCACGCAGCTGCTATGAAACCGCAGGTTATCAGCTATAAAGAGCTTGATCCCGATTTTATTGAAAAAGAATTTTTAGCTCTTAAAGGCGAGTTTGAGAAGGAAAATGAGGAGTTTGTGCGCTTGGGCAAACCGCTTCATAAGATCCCGCAATTTGGCTCGCGTGCGCATCTAACGGACGAAATTTTAGCCAAAGAGATCGAAGTTCTAAAAGATGAGCTTCGCAAGCAAAATAAACCTGAAAAAATTTGGGATAAAATTTTGCCGGGTCAGATCGATCGCTTCATCGCCGATAATACCCAGATCGATCAGCGCCTCACGCTGCTAGGGCAATTTTACGTAATGGACGATAAGAAAACCGTCGAGCAGGTTATCGAGGAAGAAGCTAAAAAACTAGGTGGCAAAATCGAGATCGTAAAATACATCCGCTTCGAAGTGGGCGAAGGCCTAGAGAAAAAGAGCGAAGACTTCGCTGCTGAAGTAGCGGCTCAAATCGGCTAAATATGGAACTTCTAAAGGGCGTAAATCTTACTCACGCGTATGATTATACGCTCTTTGAAAATGTAAGCTTAAGTGTCCAAGAGAGCGAGAGCATCGCCATTTTGGGCGTTAGCGGCTGCGGCAAATCGACCCTGCTTCATATTTTATGTACTCTTTTAAAGCCGAACTCTGGCGAAGTGATCTACGGGGGGCGCAGTATTTACGAGTTAAGCTCCGATGAGAGACTTAAAATCCGCCGTAACGACTTTGGCATAATATTTCAATCTCACTACCTTTTTAAGGGCTTCTCCTCTGGCGAAAATATCGAACTAGCTGCTAAACTTACGAATAACGCGATAGATGATGAAATTTTAAAAAAGCTTCAGATCGAACATACTTTAAAGCAAGGCGTGGGCGAGCTTAGCGGCGGACAGCAGCAGCGCGTGAGTATCGCCCGTATACTTTGCAAAAAGCCGCGCATAATCTTTGCCGACGAGCCGACCGGAAATTTAGATAAAGATACCGCAAACGAGGTCATGGGCGTGATTTTTGATTACGTAAAATCCAGTCGTGGCGCGCTCGTGCTCGTGACCCACGATGAGAATTTAGCGCAGAAATGCTGCAAAGTTTATCGCCTAAATAACCGAAATTTAGCGCAAATATAAGCAATTAATAACCAAAAATATCTTACAATAGCTTAAATTCTTTCTAAAAGGTCATAAATGAAAATTCTACTTGACAATCACAATGAGCAGGTTGCAAGTGTCGTAAATATTTGCTGCGAGCGCATCGGTGCGGATCTGGTAGCATATAGTGCAGACGAGAGTGAATATGATTTGACGATAAAAAATTATGAAGATGGCGATGATATTTCAAAATTTGATCTTAATAAGACGCTATTTCTGACGCCTAAAAATGTCTCAGTACCAGGAGCGCGATACACCCTTACTAAGCCTTTTTCGCCGCTTGAGCTCATCACGTTTATCAGCGAGTTTTCGGTTCAAAATATGAGTGTGCAGGCGAAAGAAAAAATGGCGAAAGAATTTGCCGACGCAAGCTCTGTGATGAAAGAGATCGATGCGATTGACCAGGCAAATTCCACTTCTGGCAGTAATTTTGAAGAGCTTGTGGATAGCTTTTATGACTCTGGCAAAGATATACCGCTTTCGCAGCTGGCAAACGATATAGCGCCCGAGATTGCAGATGATGTGCCGCTTTCGCAGTTGGTAGGTGATATGCCGCGCACGGACGAGATCGCAGATGATATTCCGCTCTCGCAGCTTGCAGATGAAGCGGCTCTTGCGGACACCATCGCCGATGATACGCCGCTTAACGCCGTCGCAGAAAAAATTGCGGATAATATCGCAGACGATATGCCTCTAAACTTAGCTGCTAGCGATATCCCTGAGGATGTGCCGCTAAATAGTATCGGCACAAGCGAACCCACCGAAAGTAATCACGCGCCTCAAGATGAAATTTCGCTCGCAAAGGATGACGCTCCGATAGCTCTAGCGGCGCTAGATGATGAAAATCCCAAGAATTCCAAAACGGATAAATCGCAGACAGAAGATGAAATTCCTGCCACACGGGCAAGCGAAACTCTACCGCTTGCGCAGCAAGACGAGCCGCAAAGAGCTGGCAGCTCTAATGAAGCTGCTGTTGAAAAAAGGGTAGACGCTGCGCCTAATCTAGAGGAAGCGAAAGACTCTGCGGACGTTACGCTTAAACAGCATGAGTCAGACGGCTCATTTGCCTATAAAACAGATGAAAAAAAATCTGCTTCGCAAGTAGTGCAAGATGCAGCTGGCGCGTCTGTTAACAGTGGATTTGATATGGATTTTTCCAGGCTTTTTGATAGTGCTGGCATGCCCGTGGAGGAGTTTGGCGGATATGATAATTTCGCCGCGGCTGCATTTGCTTCCGATGAAAAAGAGGATAAAAAATCTGCGCATGATAAAAATAAAGCGGCTACGGATTTTCAAAAAACGCAAATTTCGTCTCAATACGAGGTCGCTTCAGATACGCCGATTGCGTTAGCGGGTGCGGGCGATATACCTCGCGAAAATCTTTATAACGCCGTTCCGTTTCAAAGTATGGAATTTACTGGCGGACTTGCACAGAATACGCCTATGTCTGCTCATAATGAAGCATGGAATTCAATTGGCGCAAATTTCGCAGCTTCTGCAAATTCTAGCAATACCGGGACTACAAATTCCACTCCTGCGCCAAATTTTTCGGAGCTAAACTTGCCGCACATATTAGATGCCTCAGATTTACCGAAGCAAAGCGAGCAAGCCAATAGCGTTGCCGGCGGGTTTGCGGACGGATTTTTGCGCGCTATGGAGGGCGATTTCGCAAACTCGTTTGCCGCAAGCTCCGCTGATAGCGAGCAATTTAAATCCGACAAGCTCGCAAAGAGCGCCGCGCAGCAGATAAAATTTAATGCTTCAAAGCCTTCGGAGCGCACCGAATTTAAAGCGCATAAATTTGGTGCGTCCGAGCAGGTAAATGAGATGAAATTTGGCGCACAAGCTATGCCGAATGAGCTTGCTGCTTCGGCTGCGGCGGAGTTTGCCAGCCTTATGGCAAGCGAGTTAGAGCCTAGCTCTAAAAGTGAGCCGCTGCGCAACGAGCATAGCAAAAAACCGAGCGCTGAGGAGCTGAAAACCAAACTGCGCGATGATCTAGAAGCGGGCATCGCAAACACGATCGAGAAATTTGCAGGCAGCAAGGACGCTAAAGACGCGCTGAAGGACTTTAAGATCAATATAGATATATCGTTTGGAGATAGATAGTGAAAGGCAAAATTTTGCTCGTTTCCGGTCCAAGCGGTAGCGGCAAAAGCACGCTCATAAAGCGTCTTATCGCAGAATTTGGCGAGCAGATATACTTCTCGATCTCCTCTACGACGCGCGAAATACGTGCGGGCGAAGCGGACGGCGTAAATTATCATTTCATAAGCGAGAGCGAGTTTTGCGCAGGCATCGAGCGCGGAGAGTTTTTAGAGTGGGCGTTAGTTCATGGCAAATACTACGGTACTTCGCTAAAAGCCGTTACGAGCGAGCTTGAGCGGGGTAAGATCGTGATTTTTGACATCGATGTGCAAGGATATGAGATCGTGCGTAGCAAAGTGCCTAAAAGCGAACTTACTAGTGTGTTTATTACTACGCCGAGCTTGTCGGAGCTTAGAGATAGGTTACGCGCTCGCGGTGATAATGATCCCGCCGATATTGCTTTACGCCTGCAAAACGCGCAAGAGGAGATGAAGCGCCTGGGCGAATACGATTATTTGATAATCAACGACCGCTTGGAGCAGGCGTATGAAAATTTCAGATCGATCTACAAGGCGATCAGGCTTGAGACCGCAGGCCGTGACATAAACAAACTAATCGAAATTTGGAAAATTTAAAGGAGAAAAAATGGGCGTAAGCGTTCAACAACTGCTAATTATTTTGGCGATCATCGTGTTGCTTTTCGGAGCTAAAAAGATCCCGGAGCTCGCAAAGGGCGTAGGTAAGGGCATTAAGACCTTCAAAAAAGAGATGGAGGACGACACGCCTGAAAAGGTCGAGAAAAAGGCCGAGGAAGAGATTAAAGACGCCGAAATTAGCGATAATAAAAAGGCGTAAAGGATTTGAAAAATTTAGTCTTAAACGAAATTTTTAAAATTTTATCTCGCGAAGTCGTTTTAGAAAAACACAAAGATAAAAGCTTAGCCCATTACGCCTCGCCTGAGGCTTTTGCGCTGGCTAAAGAGCTGCGAAAGGCGCCTAAGCTCATCGCCGAGGAGCTTGCGGCTAAATTTAAAGATAGCGAAATTCTAAGCGCTACGGCGGTGAACGGCTATCTAAATTTTCACCTAAAGCCTGCCGTGTTGGGCGCTCTTGCTAAAAATGCTCTTAGCTTGGGCGGTGATTTTGCGAAAAACGACGCGAAGCTCGGAGACGGAATTTTACCGGCTTCGGAAAAGATTTGTGCGAGTGAGCCTGCTAGCAAAGGCTCCGCTGCAAATCTAGCTGCGAGCGGCAATGACACCGCCAAATCGCAAAATTCCGCCACTAGGCAAAATTTTATTTCGCAGAATTCTGCAGAGGCGTCAAATTCCATCGCAGCATCAAATTGCGATGAGTCGCAGAATTCTACCGCTATGCCGCAAAAAATTTTGCTTGAATACATCAGTGCCAATCCGACCGGTCCGCTTCATATCGGGCATGTGCGCGGCGCCGTTTACGGCGATACGTTCGCACGCATCGGAGGCTATTTGGGGCACCGCGTCGATACCGAGTACTACATCAACGACGCGGGCAATCAGATCGAGCTTTTGGGCACTTCGATCGCGCTTCGTGCGCGCGAGCTCGCAGGCGAGGACGTGAGCTACCCCGAGAAATACTATCGCGGCGAGTATATCGACGAGATCATCCCTCTTGCGCGCGCCGAATTTGGCGATGAAATTTTCCGCGACGAATCGCGCGTTTTGATCCTTGCGGAGTTTGCTAAGGACGAAGTGCTAAAGATCATCCAAAAAGATCTCGCAGACGCGGGTATTCACATCCAAAACTGGGCTAGCGAAAAGAGCCTCTACGGCGAGCTTGAGCCTACGATTAAGAAGCTTGAGCGCAGCGGCAAGATGTATGAGGCGGAGGGTAAAATTTGGATCCGCTCATCGCAGCTCGGCGATGAAAAAGATCGCGTCGTCATCCGCGAGGATGCGCGCCCGACCTATCTCGCGGGCGACATCGTCTATCACAACAACAAATTTGAGCGCGGATATGAGCGCTGCATCAACATCTGGGGTGCCGATCATCACGGCTACATCGCGCGCCTCAAGGCCGCCGTGCATTTTCTAGGCTATGACGAAAGCAGGCTCGAGATCATCCTGATGCAGATGGTAAATTTGCTCAAAGACGGGCAGACCTACAAGATGAGCAAGCGCGCGGGCAATGCGATCTTGATGAGCGATGTGCTCGCCGCGATCGGTAGGGACGCGATGCGATTTATCTTCATCAGCAAAAAGGGTGAGACGCCGCTTGAGTTCGACGTGGACGAGCTCGCGCGCGAGGACAGCAGCAATCCGATCTTCTACATCAACTATGCTCACGCGCGGGTCAATCAAATTTTTACCAAAGCGGGCAAGCGCGAGGCGGACGTCTTGGGCGCGGACTTCTGCACGCTGGATGAAGCGGGGCTCGGCCTAGCTTTTGCGGCGCTTGGCTTGAATGAAATTTTAAACGACGCCTTTAACTCTCGCGGCTTGCAGAAGCTGCCCGATTTCCTAAAGGCGCTCGCGGCGGACTTTCACAAATACTACAACGAAAACCGCGTCGTAGGCAGCGAGAACGAGGATGCGAAGCTCAAGCTGTTCGCGCTCGTGGCGCTTAGTATCCGCACGGCGTTTGCCCTGATGGGTCTAAACGCGAAAGAAAAGATGTAGCCGCACAGGCTACATTTGCGCCGATAGCCTAAATCTCACGAACGAAATTTATGATTTAAAATACAAAGCGAAATTTTACGGCGGGATTTCTGCTGCGAAATTTTATGTTTTGCTTTTTGCTTCTGGCTTTGTCGCAAAATTTTGTAGCGGAATTTAGGATGAAATTTTATCGCGAAATTTGATTTAAAATTCTATCGCTATGAAATTTTAAAGTTAGTTCTAAATTTGCGGCTCGTAAAATTTCAATTTTAGAATTTCGCGGGCTGTTTCGCGGTATTGCTGCAGCGCCTGGCGCGGTTCGTAAAATTTAAAATTTGGCTGCAAATTTACAGCTTGCGGAATTTTGAAATTTTAAAATTTTGCGGCGCGGAAGCCCTGGGCAAATTTTAAAGCAGGGCTTTAAGGCGGTAGAATTCCATCTGCGAAATTTACTCGGACGGGATTTGCCTGCAAGACCGCTCCTTAAGCCCCGCGGCGCATCGCCGTAAAAAGGATAGATATGAGAAAGATCATCGACATAACGGCGCTTTCTATCGCCGTTTGCGTCTTGGTTATGGTGCTTTTTTTGCCGTCGCCCGTTTTGTCGTTTAAATGCTACCGCGGCGATAGCGTAGGTTGCGCGCAGCTGGGGCGCGACAAGCTCTCCCGCGGAGATTACGACGGCGTCAAGCCCGCTTTTGCCAAGGCTTGCGAGGCGGGTGAGAAAGATAGCTGCTTTGATTTGGGAGCCCTATACGACGGCGAGGGCAATGCGACGCAGGCAGGAGTATTTTATGACGCAGCCTGCGATAAAAACGTCGCCGTAGCCTGCCACAAGCTAGGCAACCTATATCAAAGGGGGCGCCTGAGTAGGGACTTCGTTGCCGCCATGCAGCGCTACGCTAGGGCTTGCGATTTGGGCTATGCCAAAAGCTGTCACAATGCGGGCGTAGTCTATTTCACGGGCGGTTTTGGGCTCGCGGCGGATCCGGCAAAGGCGGTGAGCTTTTTCGAGCGAGGTTGTGACGGCGGGCTAGTGGATAGCTGCTATAATGCCGGCGTTGCGTATGATAAGGGTCTCGGCGCGCCGCAGGATCGCGACAAGGCGGAGAAGCTTTACACCAAATCCTGCGAGCTGGGCTACGGCGATGCCTGCAATAATTTAGGCTATTTGTATGTGAGCAAGGGGGATTTGCGCGGATTTTTCAAGGGGCTTGGATGGGTCAAAAAGGGCTGCGACGCGGGCAATAAAAAATCCTGCCAGCTCTACAAATTCATGAAAGAGCAAATTTTAAAGAAGTAGGCGCTTGGTAGCCCGGCGCACATTATTCTTCGCGAGGCATCTGTTTTGTATGCTTGCCGTGCGCCGTTTGTAGTATGGCGTCTATTTTGCGCTATCCGCCTTTCACTACCTGTTTGTGCTGCTCGTCGCGCGGTATTGGTTTTTGCGATGGGCTCACTTGCGATACTACCGCGGCGGATTTGGAGCTTTTACGGCACGTGGAATTTCGCCGCGATTTTGCGACATGCGAAATTCGGCAAGGTCCAGATAGCCCGCACATATGGCTTGCTAAATTTAGCGGCAGAGTTTTACTTAGAATTCTATCGCTATGAAATTTTAAGGCTTAGTTCTAAATTTAGTGCTTGTAGAGGTTCAACTTTAAAATTTTACGGACAGTGCTGTGAGCAAGGCAAATTTTAGATTTTAAAATTTTACGGCGCGGAATTTAGCGCGGAAGCAAAGCGCGAAGCTGTTTGAGGAGGCAAATTGGAATATGAGATCACGGGCGAGGTTCGAAATCTCCGCGTCCACGCTGCAAGAGGAAATAGCAAAATTTGGGTATTTTTCGAGATAGATGGCGTGAAGCTGCGCGGCGAGTTTAACGATATCCCCGTGGAGGAGGGCGAGCTTGCGCGCGCGTATTTCATCCGCGGAGGATATGCGGGCAGCTACGTGATCACTCGAGTTCAGGTAGCGCGCAAACCAAGCCTCTTGCGCCGCAAGCTGGGGATCGCGACCGCCGTGTGCACGCTTGGCTTCGGCACGGCGCTGTGGATTGTGGGCTTTGGGATTTTAAATGTCGGCGGGAGGGGCTCGCTAATTAATTTTGTCTGTATTGCCGCGGCAGGATTTGGGGTGCTAAAAGAGGGCGCGGGCAATCTTAAAATGTGGCTAAATCAGCGCACGTCCGAGTAGATCGCTGCTGCGGCGTAAATTTCATAAATTTAATCCGCCGAATAAAATTTACTCGCGCCGCCGTATCTTTGCGGCGTAAATTTTGCTAAAATTCGCTCCAGGCGCGAAATCCGCCGCGTAAATTTAGAAAAAGGTAAAATTTTGAATATAAACGAAGCAATAGAGGCAACCGCGAAAAAACAAAGCGAATGCAAAAGACTATATATTAAAAGCATAATTCTTGGACTTTTCTTTACCTTCGGCGTGCTTTTGATAGGAGGTGAGATCGTTATGTATATATTCGACAGCAGCAGAGCTGGAGATTTATTTGCAGCCGTCTATTTGCCGTTTATCATTCTTGCTATTAACATATCCGCATACTATGCGCTGGATGCGGAAAAAGATTATACGAGTTTTTTTAAAAATACGTTCATTTACATTGCAATAAAAGACGTAAATACAATCTTTAAATACGATCCCCAAGCAGGCATAAGCAAACAAGAATTTAGAAAAATCAATATTTATTCACGCGACAGATTTCGTGCCGAAGACCTAATTAGCGGAACGTATAACGGCGTCAAATTTAATCTTAGCGAAGCTATAAGCATACCCAGGGATGCCAAACTAAAACTAGGCGACTCGCCCGGACTTAACCTAATCTCTCTAATATTTTTTGCTTGGTCAACGATGAAAGATATGCAGGCGTTTAGCGGCTCGGTCTTGGTCTGCGAGTTTTACAAGAAATTTAACGGGCAAACGATAGTCGCAAGTCGCACGTTAAATACTAAATTTATAGGCGAAAAAGAACAGATGGACGATACTCTTTTTAACGATGAATTTAGGGTTTTTACGGATGACAAAGTAGGGGCGAGGTATCTTTTGACGCCCGCATTTATGGAGCGTTTGAGAGAGTTAAAGATAAAATTTGCTGGAGAGATGGGGGTGAGCGCGGCGTTTATGGACGATAAATTTTATCTATTTTTAAACGGAGCGAAAAACAAATTTGAGACGACGCTCTTTTCGCCGCCGCCGAGCTTAGAGGACGCCGCGCAGATAAAAAAGGAAATTTCAGAGCTTTTATCTATCATAGACGAGTTAAATTTAAACCCGGATTTAAGCGGAGCGGCGATTTTGGCTGATTAACGCGCGCCGCTATTTATCGGCTAAAATTTACTTGCGCTGCGCCAGGATCGCCGTTATTCTCCGCTGCCGACCGAGATGTGTTACGGCTCGGATCGCTCATTTTCGCTACCGGCCGGGGCGCGCTTAAGTAGCTCCTGTTCGCGAGCGAATAATCTACAAAATTTCTCCCAGTCGTGCAGATAGACGAGCCTATGCTCTTTACCACTTTCGTCAATGTATATGCCCTGCGTCGAGCCAAGACTCATCTTTTGCCAGTAGCCGAAAAACGGCAATGCCTCGATGTCCTCTTGTAGCACGCCTCGCATCATGCCGTTATCGTAAATTTTTAGATCGTAGTAGGTCCTTTTCATTTTAACCTTTCTAAATTTTATCGCGACGGAATTTTATCGTGGTGGAATTCTTAAATTTGCATCGCGATAAAATTCCGTCTTTTAGAATTTTGTCCACTGCGAGATTTACCGAAAATGTCGCGACTTTGGATTTGCAGCGCTAAGCCTCGATGGCTTTAAATTTTGCAGCACTAAGCTTCGATAAAATCCCGCGATTTCACCGCAAGTAAAATTTAGCCTGCCAGCGCCTTTAGCTGATTGACGTTTAGCCCGTCAACCAAAATATAGCTCGCATCGATGAAGCGGTAGTTTTGCTTCGGCAGCCGCGCGATAAACTCGCCATATTCCAGCTCGGCGATGGCGCGGTAGTTACCGGCGTCGTTTTCGTCGCCCTCTATGCCTATGAGCGCGATCTGCCAGCGCGCGACGTCGCTATTTTTCAGCATCTTCGCGTTTTGCCACTCCACAAACGGCTTGTAGGGTAGGATAGTGGGCAGGTCCTGCGTGAGCGCGTATGAGCCCATTATCGTGCCGTCATCCCCATTTCGGTAAAACCTCTGGTGCGCGCTGTAAGCGTCGAGGTACTGCACCTCGGTTAGCCGCTTGCTAAACTCGGCGGCGGGGTTGTATGAGGCTAAAATTTCATCCATCATCGCGCGGTTTATCGCAAAAGGCCTCTGCGCCCCGTAGCAAAAATTTACCTCCGTATCGCCGCTTAAGTGTTGATCTATCGAATGCAGCCCCGCCGCTATATCGCGCTCGTAGTCGAATTGCTCTATCGTGTCGTGGGTGTAAATTTCGCCGTCTTCACCCGCGATCTCGCTTCCTAGCTGCTTAGATAGCGCCTGCAGATACGAGATCGCCAAAACCCAATCAAAGATCGTCGCGGGCGTATTTACGCGCACTGCGTAGCTTTGCTGCTCCTCGTCATAGCTTAGCTCCATCCCGCGCCCGCTCTTGCCCCGTACGCCTAAAATCAGGCACTCATGCTCGCTCAAAAGCGATTTTAAAAACGCCCTTTCATCGAAATCCTCGGCGCTCTCGTCTATGCCAAATACCGATAGATCGGGCAGCAGATCCAATGTCTTGCTAACGCTCATGGCGTCCGAATACCCCATAAATAGCGGTCGCTTTTTATTTTTAACGCGGAATTCTACGCTCATCGTTTTCTCCTTTGCTAAATTAGCAAAATTATAGCGAAATTTTACCCGCCGCGGCGAGCTAAATTTACGCTCGCAAGCCCGTATTGCTGGTTGTACGAGCGTGCGCCGCAGCCCGCACAAAACTCACTAATAATCGCAAAATCTTACGCGCCGACCGCGTCTTTTAGGCTCTGTGCGCACAAGCCTGCGCTCTTGAGCTCGCGCAAAATTTCACCCATCAGCTCCTCTTTGAAAACGTCCAGTATCATCGCGCCGGCGTCCAGCTCAGCATAGCGCAGGGCGGGCTCGCTGAAGTTTTTAAGCTCTTTAAACCGCCGCTCGCCCCGCCTGGCAAATCCGAGCCGAACCTCGTTCGGGCTAAGGCTCAGTATGCCGTTATCGCGAGCGAAATTATACACGCTAAAGCCGTAAAGCTGCGGATCGGTGGCTCTTGCGCGCACGCCTAAAATTTCCTCCAGCCGCGCCTTCATGCCGTCTAGATCGAGCCTCGTTTGCAGCGCGATCTTGCCGCCCGTGTCGAGCCGCAAAAGCGTCAAAAACGAAGCGAAATCCTGCGCGATGATGCTTTGCTCGTCGCATTCGACGTCGATGTAGGCGACCGCAGGCTGTTCGCTCGCGCGGTAGTCCAGGCACAGATACCAATGCCCGTCGCCGCTGAACGGCACCAGCCCGTCAAGTTCGAAGCTCACGCGCTCGCGCTCTTCACCCCAGCTAAAGCGCGTAAGCGACGGATGCGCCTCGCCGATGCCGCTGATGGCGTCCAGCGGGTAGCCCTCTAGCTCGTAGCGCAGGTAGCCGCCATTTTGCACGCTCAGCATCATAGTAAGCTCGCGTGGCAGGGCGTGCCCTAGCTCCTCTTCTGCAGCTCGCAGCGCCTCGGGCGTGAGCGGTTCTTGCAGATATGGCAGGTAGATCGGCCTACGCCAGATGTTTGCAAGCTCGTTTGCGTTCATTTTCGCTCCTTTAAATTTGCAGGTTAAAATTTCAAGCGCGCCTTAAATTTCAAGCTCGAATCCGAAATCTCGGCTATAAAATTTTAAAATTTTACGGCGCCGAATTTTCACGGCCCGCTCGCCGTATTCGGCTCGCCTGTAACCATACGGCTCGTCTTTCGGCGGCTTAAATTTAATCTCGATCGGAGCGTGCCGCCGTTGAAATTTAATCCGTGCCGAGCGGGCTCAAAGCCGCACGCCGATAAAATTCATCGTAAATTTACTCGCTCCCGGCGTCTGTTTGAAGCGGCGGAATTTTGCGGGCGAGCTAAAGCCTTTCGCACGCCTAATCGAAATCATAATACAGGCTCCACGCGCCGCTTTGCGGGTTTTTGGCAAACATCAAGCTGCCGCCGTCTATGACGTTAAAGCCCGCCTTTTCGTCTGAAGAGACCTGAAAAACGAACTGATAGTCCTCGCCGAAGCTCACTCCGGACTGGCAAAAGGAGGGGTAGCCGCCGAATTTCGTGCAGTTATAAAACTCCAAGGCGAAGTCGTCGTAATACTCGAGCCCCTCCGTCTCCTCAAGACGCAAAATTTCATCTATGGCGTCCGCATCCAGCCCGCCGCCGTCCCAGCTCGCGACGTCGTCCGCGGCAAATTTTGGCTGCAAAGGAAAGGGTCTTATCTGCGAGCGCGGATTTGCAAGCTCCTTTATGACGAGCTCGGCCTCGTTTTTATACTCGCGGACCTTCCACAGGCCGTCCATCTGCTCAGGGGATTTGCCGATGAGATCCTGCGAAATGAAGATCGCAAGCAGCTTGACGCCGTCCAAGACCTGCGGCACGTAGGGCAGTGCGGGCAGGTAAAACTGCGCCAGAGGAAACATCGGGGCGCCGTTTTGATCCACAGGCAGCTCCTCGTTGGCTGTGCAAGCGAGCACGCGGCCGATCCAGCACTCATCGATCGCGCCTCGCGGCCTCACTCCGCCCGTCTGAAAATAGGTGATTTCGCGGGCGATCTTGCGCTGCAGCTCCTTAATCTTTTCTTGCAGATCCGTTTGCATTCGCGTCCTTTTCGGTTGGAATTTTAGCGCTTTTGTGAAATTATAGCGTAAATTTTTACCCGCCGCCGCGAGCTAAATTTGCGGCGCAAGGGGTTGCGAAAAGTAAGCTTAAAGCTTTTTGGGATAAAATTTAAACAGACCGACGTAAGCGGTAAATTTAATCAAAAGGAGTGAAGATGACGAAAGATCAGTGCTGCGTTTTAAAACATTTGATGGCGGGC
>NZ_CALKTC010000047.1 GCF_937996225.1 uncultured Campylobacter sp. | reverse complement strand
TAGCATTATTTTCTAGAAAATTTACCTCAAGGAGTTAAAGATGAAATATGTGCTAAGCGCCGTACTTGCGGCATTGTTTTTAGCAGGATGTGGCGAGGACGAAGTAGAGCTCGTGAAAAACTACACTCTGCCCGATTTTAAGTCTATGAGTATCGGCACGGCGATCGAGGGTTCGAAAATCTGCAAAAGTGTCACCTGGAGCAAAGAGGAAAACGGCGGATTAAAGACGGTTAAGATGGTCTGCGACTTGGATATGGAGCGCATGAAAGCAAAGATAGTGCAAGATAAAACCGAGAGCCTTAAATCTTATAAACAAAGAGCATTGGATACATCTTTAAATAATGCTATGATTTATTACAAAAGTAAGGTCTATGATGAGCAAGGTCTGCTTAAGCTAGCAAAGGAACACTGCAAACTCAATGAGGTAAAATTCCAAGAAACATTTAAAACTAAAGGTAAAATAGAATTCGACGATGAAGACAAGATAGTTGATTGTGACGATAAATTAAAAGGGGAATTTCAAAAAGAATATAGCGTTGATTATATTATAGAATATCTTAAGAGAGCCGTCTATTACTCGCAGCTAACAGTAGAGCAATATGATGCAGTTTTTGGACGCAAAAAAGTAGAGTATCCATCAAAAGCTGTTATTGAGATAAATTTTATCGTGAATGCCGATAAAAGCATAAGTTTGTCGGATAAATTTATGGTGACCGAAGATGTTGCCGATGATATTATTAAAACAAGTTCATTCACTGGTAAAAGGGTGGCAGAAGACGCCTTAGTAATTTTCTACGAAAGAAAGTAAGCACCTCATCTCGCGGCTAAATTTTATAAAATTTTAAAATTTAGCCGCTTTTTTGTATCAAAATTTCATTCAAGATTTTACGCGCGGTTTTAAATTTAAAGCACGATGCCTTCTCGTCGTCAAGGCTAAATTTAAATTTAGCCTTATTGCGGTGCGCGGGCTGAATTTACGCTGCGCGGAATTTGAAATTTTATTCGGGCACGGATAAGCGAACGAGCCGAGCTTGCGGTTTTAGATAAAATTCCGACCTTGTGCGGACTCTTACGAGATACAAAAGTACGGATTAAAATTCCTGTAAGCAGCGAAAGAGTAGACTATAGCCGAGAGCGCGAGACGGGAGAGGTTCGGTTAAAATTCCGACGAGCTAGCCAAAAAGCGGATTCCGCCCGCCGAAACTAGCGACTCGCCGTATTAACCAAAATTGGAAGTTTGTGCCTTTGGGTATAAGTTTCGGCGCCGTTTGCCGACGGAGTATCAACCGAAATCGGCGGTTTTTCCTCGCCGATCAAGCAGGCTTGCTACGGCGTTAATCAAACAGCGAGGGTTGCAGCGATTTGATCTTGTAGCTTGCGCGGTGAAAAGGCGTGAGCCCGTACTGCTCGATCGCCGCAATGTGTGTGCGCGAGCCGTAGCCTTTGTTTTGCGCGAAGCCGTATTGCGGGTAGCGCTGCGCGAGCTCATACATCGTGCGGTCGCGCGTGACCTTGGCAAGGATGCTCGCCGCGCTTACTTCGGCGATTTGCGCGTCGGCCTTTACGAGCGTCTGAAGCCCGCGCACGCCGAAGGTTGCGTTGCCGTCGTAGATGATCTGTCCGCTAAAACCCATAAAATACGCGAGAATCTGCTCAAGCGCCGATCTTAGACATGCGCTGAGTCCGATCTCATCGACCTGTGCGCTTGAAATTTCGACGATTTTGTAGCGCGAATTTTTGATGATCTGGGCGTAGAGCTCTTCACGGCGCTTTTCGCTTAACTTTTTGCTATCGGCAAGTCCTACGATCTCGCGCTGCAGCACGCAGCCAGCGACGCAAAGCGGTCCCGCAAGGCAGCCGCGTCCAGCCTCATCGATGCCGCAAATTTGCCCGCTCACTGCGCGTCCTTTCGTACGACGGGCACGGCTCCGCTTAGCAGGTCGTGTAAATTTAATCTATCTTTGCGAAAAAAGCAGATCAAAAGCCCCACGACGCTAAAGCCTGCAAACACGAAGCATGCAAAGCGAGCTAGCGCCCTAAAAAAGCTTACTTTGCGCCCGCTGCGAACGTCGATGAGATAAAGCCCCGCGAGCTTATAGCCCGGCGTCTGAGCGCTGCGGGCATAAAATGCCGCGCAAATCGCGCCGTATGCGAGCCAGATAAGTGCGATCGCGGCTTGGTTACGCCACAGAGCTTCTTTTGAGCCCAAGACGAGATAGGTAACGCCGTAGAATAGGGGCATCGCGATGATGAAAAGATCGACGATGAAGGCCTTTACGCGCAGAAAGATCGGCGAAATTTTAGCTTTTTGTTTTGCCATTTTACTCGGTTTTGGATTAAATTTTAAAATTTCGGCGCGATAAAGCCGAGAGAATAAAATTTAATCTCGTTGCGGTTTGTTAGCGACAATCGGCGCCTAGTTTCCGCGGCTGCCGGGCTTGATCGCCTTGCTTCCGGCGGCACAAAGCGGGCAGGTCGCGGGCTCGTAAATTTCAAACTCGAAATTGCCTAACGCAAAAAACGGCTTATCCGCAGGCAGTTTGGCGCCACCCTTTGCACTGCTGCCCGCTAAATTTGCGACCTTGCAAAATCCGCGATTGGCAAGCGCGGCAAAGCCCACGACCTCGCCGTCTAGGTTTTCGATGAGCCTTGCGCTCTCAAGAGCCGAGCCGCCCGTCGTGATGATATCGTCGCAGACGATAAATCTCTCGCCCTTATGCACTTCAAAGCCGCGGCGCAGGCTCATCACGCGATCTACGCGCTCGGTAAAGATGAAACGCTTTTTTGCCGCGCGAGCTAGCTCGTAGCCCGCTAAAATTCCGCCCAGCGCGGGCGAACAGACGCTATCAAACTCCACGCCCGCTTTTTCGATGATAGCGGCGAGTTCGTCTGCGAGCTGTCCCGCGAGCTGCGGATCCTCAAGTACTTTGGCGCTTTGCAGATAGAATTCCGAGTGGTTGCCGCTTGAAAGCAGAAAATGCCCTCGCAGATATGCGCCGCAGTCGCGATAGATTTTTTCTATATTCACAGCTCAGACCTTCAAAAGCTCGGCTTCTTTGGCCTTGACTGCGTCGTCGATCTTGCTTGAGTAAGAGTCGGTGATCTTTTGCACCTCGTCATAGCCCTTTTTGGCGTCGTCTTCGGAGATCGCTTTGTCTTTTTCGAGCTTTTTAATCTCGTCGTTGGCGTCTTTGCGGACGTTGCGAATGCTGATTTTTGCTTTCTCGCCCATCGCTTTAGCCTTTTTGGCGTTTTCTTGGCGCTGTTCGACGGTCATCGGCGGGAAAAAGAGCTTCACGCTCTCGCCGTCGTTAGTTGGGTTTACGCCGATATTTGCCGCTGCGATCGCGCTTTCGATCGCCTTTAGCATCGGCTTTTCCCACGGCGTGATCGAGATCGTAACCGCATCGGTCGAAAGGACGGTCGCGACCTGATTTAGCGGGGTTTGCGAGCCGTAATAATCCACGAAAATATGATCCAGGATCGCCACGCTCACCTTGCCGGTGCGTAGCGTCGTAAAGTCCTTTTTCAAAGCCTCGATAGCTCGATCGCCGTTTGCTCTTTGCTCTTTGTAGATAGCTTCTAGCATTCAAATCCTTTAAATAAAATTTGCGAAATTATAGCGTTAAAAAAATAAGAATAGCATTTAAAAGCGCGAATTTCGCGCTTTTAAATTTTAAAATTTAGAGTTTATTTGGTTGTGTTTTGATCTGCGGAAGCAGCGCTGGTATTGGTATCACTTGATGCTTGCGACCGAGTATGCGCACTAGCTGCGGTGGTACCGGTAGCAGGAACTGTGGGCGCTTCGATTTTCGTATCCGTCGCATTGGTCTCGCCGCTAATTATGGAATTTGATTCGGTGCTTGCCGGAGCGAAATTAGGCTTTGCGCCTGAAGCTGGGATGGATGGCACGCCAGGGACAGCGTTTGGCACGGATTTAGTAGCATTCGCTTCAATCTTTACGCGATCTACGACAGAAGATTTAGCATCTTGCTGATAGAAATACGCAAGCACAAGTGTATTTATCACGAATAAAATTCCCATTGCAGCGGTAAATTTAGCCAAAAACCCCGCAGGCCCCTTCGCACCAAATAAGCTTTCGTTGCTTCCGCTGTATGCGCCAAGCCCGATAGAAGAGCTCTTTTGCAACAGGACGGAGATCGTAATTATCACGGCGAAGACGACTTGTAAAACCAAAAATAACGTAGTCACTATAAAACCTTTTGAAAAAATTGAATTCGCGATTATAATAAAAGATTTATAAATTTTAAGTTAAGAGTGCACCGCACGAAGCGGTGCATAGAATTTAGTCTCTGCTTGCGCCGAAAATTCTTAGCAGCGAAAGGAAGAGGTTGTAGATGTTTAGATACATATCTACGGCAGCCATTATCGGTGAAGTGTAGGTGCCGTTTATAATATTTTTAGTATCGTAGATGATATACATCGAAAAGATTAAAGCCGAAAAAGCTGAAATTGCTATATCAAGCACGGTGCTTTTGAAAAAGAAGTAGTTCAAAAGGCTTAGCACGATAATAGCCACAAGCGATACCAATAGCGGTTTGCCCCAAGAGTCGAAATTTGTCTTTGTATTCATCGCATAAACGGTAAGAGTACCGAAAGTAATCGCCGTAGCCACAAACGCATGTGTTACCACATCTCCGGCACCCGCTGCGATATAAATAGTGATCAATTTACCTAGAGTAAGACCGGTAATAAAGGTAAATGCAAAAAGCAAAACCAGCGCAATCGTATTAGCACCGCGATTTACGGCTACTTGCATACCAAAAATTAGCCCCATTAAAAGCACTAGATATAAAAATGGATGAATAGCCAAGCTCACGCCGAAACTCATCGCCACAAAAGCCCCTGCCGCCGCAGCTATCATCGAAGCGGTTAGAAGCGCGTAGGTTTGTTTAATGGTCTGAGAGATTCGTCCTTGTTCCAGTGACGCGTCCGATAGCTCATAGCCGTCCGCGTAATTTCGTCTGTCGTATAGACTCATATTTTCTCCTTCTTTTGATTTATGAGCGGGGAGTTTAGCGAAAATTTGGTAAATATATAATTAAAAATTTCCGGAATTCTATCTATTTATGAAAGTAATATATAATTCCCGACTTTTTTAAGGAGAAAGTATGCCCAGCCAGTTAATAAATGGAGCTATTAAATTTATGGAAGAAAATTTTGCCGAGCATGCCGAGCTTTTCGGAAGTCTGGCAAATCATCAAAAGCCCCACACGCTTTTTATCGGCTGCTCCGACTCGCGAGTGGTGCCGAGCCTAATTACCTCGACGCTTCCAGGAGAGCTTTTCGTCGTACGAAATATTGCAAACGTCGTTCCTCCATACCGCATTAGCGAGGAATTTTTAGCGACTACCTCAGCGATTGAATACGCGCTGTATTCGCTAAAAATCAAAAATATCATCGTTTGCGGGCACAGCAACTGCGGCGGCTGCGCGGCGCTGTTTTACGACGCTAAAAAACTCGAAAAAATTCCAAACGTAAGGCGCTGGCTAAATTTAATGCAGCCTGTAAAAGACGAGGTCGAAAAGCTCAAAGATCTCGGCGCCGACAAGCGCGAGTGGATCACCGAGCGATTAAATATTATAAATTCCATGCAAAATTTACTTAGCTTTCCTGGCATCAAAGACGCCTATAAAAACGGCGAGATTAAAATTTACGGCTGGCACTACGTCATCGAAACGGGCGAGCTATTCAACTACGACGACGAAGGCGCGCATTTTACGCTATTAAATAAGGGAATGGATTATGAAAAAATCTATAATCAGCTTTTTAACGATTAGTCTTTTTAGCGCCGCTTTAGCGTTTGCAGACCTCAACACGACCGGCGAGGGAAGCTTTGTAGAGACAAATTCTTCCGCTCCAGAAGCAAATCTTACTTTAGAAAACAACAAAACCGAGATCAAAAAAGAAGTCGCTAAAATTCTATCCAAATCTCTCGGTGCAGAGGATGGCAACAAAACTGAAGTAATAAATATGATCGCAGAAAAGGTCGCTAAAACCGAGACTTCGCAGAAAAAAGCTCCTAATGGAGAGACGCTTATCTCTGTAATCAAAGAGATTAAAAAGCTAAATTTGCAGCGCAGCTCCCTGCTTAACGGCGGCGATGCCAACGCGAGCAAAAACGAGCTAGACGCCATCGATCGCAATAAAGCTAAGCTCTTTGATCGCTTACCTTTCGCGATTACGCAGCAGGATATGGATATCGAAAGCATAATGTCGTATGCACAAAATAAAAAGAATATCCAAACTACGCTAAAAAAATACGCTAAAAAGCAGAGCTCTCCCGAATACGTAAATGCAAGCGCAGATTTAGAAAAAATGGAAATGGCGGAGATCTTTTATACCTCGCTTATGAAAATTGAGGATATGTTTGTAAACGGCGCAAGCAGAAGCGCGCTTGAAAGTGAGCTGAGTAGCACGCTACTAAATATCCAAACTAGGGATTTTAGCAAACTTAATGATTTGAAAAATAATCTAAGCAGTCAAGAGCAGATAGACGCCTTAGAGTCTAAAATCAACGATTTGAAAAACGATAAGCAGACCTACGACGAGGTGCTTACGTATCTGTCGCGAAATAGCGATCTACTCGCAAGCAGCGTGGTTTTTACGAGCTTAAATTTTAAGTCGGTGATCGATTATATCAACGATAAAATTCCGTTTAAGCTCAGCCACGTAAATTTCGGCAAGCTCATTTTGATCACGTTGATTACGCTATTTTTCTACTCGCTTCGCAGACTGCTTGCCAACATCATCTATTTCGTATTTAAATTCTTTAATAAAAGCTTTTCGCTGGATAGCGAAACTCTAAAAACGCAAGTAGTGGGCATTATCAAGCGTCCGATGGGTATTTTGCTGATCGCTTATTCGGTCGATATCTGTCTTAGTATATTTTATTATCCGGCGCCCGTGCCAATAAAATTTGCAAATTTATTCTCGATCGTTTACGTGGTACTTTGGGCATGGCTCATCATCGAGATCATCGACGGTTACGGCATTGTCGTGCTTGGAAACATCACGAAAAAAGGCGTCAGAAAAGATATCATAAATCTAGTCGTTAAAATTCTATATATCATCGTAATCATCATCGCCGCACTTTTGGTGCTAAAGCGTCTGGGCTTTGACATCTCGGCGCTTATGGCATCACTTGGAATCGGCGGACTTGCGATCGCATTTGCGACCAAGGACATCATCGCAAATTTCTTCTCATCCGTGATGCTATTATTTGATAACTCGTTCTCGCAAGGTGATTGGGTTGTATTAGGCGACATAGAGGGAAACGTCGTAGAAACGGGCTTTAGAAAGACGACGATTAGAACCTTTGACAACGCTCTTGTTTTTGTGCCGAATTCCAACATAATGGCGCAAAATATCAAAAACTGGAGCCGCAGGAAGGTAGGACGGAATTTAAAGCTTACCGTGGGCGTCGAATACGGCGCGAGCACGGCTCAACTGCGAAAGTGCGTAAACGACATCAAAGAGATGCTAAAATCTCACCCGGGTATCGCTCAGTCTGCCGATACGGCGCTAAATTCCAAAGATTTTCGTATGCGCTATAGACAAAATATGGTCTCTATCGACGATTTAGCGGGCTATAAAAGCACTATGTTCGTGGCGTTAGATAGCTTTGGCGATTCGTCTATTAATATTTTAGTTTACTGCTTCACAAAAACCGTAATATGGGCAAATTTTATCCAAACTAAAGAGGATGTTTTATTTAAAATAATGGAGATCGTGGAGCAAAACGGGCTATCGTTTGCCTTCCCATCACAGAGCGTTTATATCGAAAATATCCCGGAAATAGCAAGTGAATGCGTAAAATCAAAAGTAAATTCCAACGACAAAGGAGAGCAAAATGGCTGATTTCGATGACTTCGAAGACGAAGAGTTCGATGAGGACGAATACGAGGACGATGATTTAATCGGAGGCGACGAGAGTTACAACTACAACTACGACGAGGATGATTACAGCTACGAAGACGACGATGGTTTTAACGATTATAGCGATTTGGACAGCGAGGATTATTAGTGTTTAGATCCAGGGCGCTGCCTTTTGATCCGCGCACGAATAAAATCGCGAGCTTGCAGAGTTTGAAATTTCACCACGGCGGGCTTTGCGAGGACTACGTCTCTGCCTTAAATCGAGATATAGCGGACACGCCGATACAAAACGCAGATCTTTTTACGATCATCACGCAGTCGTTCAAGGAGGTGCGCGGCGAGGAGTGCAATTTTTCGCAAATTTCAAAGCTTTATAAAATTTGCCTAGGTTTTAGCCGTATTTTTAACAACGCCTCTGAAATTTACAACCACGATTTTTACTTCGACTGTATCGCGCAGCCAAGTGAGCCTAGCGGCGAGCTCGCGGACGCTTTAACGCAGGCTTTCGGCGGGATGGAAAATTTTAAAAGCGAGTTTTTAAAGCGCGCGCTGGGGCTTTTCGGTAGCGGCTGGTGCTGGCTCGTGTGCGACGAGCGCAGCACGAATTTAGAAATCATCACGACGCAAAATGCGGACACACTGATCGCACGCGGCAAAATTCCACTGCTTGCCTGCGATCTTTGGGAGCACGCCTATTATGTCGATCATCAAAATGCGCGCAAATCCTACGTGGAGAGCTTCTTGCGTTTTGCGGACTTCGGTTTTGCAAGCGACGCCTACTTCCAGGCGAAAAAGCAAGGGCTTGACTCCGTGAAGCTCTACATTAGTGAGCTTCATCCCGTCGCCTCTTCGCGCTGCGATTGTGGCTGCTGCGGATCAATTCGGACTTTTGCCGAGTAAACTTTAGCGCTGCGGATTTTCGGTTCTCTATGCCCGCCGCGCGCTAAATTTCAAATGGGTATGTCTTTCAATGCCTGTATTTTGCCGCACGAATACTGAGCTATACGGCCTGTAGTGCTCTGAGAGCGCCCCCGGCTTGCCGCGCTCTAAATTTACGTAAATTTTATTTTGAACCCATTTGGCGTCCACGGATTAAAATTTAAGATTTTTAATTTGAAGTTTGCTTAACTATAGTTCACCGCTCGTTACGCGCCAAATTCCGAGTGCTTCTCCTTTTCAGCGCTTATATCTTGTGCGCAAATACCGCGTTGCACAGACCTTATGTGAAATTTCGCTTTATCTAGCTCTGCTTTCTTAAAATTTCCACCGCTCGCGTATTGAAATTTAACGTTACGAGCGAATATCTCGCAAAATTTTAAAGTTGCAAATAAAGCCCATTAAATTTTCATACCGAGATAGGTAGCCCATTCTTTGCCTCCGCAATTATACGGAGGGAAGCGACTCTTTCTGCCCCCTGCCTTGCTCGCCCACACCATGCTCGTAAAATTTTGTTTAGCAAAGCGGGTAGCAAATTTTAAAATATCAGCCAGCTAAAATTTACCGTGCTAAAGGCAAGGTTGCAGTAGATTTGAAATTCGCGCCTGAATAGTACAGCTTGCGAACCGTGGGATAAATTTAGCGAAAATCGATCGTCGAATTTTAACCTTTCGGCGGTTGAAATTTCAGTGCCGTTTCGGCTTGAAATTTCGCTTTAAATTTTAAAAATTTGCACCGTGCCAAAGTTGCTCGTTACGCGGAAAAGACAAGCCGTATCGAAAGCCAAGCTATGCCGCGTCAGGCGATACATGCGCGCTATGTGTGCCAAAATACAGCGCGTGGAATTTTAACCGCATCAGCTCAAATTGCGCAGCGAGCTGTACCGTATGAGCCCTGTCCGAAAACGTCAAGCCGTATTCGTGCGCCCCATAAAGCCGCTCGGCGTAGAATTTTACTCGTCCAAAACGCAACACGCTGCTTCACAAATACAAAGCCCCATCATTTAAAGACGGCACTTGACGGCGCGGTATGTATAGCCGAAAACAGATGCGTAAGGCCACGCTCGCTTAAAATTCAAAGACATACTCAATAAAATTTAAAACCGTGAGCACTCGAAGCGCAAAGTCGCGTCTGTTTAAAGTGCGGAGCCGCGTCCTAATCAAAATTTGTCCGAGACGTGAAGCCGCGCTCAATCGAAACGCGAAGTCATGTCTATTTAAAGTGTAGAGCTGCGCCTAATCAAATTTACAATTGCGCTCGCTCAAGGCACGAAACCGTTCCGCTCAAAAATATTACGCCTACAAAATACAAAACCGCACTTACTCAAAATTTTAAACCTTTTTAAAATTCCAAATCCGCTTAAAATTTTAAAATTTAGTCCGCTTTACTCTCTTGCGAGCCCGTTTTTATCGGATTTATCGCTGATTAGTTTGCCGCTTTCGTCGTATTTTTTGGCGCGCACGAGCCTGCCACGCTCAAACTCGCCCTCGGCTTCGAGCTTGCCGTCTGCGTAGTAGTGCTTCACCGTGCCCATCTCCAGGCCATCCTTGAACGTCACTCTAGCCTTGAGTGCGCCGTTTTCGTGGTATGTTTCGTATAGCCCGTGTTTGCGCCCGTCTCTGAACATTACCTTCGCCGCAAGCGCGCCGCTTGCGTAGTATTGCTTACTCGTGCCCGTTTGTTTGCCGCGCTCAAACTCGTATTCGCCCTGCAACGCGCCGCCCCTGTAGTATTCGCGTACGGCGCCGTCGCGCTCGCCGTCTTTGAAATTTTCGACTACGCGCGTCTTGCCGTCCTCATAAAATAACTTCCAAACGCCCTGTTTGCGGTCATCCTTGTATGCGCCCGTCTGCTTTAGCGCGCCGCTTGCGTGATACCATCTCTCTACGCCTTGTCGTTTATCGTTTTTATAGTTTCGTTCCCCGCGCACTTTGCCGCTTTTGTAATAATCCACGTCCTTGCTGTTTCGCAGCCCGCCCTTATACAGATGGCGCGCGCTTACTTCGCCGCTTTCGTAGTAGTCGGTGAAAACGCCCTCGCGCCTATCCGCTTTATACGAGCCCTGCTGCTTTAGCTTGCCGCTTCCTTGATAATACAGCTTGTAAAAACCCTCGCGCTTGCCGGCTTTGTATTCGCTCTGCGATCTCAGCTCGCCGCCGTCTGCGTAGTAGCTCTTCGCGACGCCGTCGTACAGGCCGTTTTTTAGCGGATATTCGTTTGAGGGCTTATCTCTGCCGTCAAAGTAATCGCGCTGAAGCACCGCGGTGCCGTCCTTTACGTCGATCTCTCTGATAAGTGTCGGCGGCAGCGGCTTTGCTCTGGGGTAGACGACGCCCATAAAATTTACGTCGTAGAGATCCTCGGCGCTGTAGTGCAGCACCTTGAGCGTCCCGCTGTAGGGCTTGTCCGCTACGAAATACAGGCCGTTTTTCAGGACCGGCTCGGGCTGCATTACGATTTTTGGCTCCAGGGCTTGCGCGCCCAGCGCCAAAAACGGAAGCAGGAGCTTTAATGTGCTTATATTTAAAAATTTCACAACTTTAGCCTTATATTTTATAAATTACTGCCAATTAAAGTTATTTTGAATTAATTTTTATTCTTTTGCTTTATCAAATCAATCAACCATTCTGGTAGTTGCTTCATTTTGGTTATAATTCCATCACAGTCTATAAATTTATCAGAGCTTTTTGATTTATCTAAAAAATCACTTGGATTTTTAGAAATAATATTAATTGTGGAAGCCATTAATTCTTTTAGTAATTCCGGATTAGTTTCATTTAGATTAGATATTTGCTCTTTATAGCTAGCATAGGAACTCGCAACCGCAACCTTATGAGCATATTCTTGTTCTAACCTCATGGCTTCTTTACGTCTATTTGAGCAAAAGATGGCAAGCCAGACAAAAGGTAAAGCCATGGTTATTTTTGAAAAAAATCCAAAAATCATAATGTAAATTTTATCACCAGGTATTATGGATACATTATAAGTTTTATTTACTCCGTCTTGTATTTGGGATAGTTCTGTAATTACTGCGCTAATATCCTTATTTAAAATTTCATTTACACCAATAAAAGTCCATATGGCAACAGCAGCTATCGCAATTATGCTTAAAATAAACCCAATATCCCACCTTCTAATAGTTTTGCTAATTGCATCTCCTTGTTGCTTATATGAAGATGATAAGCTTGCATTTGTAGCCTTTTCATTTAAATCTTTAATGATTTTATCGTATTCATCGAAGCGTTGTTTCATGGTATTTTCATATTCATATAAATTTTCAAACATACTATCAAGTTTTTGCTCCAGGCCTCCACTGCGAACATTATCATTTAGTTCACCGAAAATCTTTATATGAAATTTTCCTATTTCTTCTAATTTTTGCGAATTTTCGATAATTTTTTCTTTAGTTACTTCCAGATCCTGGGTTATCTTATTTCTTGCATTTTCTATTTCTTGCTGTATTGATATATCTTTATTTTCTTGTTTAACTACCAAATTGGTTCTAAAATTTTCTATCTCATTAAAGTATCCATAAATTTTATCTTTTTGTTGTAGAAATTCGTCATTAGCAATGCTAAATTTTTGTATAGTACTTTCGGTATTCGCTATTTTATTTTTTATTTCATCCAATTTTAAATCGTTTAGCGATGTCTTTATGGCCTCATTGTATCCCGCAATCATCTCCATAATGGTTGATTCTGCTTGATCTTTTGGAATATATATGGTTGAATATCTAGCTAATATTGTTAAAGCGTTGTCGATAATGGCAGTCAAATGCCACATACTTCTATCCCAATTGACAAAGCAGTTTTGAAAATCTCCGAAAAAGGCATTCGGCAGTAGATTTTCATCCAATAAATTTACATAGTTTTCTATATAAATTAACGCTTCTTTATTTCTGGCGAATTCCTGGGTTTCGTTTTCTGGTATAGGTTTAATATCTAATGTATTAACCGCTTCTTTTAACTGCTCAAAACTATTTAAAGAATTACTGATTTTTGACATTTATTTTCCTTGTGATAATTAGTTATACCTAAGATTTTAGCACCATTTTAATTATACATTTCTTTTAGGCCCTATACAAACTTAATAAATTTGCCAAATTTAAGTCATTTTTAATATATTCGCAACGATCGTCCACTCGCGCACGAGCCTCTCAAAGCTAAAATTTGCGTTTGCGGGGCTCGTGGATGGCAGCTTGATCGGCTCTTTGCCGGTTGCGTTTAAAATTTGAGTTTTTAGGTATTTTTCACAGATTTCATGCGCCTTGCCGCCGTTTGCGAATACCTGCGCGATACGCGCGCCGCTAAAGATCGGCTTTAAATTTGCAGGCTCGACGGCGGTCATTTTGGCGTCGCTCGAGCCCTTTATCTCGCAGCAGATCGCCGCGTCGTAGATGGCGATGCCGCGGGCGAGCAGGAATTTTATCTTTTCATCCGTGCTCGCAGGCGGCGGCGCGTTTAAAATTTGCGCCAGCACCCGCCAGAAGCGATTTTGCGGATTTGCGTAGTAAAAGCCAAATTTACGAGAAACGACGGAGGGAAAGGAGCCGAGGATTAAAATTTTAGAATTTTTATCAAAAATCGGCTTAAAAGGGTGGGTTTGGCTCATTTTACGCCTGCTTTGTATTCGCCGAAAACGCCCGCCGGAGCGCCATAAATTTATCTTTCATTTTCACTTTATCTCTCGCAAATACCCGAATTTCGCCTGTGAAGCAGCTTGGAGCTGAAGTTGCGCGGCGACAAAGATTTGGCGCACTCGCTGTATAGCGTCGCGCAGTAAAATTTATAATGAGCCTGCCGCGACGCGCGATTTGGGTCTAAATTTTAGCTTTTGCAAATCCTAAACCGAGCTTTCGCGGCTAAATTTTAGGTACCGAGATTACGCGCACGAGCTCGCCTTTTTTGAGCTCTTTGACCTCTAGCGGCGCGACGAGCAGGACGCTATCGTCGTCTAAATTGTTCAAAATCGCGCTGGAGCCTTGCTTTTTGCTTTGTAGGCTAACAAAAAGCCGCCCGTCTCTGTTTTGCAAGACGGCGGGCATAAACTCCAGCCACGACGTCTTTTTTACGTAGTCGTGATCTAAGATCGCGCTAAATTCCGTGTTTTCGCGCACGCCGAAGGATCTTTGCAAATATACGCGTAGAAACAAAATGCACGTAATGAGCGCCGAGAGAGGGAAGCCCGGGAATGCGAAGATATATTTTTCGCCGGTTTTGGCTACGCGCACGTGGCGGCCCGGTTTGATCGCCGCACCCTTTACGATGAGCTCAAATTTTGATTGTAGCGTGCTTTGCACGAAGTCGTAGTCTCCGACGCTCACTCCGCCGCTAGTTAGAAGTATGTCGGCGCTTTGTAAAGCCGATAGGATCGCGCCTTCCAGCTCTTTTTCGTCATCGCGTACTAGGGGCATTATCATCGCTTCGCAGCCTAGCTGCGTTACTAAATTTGCAAGCGCGATGTGGTTGGAGCTGTAAATTTGAGCGTCGTTTTCGAGCCTTTCGCCGAGGTCCTTGATCTCGCTGCCGGTGGCTAGGATTGCTACTTTTGGGCGGACGAATACGCTTATGTGAAATAGCCCTAGCTCGGCTAGCAGCGCGATCTGCGAAAAGCCGAGCTTCGTGCCACTTCTAAGCAAAAGCTCGCCCTCGCGGTAGCTCTCGCCCGCCGCGCGCACGGCAAAGCCTGCGGAAACGGGCTTTGTGACGATAATACCGCCTGCTTGTACCTGCACGTTTTCGATCGGCAGAAGCGTGTCGCTACCCTCGCACATGAGCCCGCCGGTGAAGGTTTTGACGCACTCACCCGCCTTTGCCACGGCGCCAGGCATCTTGCCTGCAGGCGTCGTGCCGACGATCTTAAATTTAGCCCCCTCGCTTAGATCCGCGCCCTTTAGCGCGTAGCCGTCCATTGCGGCGGTCGGGCGGCGCGGAGTGCTAAAGGGCGCCGCGACATCGCCTGCCAAAATACGCCCCAGCGCCTGCGTGATCGCGACTTTTTCGATGCGCGAGGACTTTTGCACCGTGTTTGCGAAGCGCTCCATCGCGCTTTCAAATTTTTCAAATTCCATCATTTGCCTCCTACGATTTTATAAATTTGATCTTCATTTATCAATTTAGAGTTAAATTTCACAACGAGTTCGCCATCGGTCTCGTAAATTTCAATAATGCCCTTTACGCCCTGTAGTGCGGAAAAATCGCCGCCTTTAGGAAAGTATAAATTCTTAAAAAGTTTTGGATCGCTCAGCCTAGAAAGTAGCACAAGCCAGATCACACCCAAAACCGCGACGCCAATGCCTAGCGCTTCGATGCCGATTTTGCCAAAAAGTGCGCCACCGCATAGCCCACCCAAAAAACTGCCAAAAAATCCAAAAGAATTAAAAATTCCAAGCGCGGCGCCTTTTTGAGCGACTTTGGCAAATTTGGACGCAAGGCTTTGCATAATGGGCTCATGCGCGTTAAATCCCACGAAAAAGAGCATCACGCCCACCACGAAAGCGCTCGCCCCGCTAGCAAACGCAAAAATCAAATACGAAGCGATGAAAAAGCAAATGCCGATAAGTAGAATTTGCTTAGCTAGTGCGCGCTTTTCACCTAAAGCGCCACTCGCACCCATCGCAGTAAAGCCGAATATCGCGCCTAGAGCATAAATTTTAGTCAAATCACTTTTGAAAAGTCCGAATTTTTGCACGAGCAAAATTGGAATTAGAAAAAACGCTGCCGTCATGAAAGCCTTTTGAAAAAAATTCGTTAAATTCATAAGCATTAAATTTTTATCGCTCAAAAGTGAGCCCAGCGGGACCTTTTGACGCAGGGAGCGGATATGCGGTTCGGTAGGTACTACGAAAAAAAGCAGCACCAAACATAAAAGCGTAAGTGCTGAACTTAGATGAAATAGGCTGGCAAGTCCAAATTTGGCGCTTAAAAGCGGACTTAAAATCATTGCTACGCCAAAGCTCACGCCTATCATCGCGCCCATTACCGCCATCGCCTTACCGCGCTCTTCCTCTCGCGTAAAATCGCTAATTAGTGCGGTAGCTACGGCTCCTACAGCACCGCAGCCTTGCAAAAAGCGCCCAAAAATCATCGTATAAATACTCTCACTCGCCGCGCAAACGCAAGCGCCCACGATAAAAAGCGCCAGTCCTATCGCAAGAGTTTTTTTACGTCCGATCTTATCGCTTAACACTCCAAATGGCGTTTGCAAAATCACTTGCATAATCGCATAAATTCCAAAAAGTAGCCCCACTAAGCTTTCGTTTGCGCCGCGTAAGCTCAACGCATACAGGCTAAGCACGGGCAGCAAAATAAATAATCCAAAAAACCTCGTAGCGATGATAAAACTAAGCGGAAGGACGCTTTTTAGCATAATCTTAGACCTCAAATAACATGAAATTTGCGCCGATTATAGCCAAAAATCGTAACGAATTCTTTGATTTTGGGTAAAATGGCGGCTTAAATTTAAGGAGCGAGGATGAAAATTTTACTTGCGACGAGCAACAAAAATAAAGTAAAAGAGATAAAAGAATTTTTCACGGAATACGACGTGTGCGCGCTCGGCGAGGTGCTGGATCCTTTTGAGATCGACGAGTGCGGCACGAGCTTCAAACAAAACGCGCTTATCAAAGTTCGCGCAGTGCATGAGGCGCTAAAAAGTAAAAATTTGCAGAGCGAATTTTTTGTGCTAAGCGATGATAGCGGTATCTGCGTGGACGCGCTGGGCGGGGCCCCGGGGATATTTTCGGCGCGCTTTAGTGGAGCGGGCGCAACGGATGCAAGCAATCGCGAGAAATTAGCAAGCGAGCTAGAAGCTTTAAATTTAGATTCCTCGCCCGCGCATTACACGGCGGCGATCGCGCTAAAATGCGATCTGGGCGAGTTTTGCACGCACGGCTTCATGCACGGCACGGCGATCTGCGAAGAGCGCGGTCACAACGGCTTCGGATACGATTTTATGTTTATTCCGCGTGGGTTTGACCGCACAATCGGAGAGCTGCCCGCTGAGGTGAAATTTAAAATTTCGCACCGTACGAAGGGGCTGGCGCTGATACAAATTTTATTGAAAAATTTAGAAAAACAGATGCGACTTGCTAAATTTCATTAAATTTAAAGCCGTAAAAAGCGTAATTTAAGAAAAAATATATATAATACGCTTTTTATTCAATCCACGAAAATCTACGGAGCGTAGCGCAGGCTGGTAGCGCATCTGGTTTGGGACCAGAGGGTCGAAGGTTCGAATCCTTTCGCTCCGACCATTGTGGTGAGTTTAGCTCAGTAGGTTAGAGCATCAGATTGTGGTCCTGAGGGTCGTGGGTTCGATTCCCACAACTCACCCCACTTTATGCGCTCGTAGCTCAATTGGATAGAGCAACAGACTTCGGATCTGTAGGTTGAAGGTTCGACTCCTTTCGAGCGTACCACTGATTTGATATTTTGCGCTCATAGCTCAGTTGGATAGAGCAACGGCCTTCTAAGCCGTAGGCCAGAGGTTCGAATCCTCTTGGGCGTACCATATTAAGCTCATATTAAGAGCTTTTTGGCTAATATGCGCTTTCTTTTTTGCGGATGTGGTGAAATTGGCAGACACACCAGACTTAGGATCTGGCGCCTCACGGCATGAAGGTTCAAGTCCTTTCATCCGCACCATCCATTCTACGCGTTCCGGATTAGCTCAGCGGTAGAGTAGGCGGCTGTTAACCGCTTGGTCGCTGGTTCGAATCCAGCATCCGGAGCCATATATACTCAAAAATTCCTTTAGACCCCTGATTTTATCGATGTTTAAAGAGCTTTAAGTTTTCTTAGTTTTATAAAAATTTGTTCCAGAAATTTTTTAATATTCTAATTTCTCGTTATGCTTTCTAAGCAATCTAGAATACCTTTTATAAAATTTAAAATTCTCATTTTGTAAATAAATTTGATAAAATTTAGCCATTTCTTGATTATAATCAATTTTTTTGCCTAAATAAAATCTTAAAATTACCAACTAAATTTTTTATAAAGGATTTCTATGAGCGACAATCTAGAGATGTTCTGTCATCAGTGCCAAATGAGCGCGCCCGAGGGCTGCGGCGCCAAGGGCCAAGACCGCGGTACCTGTGGCAAAAATTCCACATTAAGCCTGCTTCAAGACACTATGGTTTTCGGGCTTAAAGGCCTTAGCGCCTACCGCCACCACGCGTATGAGCTCGGCGCCGATACTAGCGCGGTCGATACCGTTATGGGCGACACGCTGTATTTCACGCTGACGAACTCAAATTTTAACTTTGACGAGCATATCGCGCAGCTAATGGCTGTCGGAAGCGCGGGCGTGCAGATGATGGATATTTTAAGCGAGGCGCATACCGCAAAATTCGGCGTACCAACCCCGGTTAAAGTTAGCCAAAACAAGGTCGAGGGCAAGGCGATTTTGGTTAGCGGCCACAACCTGCACGCTCTTGAGGCGCTACTAAAAGCGACCGAGGGCAAGGGCATCAACATCTACACCCACTCCGAGATGCTTCCTGCGCACGGCTATCCGCAGCTTCGCAAGTATCCGCATCTAAAGGGCAACGTCGGCAAGGCGTGGTTCGATCAGACCAAGCTTTTTAACGAATTTAAGGGCGCGATTTTGATGACCACCAACTGCATCGTGCCGCTTCGCTCGTCCTGTAGCTACGCAGACAGGCTGTTTGGCTACTCTATCGCGGGCACCGACGGCATCAAACATATCCAAAACGACGATTTTACGCCGCTCATCGAGTGTGCGCTTGCGTGCGGCGACGTGAGCATGGACAGCGACGAGAGTTTGGTGACGGGCGGACACTATAAGACGATTTTGAGCCTCGCGCCGCAAATTTTAGACGCGATCAAATCGGGCAAAATCCGCCGCTTTTTCGTCATCGCAGGCTGCGACGCGCCGGGCAAGGGACGCGAGTATTACCGCGAGCTAGCGCTTAGCCTGCCGAAGGACTGCGTGATTTTGACCTCCAGCTGCGGCAAATTCCGCTTCAACGACGTGGATTTCGGAAACGTGCCAGACACCGAGCTTCCGCGCTATATCGACCTTGGCCAGTGCAACGACAGCAACGGCGCGGTTAAGATCGCCCTGGCGCTCAGCGAGGCTACGGGCATCGCCGTAAACGACCTGCCGGTCTCGATCGTGCTGATGTGGATGGAGCAAAAGGCGGTCATCATCCTGCTTGCGCTGTTTAGCCTAGGCGTTAAGAATATCAACGTGGGTCCTACGGTGCCTGAGTTTTTCAACGACGAAATTTTGGGCTTTTTGGTGCAAAATTTCGGCCTTCGCCTAATCAGCGGCGACGCGCAGGCAGATCTGAAATACTTCCTAGGCGAATAAATTTTATAGCGAGGCAAATCGGGTAAATTTAAAATTCGGCAAAGCTCCGATTTTAAATTTACCCTTTATACGCCGCTTTTAACGAAGCTAGCGATCCGCTCCGCGGCTATTTTGCGCCGACGCTCATATTTAAATTTCACGAGTATACATTCCTTCTTGTTTTAAATTTTAAAATTTCATAATCTCACTAAATGCTTCGCAGAAGTTAATCAAACGGCTTTAAATTTGCGCCGTTAAATTCCAAAATACTCACGATTATGCAAGCGGTGACGAGTGATATATTGTGAAAAATACGCCTAGCAAAGCACTCGTCTTATAGCTTTGCCACATAATTAAGGTCGTGCGGCATCGCGTAGAAGTCTTTGCGCCGCAGACTCTTTAGGTCGGAACGATTTGAGCGATTCGGACGCTTCACATAAATGATTTACGATATCTCCTACTTTTTCGTCCGTCGTACCAAGACGCGCCCGGTCGCCGAGTCTGCAGGCTTTTTCGTAATAGAGTGCCGCTTCCTGCATTTCCTCTATACCGATTTGATACTCTGCATACAATCCGCAAGCCGCCCATTCTCCGCCTATGCCATCGCATCCCTTTTTATAAAGCTGCGCGGCTTGCGCCATATTTTGTTTGGTGCCCTTTCCCTCTTGATACATCATACCAAGTTGCAAGCAACTTACTTTATGCTTGCCTGTGCAAGCTTTGCCTAGGAATTCTGCAGCCTTGTCTAGATCAATCTCAGGCGTCAGATTATCTGATCGCTCGGCTTCTTTCAGATATGATGCGGCGGCGGAGGCGCAGGAGTCGGCGCGTCCTGCTTCGCAGACGATTTCATATATTTTAGTTTCCAAACCGCCGAACGCCGCATAGCCCAACAGCACTAAAGCTAAAATCATCTTTTTCATTACAACTCCTCTATAAATTTAAAATCACCTCAGCGGGTGGCTTTTTCGCAAGATTTTTGCAGTATCTTGTTAGAATCGACACTTATGATTTTTTTGCCTAATTTGCACGCCTTGTCGTAGTATCTCATCGCCGCTCTTTGATCGTCGCTCTCTATATTAGAGGCGTATATCGCGCAAGATACCCAGTTCCCCTCAGAATCGCAAGATATTCTATACTCTTCGGCGATTTTCGCTTTAATTACGTCCTGCACAGCCCTTAAATTTTGCGCTTCAAGCTCAGCAGGTCTGCTGCAAAATTGCTTTATCCCATCGTTAAATGCGGGGTTATTTTGCAATGCGGGATCCGAGATATTTTTGCCAAGCTCGCAGGCCTTTTTATAGTATTTCGCCGCTTCTTTATTATCCTTTCCCTCCATAAATAAGGCAAATAACCCGCAAGCGAGTATATCGCCCTTGCTATCGCAATCTTTCTTGTGTTGCTCGGACGCCTTTGCTAAATTCGCGTTATCGCCGTCCATAACAGCCGCCAAAGTGCAGCTCTCTTTATCGCCCATATCGCATGCCTTTTTAAAGAACTCGAGAGCTTTTTTATCATCTTTTGTTACCTCTTTTCCTTCAAAATAAAACCCTCCTAATCCAAAGCAGCCACGAGCATAGCCGCCGTCGCACGCTTTTTTATAAAATTTAAAGGCTTTTGCCAAATCTTGCTTTACACCGAGATCGCCTAATACAGGGATATTTTCATATATCATACCGAGAGTAGCGCAGGCTTCCTCATACTTCACGGTTCCATTTTCATTCGTGAAATCTTTACCGCTTTCGCAGACCTTTACCAATGTATTTATTTGCTCATCCGTAAGCTCTTTTACCTCTTCGGCAAACATAAAATAGCTTAAAAAAGCCAAAGCTAAAATGATTTTTTTCATTTCTTCCTCCTTAAAATTTTTCGTATTATTTCACTTTTCGTTGTCAGATATTGTCATTTAATGGCATTAAATTTTATTGCTCTATTTGTTTTTAAAAATTTAGCCGAAAGTATACCTCCTCCTTAATAAGCGCAAAAATATACGATTGCCATGTTTTACAGCCTGCGTACGGCAATCGCATCAATATCTAATTTTCAATCTATGACTTACTGGCGCTATGAAATTTTATAGCGCCTAATACCGACGAGCTCTTGATATACTCAAAAATTCTAAAATTTTTAAGAGTCGATGTGCGAAATTTAAAAAGCTAGTTTTTAAAGTAAAATTATTTTAAAAACTTAATTTATAATTTAAGCTTTTATAAGCCGCGAAAATCTTAGCTCTATTTAAAAATAGAAAAATAAAATTTCGCTCTATAACTTAAAATTTCGTTTTAAGGCCGAAAAATTCGCAATTTTTAATGCTAAAATTCCATAAATCTTTCATTCATTTCACATTAAAGGAGAGAAAATGAAAAGACGCGAATTTTTAAAAGGCGTTGCCGCGAGTGCGGCAGGTGCGGCGAGTGCGAACGCCACTAGCATTATCAGCGACGATCTGATGAATAGCGAGGATGCGCCGATCACCGCCTCGCATTTCGGCGCGGTTAGGGCTCTTAGGCGAAACGGCAAATTTGAAGGCGTTTTAAGCGCGAGTGAACTCGATTTTTTCCCGATCAGCCTTACTCAGGGGCTTGCGGCGCGCACATACGACGCTACGCGCATCGCGCGACCATGCGTGCGAAAAGGCTATCTAGAAAAAGGCTGGCAGAGCGACAAAAGCATGCGCGGCAAGGACGAGTGGATCGAGATCGGTTGGGATGAAGCGTATAAACTCGTAGCGGACGAGCTAAAGCGCGTACTTAAAGACTACGGCGCAAGCTCGATTTACGGCGGCAGCTACGGCTGGTACAGCGTCGGCAGCGTAAATAACCCGCAAACCCTGCTCGGTCGCATGCTAAATATCATCGGCGGCTACACTACGAGAAAACTTAACTATTCGTGCCACTGTATAAGCGCGATAACCCCGCACATCAGCGGAACGGACGAGGCCAACGCCCTGCAAACCGCGTGGCCTACGATCCTAAAGCATAGCGAAGCGGTGCTCATCTGGGGTGCCGATCCGATCAATACCAATCAGATCGCGTGGGCCGTGCCCGATCACGAGAGCTATTTGTATTTCGCAAAGCTAAAAGAGCAGATGCAAAAGCGCGGCGTAAAGGTGATCACAATCGATCCGGTCTATAATAACACCGCTAAATTTTTAGGCTCTGAGCACATTTCGATCAACCCTACCACCGACGTTGCGATGATGATGGCGATATGTTATGAGATGATGGCGCAAGGGCTTGCGGATGAAAAATTTCTTAAAAAATACACTCACGGCGCAGAGGAATTTAAAGCCTATCTTAAAGGCGAAAGCGAAGATGGGCTCAAAAAAGACGCGGCGTGGGCGTCTAAAATTTGCGGCGTGAGCGAGGATGAGATCAAAGGCTTAGCTAAAATTTTAGGCAGCAAGCGCACTATGATAATGTGTGGCTGGGGTCCGCAGCGCGCTCATCACGGCGAGCAGTTTCACTGGATGGCGACAGTGCTTGCCGCTTTCGTGGGCCAGATCGGGCTTGCGGGCGGTGGATACGGCTTTGGCTATCATTACAGCGACGGCGGCTGCCCTAGCCCCGCAGCTCCCGTAGGAAGCGCGCTAAGCCTCACAAGCGGCGCGGCGACTACCTCTTCGGCTTTCCCGGGCTTAGGCAGCATGAGTATCGTGCCTGCTAGCGAGGGCGAGTGGAAAAACCGCGACAACATCGCAATCCCCGTCTCGCGCATCGTCGATTGTATCAACAATCCGGGCAAGGAGATAGATTTTAACTGCAAAAAGATAACTTATCCCGACATCAAGCTTGCCTACTGGGCGGGCGGCAACCCGTATCTGCACCACCCCGATACGAATTTACTCGCGCGCACGTTTGAAAAGCTCGACACCTTCATAGTCCAAGAGTGCTTCTGGACGGCGAGCGCGCGCATGGCCGATATCGTGCTGCCCGCTACCACCGAGCAGGAGCGCGACGACATAACCAAGTCGCATACGAATAAATTTATCATCGCTATGCATAAGATCGCCGAACCTTACGAGCAGGCGCAAAACGACTATAAAATTTACTGCGAAATTCTAAAACAGTTCGGCGAGAAGGAGTATATGGCGTTTAGCGAGGGCAAGAGCGAGATGGAATGGATCAAGCAGTTTTACGACGCTTCGAAGAAAAAAGCGGACGCATCGAAGATAAAGATGCCGGAATTTGAGGAGTTTTGGAAAAAGGGCTTCGTGAAATTTGAAATTCCAAAGCACGCCTACGAATACGTAGCGATGGAGGAATTTAGAAAAAATCCTATCATAAATCGCCTCGGAACGCCGTCTGGAAGGATCGAGGTCGTCTCAAAAAAGATCGCCAAAGCGGCGCTGGACGACTGCCCTGCGCATCCAACTTGGATGGAGCCGATGGAGTGGCTGGGGAACGCGCAAAAGACGCAAAAGTATCCGCTAAATTTAATAACCCCGCATCCGAAATACCGCCTGCACGGGCAGCTAAACAACACTTGGCTACGAAGCTTAGAAGAAATTGACGGTCGCGAGCCCGTGTGGATGCACCCTAAAGACGCCGAAGCAAGAGGGCTTAAAAACGGCGACGTAGTTAGGGTTTTCAACGATCGCGGTGCCGCGCTTGCGGGGCTCATCGTCACCGAAAACGTAAAGCAAAGCGTCGTGAGGATGCAAGAGGGCGGCTGGTGGGATCCGCTCTTTAGCGATAGCGGCGATATGTGCGTACACGGCAACGTAAACGTGCTGGTACCAAACGAGCCCAGTTCGAAGCTTGCGTGCGGCAACCAAGCCACCGCGCTAGTTCAGATCGAGAAATTCCAAGGTGAGCTTCCGCCGCTTGCGGTATTTTCACAGCCGAAATTCGGCAAAAGGAGCTAACGATGAGACAAAATTTTAAAATTTACGCGCTCGGGCGAGGTCAAATTTCATCGCCTCACTCAGTTAGAATTTCATCGTCCGGCGCAGGTGAAATTTCATGCGAAACGGATAAAATTTGCGCACCCGAGCGAGGTAAAATTTTATCCAAAGCGCTAGCGGCGTTTTTACTCGCGGCAGCTTGCCATTTGGGCGCGACGGATCTTTTCGTCGCGGCTCAAACCCCGCTTCTAAACAAAGCGGGCGGCAAGGAGATCGCCAAGCTGCACGTAGGCGCGAAGCTGCAAGTGCTAAAGGACGGCAAAGACTACGTACAGGTGCGATACGCGGGCTTCGTGCCCGAGGGAAGCAACGTAAGCTACGCGAGGCTTGGGATTTTGGAGCAGGATTTGCAAGCACAAAATGCAAAGAGCCTAAAGACGCTAAAGACCGTGAAGGACGACTACGATAACGAATGGGCGAACGTCACTATCGACGGCTACGTCGCGAAGCTTGCCGTGACGGACGACGCGGCTAAAATTTACGACGCGGGAGAAAATCTATTCAAAGAGCGCTGCGGCAGCTGTCACGCGCTGCACGGATACGACGAGTTTAACGTCAATGTCTGGCCTAGCGTGGTCGAGACGATGATACAAAACTCGGGGCTGCAGCCCGACGAATACGAGACGCTCGTGCGATTTTTGCAAAGCAAAGCGCCGGTGGAATGAAATTTAAAGCGCTTGCTATTTACGCAGCGGGTGGAATTTATCACTTAAATCTCGCCCGCTAAGTAAACTTAGAATTTTAATACTCGAAGCGGAATTTAGTTTTAAAATCTACAAAGTAAAGCTCTGCCCAGGAAATTTCGGCTATGAAATTTTGCGCTAGCACCCTTTTGTGCGAGTAAGCTCATTCGCCACGGCGTAAATTTCGGCTATAGACTTATGCGCGGAATTCTGCTTGATTTCGCGCAGTAAAATTCTACCGCTACGCGATAAATAATAGAATTTTTCCACAATATTTGCTGTAAAATTTCACGCTCGGCGCGCATTTTGCCTATATCACAAAACGCAGCAGCCACAAAATTTCACGCGATAGCTTTCCGCCGCAGATGGAATTCCACCGCTCAAATTTTAGATTTTTAAAGCGAAATTTCAAATAAAATTCGTGCCATAAACCCATCGCGTAAATTCTATACCGAAAACTATAACTGCGTGACATCGATATGGATTTTAATCTAAATTTTACTCATAAATTTTGAGATTATTTTATAAGTGCATAGCACACGACTCGCAGGAATAAAATTTTAAGCAGATTTTGTGCAAAATTTCAAAATGCGGCCCAAACTTGCAAGCAGATAAATTCGCTGTAGCCTTGCGTTTAGAATTCCGCGCTAGTGATAAATTTCGCATCTTTACGTCGGTGCAAATTTTAAAATTCTATGCAGGAGATAAAATTATAAGCCCGCGCAATGCATGAATTCTAAAATTCCGCATCGCCTATAAAATTCCATGCCCCACACGACACATAAATTTTGAAATTTTAAAATTTCACGCCGCAGATAAAATTTAGGAATTTCCTTTTGCGGTAAAATTTTAAAGCTCTACCACAAATCCTCTGTCCGCGCGGCGAGTTCCAAATCTGTCTAGAACTTAGATTTTCCTCACCAGCTCAGGAATTATCGCTTCGAAATCGACCCCTTCGTATCCGTTGCGCTCCTCGTCGCTCATCGTCTCTTTGATAGTGCTGACGACGAAGTCCGCAGCGATACGGACCGCAGTTTCCAGGGACTTGCCGCGCATTATTGCGCCGAAGGCTACGGCGGCGAAAATATCGCCGGTGCCGTTAAATTTAACCGGCAGCAGCTCGTGAAAATACTCGTTCGTCCTGCCCGTGCGCGCATCGTAGCTGAAAACCCCGCACTGATCGGCGATGTAGCCGATACCCTTTAAAATAACCTGTCTGGCGCCCAGCTCTCGAAGCCTTGCAAGCAGATCCATTATGAAATCCCTATCCGCATCCTCGCGGTACGGCACGCCTGTAATCGCGCAGGCCTCGGTGATATTGGGCGTGATTACATCGGCCTGAGCGCACAGAAGCGCCATCATACGGGCAAAATCCTCATTAAAGCCCGGATAAAACACGCCGTTATCGCCCATGCAAGGATCTACCAAAATAGTTTTGCCCGCGCCGCCGAAGCTCGCAAATAGCTCGCCCATAATCTCGATCTGCGCTGCCGAACCCAAAAAGCCCGTGTAGATGCCGTCAAACACCACTCCGCGGTCTTTCCAGTGCGCCATGATCGCGCGTATCTGCGAGCTTAGATCACAAAAGGTGTAGCCCGAAAAGCCCGTATGCATCGATAAAACCGCCGTAGGGATCACGCTCGTGCTCATCCCCATCGCGCTAAGTATCGGCAATGCAACGGTCAGCGAAACCTTGCCCACGCAGGATATATCTTGAACGGTAAGAACTTTTTTCATCACAATTCCTAAAATTTTTGGCTCTATTTTACCGCTATTTATATTAAAAAGGCGAATTTAAATAAAATTTACTCTACGAATAGTCTAAATTTATAATATTTTTGGCGTTTTTCCGCTAAATTTTAAATTGAGTTCGCCGTAAATTCGGCACTCAAAAAATCAAAAAAGGCAAAAAATGATAACCGCAAAAGCTCTTTACGCATCCGCTCGCCTTAGATCGCTACCTCTTAGCGTCTCGGGCGTACTGCTCGGTAGCGGCGCGGCATACGGCGCGGGCACGTTTAGAGCCGATATTTTCGCGCTGGCGCTGCTTACGACGCTGCTGTTTCAGGTGCTAAGCGATTACGCTAACGACTATGGCGACGCGGTAAAAGGCACCGACGACGAGGGCAGACTGGGGCCGCGCCGCGCGATCCAAACGGGACAGATGAGTGCCGAGCAGATGAAGCGCGTCATAGTCGTTACGGCGCTGCTTTCGGCATTTTCGAGCCTTGCGCTAAGCGTTTTGGCATTCGGCGAGCGGTTTTATCTCGTGGCTCTATTTTTGACGCTTGGCGGCGCGTCGATATACGCCGCGATCCGCTACACCGTGGGCGCCGGCGCATACGGCTATAAGGGGCTTGGCGACGTTTTCGTGTTTTTGTTTTTTGGGCTTTTGAGCGTACTGGGCTCGTATTTTTTATATGCCCGCTCGCTTGATGCGGCGCTACTGCTGCCTGCGTGCGCGTGCGGGATGCTAAGCACCGCCGTGCTAAATCTAAACAACATGCGCGACATCCAAAACGACGCGCTCAAGGGCAAGCGCACGATCCCCGTTCGTATCGGACTGCGCGCAGCCAAACGTTACCACTACGCGCTGATCGCGGGCGGAGCGGGATTGATGCTTTGCTACTCGCTTTTGCGCGGCGGCTCGGGCGTGAGATTGCTCTACGCGCTGAGCTTCGCGCCGCTACTTCGGCATCTCTTTTTCGTCTCGCGCGTGTGGGAGTGCTGCCACTTCGACGGACAACTCAAGGTCGTCGCGCTGTGCACGTTTGCAATGTCGGCATTGTTTTTCGCGGGGGAGATTTTGGGCTAAATTTGAATTAAATTTAAAATCAAGCGCGCCTCTCGGCCCGTTTCGAGGCGCTTAACCGAGATAAAATTGAAAACACACGCACATTAAACCTACGCCCGGTCCCTTCGGGCGCCACTCGGTTGAGTTTTGAGTAAATTGTGCGAGGCAAACCGCAAGAATTATACAAACAAGCGCCGCGCCACCCGAGCTTTCAATGTATCAAATTTCAGCGATCTCGCGTCAAAATTCGCGCACATTTATGCTGCTTTGACCGCATTTTGCTCTGCGCGAGTTTGCGCCGCCTCGTTTTGTGATAGCTCCCGCCATTCATCGAAGCGGCGCTTAAGGATTGTGAGCGCGTAGAATACTTGCCGATAGAATCGCTTGCTGAGCGTATTGTTACCAGCCGCCATTTCTATTATCGGCTTTTCCGTGCTTTAGTACTCCGGTTTCCAGATACAGTTTTTGACCGTTTTTTCCACGTTATCCGTTGCAACGCGGTTTAATTTTTGACGGACGGCACAAGAGGCGACTGCGACGGCAACCGCTTCGGAAAATTCCGTCAGCCGCGCTACCGGCGGTAAAACCGCTTCTCCGGGTTTTCCGGTTTCAAGAAAGGCTCCAAGCGAATGTGCAGCTGCCGAGATCATTTCATCCGTCACGAGCTTTGAATTTACCGCGATACTGCCTAATCCCAATCCCGGATAAATCAGCGCGTTATTTGCCTGCCCGATTGTGTACGTGACGCCCTTGTATTCCACCGGATCGGCAGGAATTCCCGTTGCCACCATTGCGCGGCCATCCGACCAATGAATTAAGTCCGAAGCCGTAGCTTCAGCCAGTTCCGTAGGATTACTGAGCGGAAAAATAATCGGGTGCTCGCACCATGACGCCATAGCGCGAACGATCTCTTCCGTAAAGGTTTTCGGCGCTGTCGATGTTCCCACAAGGATCGTCGGACGTATGGCCATAACCGCTTTTGTAAGAGAGACGGGCTCTCTCACATTACCAAATTCGCTACGTTTTCGCGCAAACGGTTTTTGTTCGGGCGTCAGGTCGTCCATGTCGTCGAACAGCAGCCCCTGCTTATCCACCATATAAAAACGGCTGCGGGCTTCGTCTTCGGAAAGACCTTGCGCGACCATTTCTCTGAATATGCGATCCGTGATTCCCGCTCCTGCCGTTCCCGCGCCGAAGCACAGATATACCTGCTCCGTAAGCTTTTGCCCGTTGATTTTCATAGCGCCGAGAATTCCCGCAAGTGTAATAATTCCGGTTCCTTGACAGTCGTCGTTGAATACAGGCAAAGTTTTCTGATATGTTTGTAAAACCTTTGCGGCATTCGATCTGCCGAAGTCTTCAAAGTGAAGGTATAAGTCGGGGAAAAGTTTTTCCGCCGTCGTTACAAATTGATCGATGAAGCGGTAATATCTATCGCCGTATATTCTCTTGTGGCGATTTCCGAGATAGAGCGGATCATTCAGCAGCGCTTCCCTATTCGTTCCGCAATCCAGCACGACTGGCAGTACTGATTTCGGGTCAATTCCGGCGGCGGCAGTATAGACCATCAGTTTTCCTACGGAGATATCAACGCCGTTCGTTCCCCAGTCGCCGATACCGAGAATTTCTTCCGCGTCGGTCGCAACGATAAGTCTGATGTGTCTGTCACCGGCGGCATGACGGAGCGCATCTTCAATTTGCTCAGGAGCGTCGATCGACAAAAATGCCGCACCCTGCGTATCGACAAACTGCTCACTGTACTGTTCGATACTTTCTGCGATAACCGGATCATAAACAATCGGCATCAACTCTACAATATGTTCATGGAATACGTGATAGAAAAGCGTTCGGTTGTGATTGAAAACATCCATAAGAAATCTTCTCTTTTCTATTTTGGAAGTTTTTCGTTCCATCTGGCGGTAGATCCTGTTGGCTTGCGTTTCGATATCGTCGATACACGGAGGAAGCAGTCCTTCCAGATGATACTTTTTCCTTTCTTCGGCAGAAAATGCCGTTCCCTTGTTCAAAAACGCATCATTGATGTGGTCATAGCCGTACTTTTCCATATGTGCTCCTTTGTTTTATTTGAGTCTTGCTTTTCGATTCGAATAAATTATACTGCTTCAGTCTAAATTTACTATCAATCAAAATTTTACCGCGCAAGGGTGCTTCGTATGGATAAATTTAATCAATCGAGCGAAATTTTACCGCAAATAGAGGCGATGAAAAGATGGCGAAAACGCAGCAACAGGCAATGCAAATTTAAAAGCGGCTCTGCCGAAACAGAGCCGCTCAATTTAAATTTTACTTCTCAAACGCCTTTTCTAGGCTAAACGGAAACGCTTGATAGCCCATCGCATTGGTCATTTTTATCTCGATTGACGGCTCTTTTGCGCCCCATTCAAACTCGTTGATGTGAGGGCTAGGCACGCCGACCGGGCGACCCTTGGCAATGTCAAACTGCATGCCGGCAACCGCCGAGTAAACCATCACGCTATCAAGGTCGTCTTGATACTGCGCTAGCGAAGTGACCGAGCTGTACCACTCGCTGCCGCGCTGTTTGCCGTACTCCCAGAGCTGCTCGACGGTTTTGGCGTTCTCATCAATTTTATAGACGACCGCGCGGGAGTATTTCATGCCTGCCATCGCAGGCTGCTCCATACCGCGGGTGTCGCCGTTGTCAAAGACGGTGAGATACACGACGCCTTTTTTGGACTTGCTGTCGATGCGAAATGCCGTATGCTGCGTCCACTGCCAGTCAAATCCGCCCTTCTCGCTCTCGTATCCCGGGCATTTTGAGTACTCGTCCTCGCAGACGATTTTTTTGCCGTCTTTATCTACCGGCTGGAGCAAGTAGCCCTTGAATTCGTCCTTCCAGCCCTTGTGCGCGCCCATTATCCACTTGATCTTTTTGTCGCGGCCAATCTTGATGACGGCGTCTTGGTGGCGGCTGGAGATGATGATGCTATCATCGCTTGGATCATAATCCACGCTATTTACGTGCGCCCAGTTGCGTCCAGGGCCCGAGCCCACGATGTCGCCCCATTTTTCGTTCGTATCCATCGCGGCTAACTCGTCCGTGCTCGCGGTGTGGCCCGCCTTGCTAGCATCGATATTTAGGCAAACAGCACCCTGATCGAGCGTTTTTAGCACGATGTCGCGATACGGATCTAAAATTTCATACAGCCTAAAATCATCCACGACGTTGCCGTCCCTATCGACCTCGACGATGACGTCGCGCACGGTGCGGACGTTTTTACCGTCGGCGCGTTTATAGTTTGCGTTTGCTGCGCGAAGGAAGTAATGTCCGTTTTGCGCTACGTCCATCGAGTGCGAGAAGTCGTTGTATCCCGCAGGCAGCTCGCGGTTAAAAATTTCGCGACCCATTATGTCGTATTTGGCGTATCGCTGCCCGTAGCCCCACGTCATCGCGCCGTCGTCGTTTTGTTTAAAGCCCATCATGACGCCCGCGCTAAACGGCTGCTTGAGGTCGTAAATTTTACTCGGCTCCAGATACCAGCGCACTTCGCCTTTGGTGTCTAGTATGAAGTTGTTCGGGCTGTAGTTCCACTCGATCGCGCCGCCTGCGGGGTTATTCCACACGACTTTGGTGCCTTTGCCGGTTTTATTTACGAAGTTATTTACGTAGTAGAGGCGGTTAGCAAATTTAGCGCTCGGAGCCTTCACGACCTCGATTTTATCAAACAGCGCGCCCTTTTGAGACGGCATGCCGGAGCTTTCTAGATAAATCGCCGGAGCGTAAATTTTATAGCTTTCTTTTACGTGCTCAGTTTGGCCCTTGTAAATTTTATCGTACTCGACCTCGACGGTGTTTTGATAGTCGGGATAGAGCCCAAAAACGGGGATTCCGCCGTGCGTGCGAAGGTGCTTGTCGGCGACCTTATAGCTGATCGTCTGACCGTCCGGCTTCGGCACGATAGTGACTTTTGCATTTGCTAGCGTGTAGCCGCCGTTTTTGATGACCGCCGTTAGAGGCGCGATGTCGTATGGGTTTACGACTACTTCGCCGATCTTGCCCGGGACGGCGTAGTCTATGTGCGCGCCGCTAGGTCCGCCGATAGCCAGCGCAGCCGTGCTTAGACCGCCGAGTAACGCCGCAGCTAGTGCAAATGAAGAAAGAGTTCGCTTCATCTTATTCTCCTTTGAATTGGTTTGATATCGTAATTTTAATCAACCTCGCTAACGTAGAAATCACGCGTTTATTAAAACTTGCTTAATTGTAAAAAATAATTTTAAATTTTGGCTTTTGTGCCAAAATTTAGTCGAAATTTTATAAATTTAATCTAAAATTTATCTTAGCGTGAGTTCTGCGGCGGCGAGAGGATATAAAATTAACGCAAACAAAATCATTTTAAGGAGCACTCCATGAACCTACTTTCTAAATTTAGCAAAGGCTTTTTAGCCGTAGCGATGTTCGGCGCCATAAGCGCTGCCGCGTTTACCGAGGGCGAGGACTATGTAAAGCTGCAAAAGCCGCTACCAGTCGAGCAAAACACGCTAGTTAAGGTCTTTAGCTATGTATGCCCGTTTTGCTACAAATACGACAAAACCGTCACGCCAAAGGTCGTAGAAAAGGTCGCGGGGCTAAAATACGTGCCGTTTCATCTAAAAACCAAGGGCGAATACGGCGAGGCAGCGAGTAAAATTTTTGCCGTCTTAGCCGTGATGGACGAGGAAAAGGGCGTGAGCCTGCTAGATGAAAACTCGCTGTTTAAAAAAGCTAAATTTGCCTACTACAAAGCCTATCACGATCAAAAGCAGCGCTGGAGCGACGGCAAGGACGAGGCTGCGTTTTTAAAGACGGGGCTTGATGCGGCGGGCATTAGCGAAGCGGACTATCAAAAAAAGCTAGAGGACCCAAAGGTCGCCGAACTGCTTAAAAAATGGGACGAGAGCTACGACATAGCCAAGATCCAGGGCGTGCCGGCGTTCGTCGTAAACGGCAAATACCTCATCATGACGAAGTCCATCAGCTCTATCGACGGCATGGCGCAGCTAATTGAAGAGCTGCTTAAAAAATAGGGCGCGGGCATGAAATTTGCGGAAAAAATAGCGAAATTCGCAGATAGCCGCATGCCGTGGGCGATCCTCATAGTAGTGAGCATAGGGCTTGTTATCCTCGCGCACTCGCTGTTTCAAAACTACGTCTATATGCCGCCTTGCGAGCAGTGCGTCTATATCCGCTTTGCCTTTTTGTGCATGGCGCTAGGAGGCCTGGTAGCGATCATAAATCCTAAAAATTTGCTCCTCGCGGCGGTCGGCTACCTGCTAGCCTTTTGGGGCGCGATCCAGGGCATAATGTATAGCGTAAAGCTCGCCAAGATCCACGACGCCGTGCACGGAGACGATCCATTCGGCGTGCAGGGCTGCTCGACCGAGCCGCATTATCCGTTCGGCCTGCCGCTTGAGCGGTGGGCGCCGGATTGGTTTTTGCCGACGGGAGATTGCGGCTACGATAATCCGCTGGTGCCCGACGGCGTCACGCTAAGCGGCTTTCAGAAGTATCTCGTCGATCTTTACGAGGACGGCTGGTACCTGATCCCATCAAGCAAATTTATGTCGATGGCGGACTGCACGCTAATCGGCTTTGGCGTATGCTTCGTCGTGCTTGCCGCGATGTTCGTTTGCAAAATTTTAACTATCAAGAAAGCTTAAATCGGTCTAAATTTAGACCGATTTTGCTATACTGGGCGCATGAAAGCCTTACGCGAACATAATTTTAAAATCTACTTCATCATCATTTTCGCAAGCCTTTTCGTGGTGCTTTTGGGCGTGAAAAACTATGAGGACGCCAAGGCGCAGATCACGGCGCTCGCGGATAAAAACAAGATCGCCGCGAGCGAAAATATCGTCGGGAATTTCTCGTTTTGGCTGGACGAGCGGCTGCACTCGCTGGTGCGCGCGGCTAAATTTATGCAAAACGCAGGCGCAATACGAGACGACGAAAAGCTCGGCGACTTCATACGGCTTTTTAAAGAAAACTCCGCAGAATTTGACGCCTTACAGTTTTTGCGCGAGGATGGAGAAATTTTCGTAGACGGCAAGGAGCTGGGCGACGATGAAGCGATGCCAAAGGGCCTGCGCACGGGGCTTGTGTGGTTTGAGGAGACTAAAAGCACGCTCGCACCCACGGTAAATTTTATGCAGCGCCATAAAATTTTGGGCGAGCCGACGCTAAATTTATGCGTACCCGTCATGGACGGCGGCTCATTTGCGGGAGTGTTTTGCGGCGTCGTGAAGCTGCAAAACATACTAAAAAATATGGAAAAATTTAAGCTCGCGCCAGATTCCTACGCCTTTATCGTAACCCACGGCGGCGAAATTTTAACGCCGATGAAGGATGCGGCGCTAAAAAAGCAGATCGAGGATAAATTTAAAGAGATTTTCCTGCGTGACGAGGACATCACGAGCCTAAATATCGGATCAAATTTCATCTCCGTCGCCGAGATCCCCACGCTAAACTGGTTCATCGGCGCAGGTACGGACAACGAAAAAGAGCTCGCCGCGCTGCTTAACTCCGTGCTAAAAAACGCCCTTATCCTGCTTTTTGCGTTCGCAGCGTTGGCGCTCGTGGCAAATTTCCTCCATAACTTTATGTATTCAAAAATCAAAAACCTGCAAGACGACTACGAGGCCCTACTCAAGCACAAAGCCCGTATGAGCGAGGCGGGCGAGCTAATCAGCGGCATAAATCATCAGTTTATCCAGCCGGTTAATTCGCTAAATTTGATGATATCAAGCCTGCTCATGCTACAAAAAGACGGCAAGCTAGACGCCGCGACGCTAGAGAGTATGCTGCAAAAAGGCCAGGCTGCGACCGTGCTTTTAAGCGATACGATCGAGATTTTTAGAAATTTTTATAAAACGAGCGACAACCCGCAAAAATTTAGCGTGCAGCGCTGCATAAAAGACCTGCTAAAGCTCATGCACACCGAACTTAGCAAGGCAAACGTCGCGGTAAGCTTGCGCGAGTTTCAAGACGAAGAGGTCACGCAGCGAATGGGCATCGTGCAGCAAATTTTACTCATCCTCATTCACAACGCCAAAGACGCGGTCGTGGAGCGATACAAAGACGAGATCGCCAAGCGGCAAGTTTTTTTGGACGTCAAATTTGAAAACGACATGTGCAAAATATCCGTCACGGACTACGGCAGCGGCGTGAGCAAGGAGCTTCGGGATAAAATTTTAACCCAGCCAAAAACCACCAAAAAACAAGGAAGCGGTATCGGGCTGTATTTTGGCAAAAAGCTCGCAAACGAAAAGCTCGCAGGCGACGTCAAACTGCTGAGTGCGGGCGATCCGACGACGTTTGAGCTCGGCTTTGAGATAAATTTAAAGGAGTGAGATGCAAGAGACTTTAAAGCTACTTAAAGACCTGAGCATCCTCATCGTCGAGGACGACGAGATCGCAAGGGAGCTGCTAATAGGCGGGCTAAAGCCCTACTGCCTTAGCGTCTGGGGCGCGGGCGACGGACTAGAGGGGCTGGAGCGCTTTAAAAAGCTAGCCCCTACGGTCGTCATCACCGACATCCACATGCCCGCAATGAACGGCTTTGAGATGATGAAGGAGATGATGCGCATCAAACCCGCGCAAAAATTTATCGTCTTTACCTCCTACGACACCGACGACAACCTCATCAAAAGCATCGAGCACGGCGCGGCGTCGTTTCTAAAAAAGCCGGTCGATATCGCCGCGCTTTGCCGCCTGCTCGTGGCTCTAACCTACGAAAAGGGCGAAAAGCTCGTGCGTCTGGGCCCGCAAACGAGCATAAATCTCGCTAAAGAAAAAATCTACAAAAACGGCGAGGAAATTTATCTATCTTTTTTGCAAAACAAGCTCTTTTGGCTCTTTGCGTATAATCTAAACAAGCTCGTGAGCTACGAGATGATCGAGGAGTTCGTCTACGAGGGCGAGCAAACGAGTAAGGGCGCGATACAAAACGTCGTGCTGAGGCTGAAGCGGGAGCTGGGGGTTAAATTTAAAAACATTAGCGAGAGTGGGTATATCCTACTAAGCGGCGAGTAGGGTAAATTTTGAAATTTGCGGCTTGTCTTTTTGCCCTATACTTCGTTGGATTTCGCTGCAGGCTGCAGTCGCGTATTATATTATACGCTTCTTTGCCCTTGCTCATCCGCCTCGTCTATGACAAAAATACTTCGCCTTAAAATTTTACATTTAAATTTAAAGTCAAATTTTTAAATTTTAGCTCAAATTTTACTCGCCGAAACCCGCGCCTTTAAAACATAAAATTTAGTCGCTATCGTGCCGCAGGGCTTAGCGATAAAATTTACTAGAAGCCCCGCGGCTAAATTTAACGCGGTGCATAAAACAAAGTTTGCTTTGGCGCGGCTAAATTTAATGTGACAAGACCTATTTCGCCAGCAGCTCCTTTACCGCGGCGGCCATTTCATCGACGGAGCCGAACGAGGAGGTGTTTAAGAGATACTTGCCGCTCACGACAAATGCCGGCACGCCTGAAATCACTGCGACTTCGTAGCCCGCGTCCCACTGCGCGAGCAGAGCCTGGGCCTTTTTGCTGGCAAGCGCCGCTTCGTATTCGCTCATGCTCACGCCCGCGGCATCTAGCGCGGTTTTGATGAACCTTTGTTTATCACTACCGCCGCCAAAATCGTCCTTTTTGTCGTGGATCGCTTTGTAAATCGCAAATTTCGCCTTTTTAAATTTTGACTCATCGCTTAGCGGACTCACATCGTCCTTTTCATCAAGCACGATGAGGGCTGCGAATACGCCGCTTGCGGTCTGTCCGAACACGCCCTTGGTCTTTAGGTGCCACGGCAAAAACTCCGTCCCCTCAAGCTTTTTCATCAGCTGCGGCGTGACCGTCCTATCAAACGCATAGCAGTGCGGGCACTCGTAGTTAAAAATTTTAACGACGCTATTTTTAGGCACATTTAGCGGCTTTTGCAGCACTTGATAATTAACGCCCACCTCTAGCGCGTTTGCACCGATGCCGAGCAGGCAAACGGCGGCTAAAGCTTTAAAAAATTTAGCGATTTTCATAAAATTCCTTTGCGGTAAATTTCAAAGATTGTATAAAATAAAGGGTAAATTTGAGATTAAAGCAGACAAAGGCAAGGCGGCTCCCACAGAAAATATATAAAAGCAGACTACACCATCAACACCGTTTGAGCAAGCGGGCTAATTTATCGCTACAAGCTCTATCTCTGATCCCGTCAGGTTTAAATTTAATAGCAAGGATTGCACGCTCGCAGCTTAATTTTAAAGCAAACAATCCGCTTTAATTCAATAAATTTTACTTATCAAAAGCATGTATTATCCATTTTACGCGCTCGGCGTCTCTATGATCAAAAAATAGCGTCTTATCAGTATCCAGCGCAGCGATAGCAGCCATATCATCAGGCGCAAGCGCAAAATCAAAAATATCGAAATTTTGCTTCATTCGCTCTATTTTTACACTCTTTGGAATGACGATGATGCCGCGCTGAATTAACCAGCGCAAAATAACCTGAGCTGAGCTTTTGCCATATTTTTCACCGATACCGCTTAGCACGGCGTTTTTAAATATATCGTTTTTACCCTCGGCGAAGCTAGCCCACGACTCAAATGTTATGCCGTAGCCATCAATCACGCGCTTTAATGCTTCACGCTGATAAAACGGATGGCACTCAAGCTGATTTACCGCAGGGATGACGCCGCTGTTTTCGCACAGATCGACGATCCGATCAGCGTAGAAGTTGCTAACGCCGATAGAGCGAACAAGGCCCTCATCGCGCAAACGTTTCATCGCTCGCCACGAGCCGTAAATATCGCCATATGGCTGATGAATGAGATAAAGGTCGAGGTAGTCAAGCCCTAGCTTTTTCATAGACGCATCAAAGGCCTTTAGCGCTTGTTTTTCGCCCGCATCGTTAATCCAAAGCTTAGTAGTGATAAATAGCTCCTCGCGCTTTAACCCACCTGCAAGAGCCGTCTTAATTGCTGCACCAACGCTTTCTTCATTAAAATACGCCTTTGCCGTATCAATGCTGCGGTAGCCGACCGAGATCGCATCCTCAACGCATCTTTGCGTCTCTTTCGGATCTACCTGAAATACGCCAAATCCTAAAATCGGCATCTTGTTGCCGTCGTTTAAGCTTACAAATTCCATTTTAGCTCCTTTGCTAAAAAATTCATCTTATATAAAATTTAAAATTTCGCGCTTAAGTCGTAAAATTCTATCCGCACCAAAGCGACAGGTGGAATTTAAAAGCCAAATTCCAACCCACCGCGAAATTTTAATAATCAAAAATATTCGGATCGATCACCAGTGCGCGGTAAGCTACGTCGTCTCTCGATGCAGACTCCACGTCCATTTCAAATTTAATGTCGTTAGTTTTTGGATCGATCTCCACAAGTACCATTTTGATCGTTTTATCGGGCTTTAGCAGATAGACATTCGAGCTTGAGATGAAGTACGTGCTTTTATCCTTTTGCCACTCCACGTTGCTCGTAACCGCGCTATAGAAGTCAAATCCGCGCTCCTTGCCAAACTCCCACGTCTGCTCGACGGTGCCCTTTTTCTCGTCGATCTTGTACTCGACCGCGCGAGAGTATTTTTGCTCTTTTAGCGCAGGCTGCTCCATGCCGCGACCGTCGCCGTTGTCAAATACGCTGATGTGTTTTACAGAGCCCTTGTTATCGTAGCGCGGAGTGAGCCACGCGGTGTGCTGCGTCCACGACCAGTCGAAGCCGCCCTCGCATTTTGAGTTTTCGCATTTGATCTTGTTGCCGTTTTTATCCACAGGCACTAGCACTTTTTCCTTAAAGTCCACGCTCCAGCCTTCAGGAGACGCTAGGATCCATTTTACCTTTTTGTCGCGGCCGATCTTAACGATGCCTTGGTGGCGAAGCGAGAGGATGATGCCGTCGTCGCTAGGATCGTATGAGATCGAGTTTACGTGCGCCCAGTTGCGTCCCGTGCCGGTCGATGTCACGTCGCCGAAAGGCAGATCGTCGCTTATTTTGATCTCTTTGGCGTCCATATCGATATTTAGGCATACGGCGCGAGCGTCAAGAGCCTTGATGAGGTTGCTGCGGTAAACGTTTTTGCCGAAAATTTCATTCAGATCCCACTCGTCCACGACCTTACCGCTGCCGTCCACTTCGATGATGTGATCTCTGATTGTGTGCGAGATCCTGCCGTCTGCGTGGTGGTAGTTGTATTTACCGACGCGAAGCAGTAAGTGATCGCCTTTTAGCGGCATTACTTCGTGACTAAGGTCGATGTAGCCGCGCGGTAGCTCGCGATTATACACCTCCTTGCCCATCATATCGTAGCGCATATATCGCTGCGCCATACCCCAGCTCAGATCGCCGTTTGGCAGCTGATGAAAGCCCATCATCATGCCGCCGTCCATCACTCTGCGCTCGCTGCGGTCGTAAAATTTCTGATAGTCCAGATACCATCTGACCTCGCCCTGCGTATCGACGACGAAATTTTCGGTGAAATCATTCCAGCTAGCAGCACCCCCGTTTTTCCAATCAAGCGGCTTATAGACGCTCGTGATCGTGTTGTTGATGAGATAGAGCCTGTTTTTAAACGCAGGATCGACCTTTTTAACCTTCATCTTTTGCATGTGGCTAAATCTATAATCGCGGCTATACGTGACAATCGGCTGAGCGTAAATTTTATACTTTTCAACCTTCTTTTCGCCGTTAAAAACGTAGCTTACTTCGACCTCGTTTAGATAGTCGGGATACAGCCCCCAGATCGGCACGCCGTCATGCGTCAGCAACGCATGCTCGGATACGTTATAGGCGATGTCGATGCCGCCGTTCGGTTTGCCTAGAACCCGCACGTGGATATCCTTGATGTCCTTGCCCGCTCTATCGATGATAGCGGTTAGAGGCGCCACATCGTAAGGGTTGATAAACACCGAGCCAAGCTCGCCCTGGGTTTTTACCTGATGCGCCAAAACGCCCGCACTCGCAGTCTGCGGCACCGCTATAAACGCGCCGCCCACCAAGGCCGCAGCCAAAACGATAGAACCGAAAAAATTCTTACGCATATTCGCTCCTTTTGGGTAAATTTATCAAATTTTACTACTACCGAATCACATAATAATCATACTAGCTTTAAATCAAATTTAAAGTTAAATTCTAATATATCTACTTAAATTTTAGAACGCAAACGAGACGGGTAACAGTCTAAAATTTGATATAATTAGCCCTGCTTTATCAAATTTAAGGAAAGAAAATGCCATTCGTAAATATAAAAGTAGCCGCTCCAGAGCCTACAAAAGAGCAAAAAAAGCAAATCATCGCCGAGATTACGGACACGCTAGCGCGCGTATTAGGCAAAGATCCAGCCGCAATACTTGTAATGATCGAAACGCTCAGTATGGACAGCATCGGTAAAAGCGGTCTAAGTCTTGAGGAGATCAAACAAAATAAAGAGAAAAAATGAGCGAATTTTTATAGGATTTTGAGCTAAAAATCACGCTCGCAGCGGGCAATATGTGCGCCGCTAAGCGGTCTAAATTTACCGAACGCACAGGCGGGCAGCAGTTTAAAAACCACCGCCGCGAACCGTTCTAACGGGCGAGTATCCGACCTCTCGCCCAAGATTATCGGCGGTCGGACGATCTGAAGGCTGTCAAAGCCAAGCTCACTCATGCGCCGCCCGATACGCCCTTTAGCGCGCAGATAAAAGCTTAGCGAACCTTCGCTCGCACCCGGAGCTGATACGAGCACGAAGCGCCGTACGCCCGCTGCTTTGCCCCACTTCGCCGCTGCATAGACGTAGTCCACATCCACGCGCAAAAACGCCTCGCGCGAACCCGCCTGCTTCATCGTCATGCCAAGCGCGCAAAAAATTTCGTCAAATTTATGCGGTGCGATATCCGAGATACCCTCAAAATCAATGATCCGCACGTGAAACTTAGGGTGGCAAAAGCCTATCTCGCGGCGCACCCATACCTCTACCTCATCGTAACCCGAGCTCTCGCAAAGCTCGCGTACCAGCTCCCTGCCCACGACGCCCGTAGCGCCCAATACCAAGGCGGATTTTCCCATTTTCGCTCCTTGAATTTCTTTAAATTTTATCGCGTTGTGTGGTTAAATTTTACTTTTACCGTGCCAAAAATTTCGTCTAGTTTGCAAGTCGAGCCCGAAAATTGCGCGCTTGAGCTCGCATCGCAAGTCAAATCCATAGCTCACGTGTTAAATTTCAAAGCCACGTTCGGCGCGAAATGTACATCAAATCAGCTTAAATTTTATAAGACTATACGCAGTCTAGAAGCTGCCGTTTCATCGCGACGCGCTAAAAGCGTAAAAATTAGCGTTCTCCCGCGTAGTCAAATCGCGCAGCTTGCAGGCTAAACTCGAAGCTGTTTCGATCCACCGCGCCCACGCACGCGTCGCTATTATAAAGCGCAAGCAGAAATTCCGCCATCTTCTCGCTTGAATGATAGCGCTTAAAAGCAACATCGTAGTCGTAGCCCGTATCATCCGTCGCCACGGAACCAAAAATTATGTCCTGTAGGGTAAAATTTCGCGGCGGAATGAACGAGCTAAATTAAAATCAAATCTGCGCGCGGAGTAGAAAGCGCCCTAGCTAAGCTTGCGCCGCCGCCAGCGTTATGATCCGCTTAACCACTTCGCTCGCCGCTTTTAAAGAGCTTACGGGCAGGTATTCGTAGATCGAGTGGAAATTATGCCCGCCGGTAAAGAGGTTCGGGCACGGCAGCCCCTTTGCGGAGATGACGGCGCCGTCGTAGCCGCCCCGCATAGGCTTGATCTTGGGCTCGATATTTAGGCTTTTAAAAGCCTGCTTCGCAAAGCGAATTGCTGGCGCGTCGTCGTTTTTCAAAAAGTTATAGACGTTTTTATAGCGGTCGTTTAGCGAAATTTCGATCCGATCGCCCCAGATTGCGCGAAGCCCGTCCGCAGTTTTTTGCAAAAATTCCATGCGCTGCTCATATCTTTTCTCGTCAAATTCCCTCACGTCGATCTTTAGGACGGTCTTTGCGCTGTTGCCGCTAAGCTCCTTGACCCAAAAATAGCCCTCCTTGCCCTCGGTGTATTCGGGCGCCTCGCCCACAGGCAGCAGCGAGATAAACTTATGCGCCAAAAGCAAGGAATTTACGAGTTTGCCCTTGGCGTTCATCGGATGGGCGGACTGGCCTTTGAAGGTAACGACGCAATCGCCCGCGTTCCAGTTCTCGTAGATAAACTCGCCGATGCCGCAGCAATCAAGGCAGTAGCCAAAATCTGCGCCTATCTCGCTTACATCCAGCGCCTTTGCGCCCCGCAAGCCCTGCTCCTCGTCCGGCACGAAGCAAGCGATTATCTCGCCGTGCTTGATCTGCGGATTTTGGACGAAAAATTCCAGCGCATTCACGATCGCAGCGATCGCCGCCTTATCGTCCGCGCCTAGCAAGCTAGTGCCGTCCGTTACGATGATCTCATCTCCTTTGTAATCCTGCAGCTCCTCATTTTCGCTCTCTTTAAGATAGATCTCTAGCTCTTTGTTTAAGCAAATATCGCCGCCTTCGTATCTTACGATCTGAGCTTTGGTATCATTCGTCTGCTCGGCACTAGTATCAAGATGGGCAAAAAACGCTACTCTCGGAACGGACGCGTCTAAATTTGAGGGAATTTTAGCGATTAAAATCGACTTCTCGCTAAGACTGATATTTTTTATGCCCAGGGCTTCTAGCTCGCCTTTTATGAGGCCTGCGAGCTCAAGCTCCTTGGGATTTGAGGGCATTATGCCCGCTGCACCCGCGACTCTATTCGTGGTAGTGTTGATCTTGGTGTAGTTTAAAAATCTCTGCACGATATCCACAAATAAGCCTTTTTACAAAATGAAAAATGCGATGACGCAAACGGATAGAAACATCCCTAAAGCCGTTCTTTTAGCGATCTGAATAGGACTTACCATCGCAAGTCCCGCGCAAACGATGCAAGCGCCCGCGATCGGCGATGCGCTCCTGCCTAGCGCGCCGCTTATCGCAACCGCCATACCGAGCCTATCTTGTTCAAAGCCTAACGCATCGGCGTGCACGGTCACGGCGGTGTTAAACGCCATCGCCGCCGCATCTCCCGAGCCCGTTACGACGCCCATAAAAAACGGAACGAAGGTTCCGCCGAATTTTACGTAGCCCTGCTCGCCCTTCAGCCACTCGATTACGAAATCGATCGCCCCGCACGCGCTAAGACCCGCGACGAAGACGCCCGCTGCGATGATGATACCTATGATCTCGGCATACGCACTACCCATTCCTTTGAAAAATTCCTTCGTAATTTTTTGAGGATCGGTTAGAGTAACGGCGATGGTAAGAATAGCACCCAGCAGCATCGCTTCGGCAACGCCCATCTTCGTCCATTTTAAAAAAGAGACCTGATTTAGGCTCGTGCCGCCGATTACCAAGATCACCAGCGGCACTAGCGGCATAAGCGCGTGTAAGACGTTTAGCTTCTGGGGCTGCGCGTCTAAATTTGAACTATCGCCGGAACTTGCCGCAACGGAATTTGCGCTGCCCTCTCTTTGCGCTAGATAATTTACCCCCTTGGTGTAGTCTTTGCAAACTATCGCCGTTATGCTAATTACGATCAAAACTACGATCAAAGCGGTAATCGCGCTAGAAAACTGCACAGCTATGACATCTTGAACCGTATAGGAGGGGTTGTGCGCCTTTACCATATCGGTTACGAATACATTGTGCGCCGAGCCAGGGCTTAAGACGCCGCCGAAAGTGCCCGCAAATACCGCAGCTCCCGCCATCTCCGGTTTAACGCCCGCAGCCATCATCACGGGGATCAGCGTAGCGCCGACCGCAGCCGAGCAGCCCGCAGCGGAGGGGATAGCGATATTGATAAAATATGTAAGCGCCACGACGATAGGGATCAATAAAAATCCGATATTACCAAGAGGTCTGGTTAGTAAGTTTACAAGAGCGCGGTCGCAGCCGGTAAATTTCATCACGAAGGCAAAACCCATGCTGGCGCATATCGCCTTAATGAGCCCTGCTTTAGTCATATACGAGGTAAAGGCGCCCAGCCCGTCCAGAGGCTTTAGACAAAGCGCGCACAGCACCAGACCCACGCCGATAAGCACGGTTTTGGTATCCTTTTTCATGATTAGCAAAGCGACGACTGCGACGATACCCGCAAGCGCCAAAAATAGCCTAAACGTCTGCACGATAACTCCTTTTAAATTTTAAATTTACTTCCCGCGGCAATGCGCGAGATCTCTTTTTTGTACTCGAATTTCAGCACGTCCGCATGCCCCATCGCTTCGCACTCGTTTCCGTTTATCAAAAACGCGCTGCCCTCGGGCATAGCATAGACGCTGTCGTTTTGATTGACGATCAAAAACTCCTCCAGCCGCTCCTCCCTACTCTCGCCGTTGTGGTTTGAAATTTTACCGCTTATAAAGTGCGGATTGATCTGATACGGAAAGATCCCCAGAGCTACCGGCGAGGGCGGGAAGACGATCGGCATATCATTGGTAGTCATCATCGTCTTGCCCGCGACGTTTGCGCCCGCAGACCAGCCGAAATACGGCGTACCGCCGTCCACGGCGTCTTTGATCGCACCCAAAAGATCAAATTTATAAAGCTCATTTAGCAGCACGAAGGTATTACCACCGCCGATGCAGATCGATTTGGCATTTCTAACGGCGGCTTTCATATCGGCGAATCGATGGATCGATCTGATCTTGTTACTCTCCAAGCAGTCTGAGACCTTCTGCTCATATTGCTCGTTTGTGCGCCTAACGCCCGCAAACGGAATGAATAAAATTTCATCCTCCCAAAGACCTCCTAAAAATTCCTTTATCCACCCTTTGCAGTGGTTCAGATAGCCGCTGTCTTTGTAACTAGAAGCGCTTAGAAGTAGTGCTCTTTTCATCTCGTCTCCTTTAAACTTTGCCGTTTAGCTTATACGCGCAGCGCAGATACACGTCCACTCCAGCAAGCAGCGAGTCTTCGTCGAAGTCGAATTTGGCGTTGTGATGTCCCGCCGCAAGCGTCGTGCCGATCATCAAGTATCCGCTTTTGCCGCGCGCATCCTGCACCGAGCGCATAAAATGCGCGAAGTCCTCGCATGCACCAAAGCTTAACTCCCTTACGATTTTATCATCGTCGATAAACGGCGACGCCTTCGCCGCATCCTCGTAAAGCTGCGTGGTGGCCTCGTCGCTATCGCCACCCGCGGTGCCGCCCGTAACCTGCACATCGTAGCTGACGCCGTAAATTTTAGAAACGCCCTCCACTATGTCCATGCATTTGGCCTTCATAAACTCATTCAGCTCCGTGCTCTCGCCGCGCGTCTCGCACGCAAGGTAGCCGTTAGGCGCGATGACGTTACGCCCTTCGCCCGCGCGCAGCACGCCAACGTTGATACGCGTGACGCCGTCTGCGTGTCTAGTGATGCCGTGCATATCAAGCGCCATCTCGGCTGCGGCAAGCAGAGCGTTGGCTCCGTTTTGCGGCGCGCCCGCGGCGTGAGCGGACTTACCCTTTAAATTTACGTCAAATTTAGTGGTCGCAAGTAGCTTTTTGGTGCCGCAGACGATGCCTCTCATCGTGTTTGCCTGAAAGCCGATATGACCGCCAAGCAGATAATCCACGCCCTTGGTAACGCCCGCAGCTTCCATGCCTACGGCGCCTCTGGTGCCCTCCTCGGCGGTTTGAAAGATAAATCTAAATTTACCGCTAAAATCGTCTAGGCTCTGCGCGATCAGCTTTGCTAAAGCAAGCCCCATCGTGATATGCCCGTCGTGCCCGCACGCGTGCGTGATGCCGCTAATGTCGGAGCGAAAGCCCTCCTTAAAAGGGCGGTGATCCGCGTCCGTGCTCTCGGTCACATCCACGCCGTCTATGTCAAATCTAAAAGCGACCGTCTTGCCCGCACGCCCCGTGTCTATTTCGGCCACGAGACCCGTTAGCCCATCCTCCATCGCATCAAGAAATTTTATCTGATCCGCGTTTAGCAGCCCCTCGGCGCGCTGCTTCGCCTTCTCGCAGGCGTCCTTACTACCTACGCCCTGCCTGGCTTCAGCTTTCACCACTTCGCGACCGAGCTTTATCTCATAGCCCAAGCGCTGCATACGATCTGCGATAACGGCGGTCGTAAAAAAGGTAAACCAGCCCGTCTCGGGATGCGAGTGAAAAAACCTGCGATCCCCGATCATCTCGCCCTTGAGCGCCTCTACTTTTTGTGCGATAGCATCCATTTTTTTTCTCCTTTATTTTTTGGCTAAGCTTAACATCGCCGCGGCTAGAACCTTCGTAGCGGCAAACGCGTCGTGCCAGTTTATGCTTTCATTTACGTTGTGGCTGATACCGTCCTTGCACGGTACGAAAAGCATCCCAACGCGATCCGCAAGCTCCGTCATATTCATCGCGTCGTGTCCCGCACCGCTAGGAAGCCTTAGGTTTGGAATTTTAAGCTCGCCGGCACAGCTTTCAAGCAGATCTATCATCTCCTCGCTTAGCTTTACGGGGCGATCTTTGATGAGATTTTTTAGTTCAAATCTGCACCCTCGGCGAGCGCAAATTTCATCTATCGCAGCGCAAATTTTATCGTCCGCCGCCCTAAGCGCTTCCTCATCGATATCGCGTATATCAAGACCTAGCGTGCAGGAGCCCGGGATCACATTTAGTACGCCGGGTAGCGCATTTGCATAGCCCGTCGTCGCGACCGTGGTTTTGCCCTCCTTGGCGATCCTCTCCGCGCTTAAAACGATCTCGCTAGCGCAAGCCAGGGCGTCGCAGCGCATATCCATCGGCGTAGCGCCGCTGTGATCGGCCCTGCCCTCGATCCGCAGCTCGTATCGCACGGGCGCGGCGATACCCGTGACGACGCCTACTGGGATGCCGCGTCGCTGCAATACCGGTCCCTGCTCGATATGAAGCTCGATGTAGCTATGAAAGCTGGATTTGGGTAGGACGCAGCTTTTTAAATTTGCGGGATTTAACCCAAAATCTTGCATGGCGCCAAATAGCGAAATTCCGTCTTTATCCTTTAGCTCGCCTAGCCGCTGCCGCGAGAGCTTGCCGCTGATTATCTTGCTGCCTACGGTCGCCATTTTAAAGCGGCTTGATTCCTCGCAAACAAAGACGATGAGCTCCAGCGGGCGCGCAAGCCTCTCTCCGCTATCTCGCACCGTGCGGATCGCCTCCAAAGCGGCCATGACGCCTAGCGTACCGTCGTAAAAGCCGCCCTGCGGCACGCTATCGATATGCGAGCCCGCGCTGACGGACGGTAGATCGTGATTTTTAACGCCTTCAAATTTAGCGAAAATATTGCCCGCATCGTCGATTTTGATCTTGAAATTTTCTTTTTGAAGTAGCGATATGAGGAAGTCGCGCGCCTCTTTATCCTCGCGCGAAAACGCAAGCCGCGTAAGCCCGCCGCCCGCCAAAGCCCCAAAGCGGCTTATCTGCTCGAACTCGCTTTTAAAGCGCTGTATGTTTATCTCCATAAATTCCCCTTTTTTAAAAAATTTATGAATACGGCATTTTAATATCAAATTTATATAACGAAGCTGAAATTTGCCTATCGCGGCGGCAAATATGGCGCTAAAACGGCACGCGAGCAGAGCTGTTTTAAAATAGCGTTTAAATTTCATTTTGCCTTTTAGGCTTTAAAATCTCGACGAGCCTACTTAACTTCAGACTAAACGGATATAATTACCGCAAAATTTAATGAGGAGCAAGGATGGAACAGGGCTCGCTAGAGGGGCTTTATGAAAAGCTAAATGAGCTTAAAAGCGTGATAGATAAGGAGGAGTGTCTATTTGACGCGATAAGAGACGCCGTAGAAGCGGGAAATTTCGAATTTGCCGCGCAAATTTGCGACTTTGTTTTAAACGACGAATTTGAAAAATTCGGCGCGTTTTTAAGAACCAGAGCGCTCTTATGGCTCACGGACTACATCGCGCAAAATTTAAAAGAAAGCGAATACCCGAATTTCGACGACTTTGAGAGCTGCCTATGGAAATTTAAATGGATCGTCTCGGGCGTCGCCAAAAGCTCCATGATAGAAAAGGAGCTCATAGACGAGGCAAACGAAGCGATGCTGTTTTACTACGAGCGCATGGAGCTCTCGCTGGCTGCCTACTACAAGGCCTTGATGAATCAAAACATCGACATGGGCGATACTAGAGAGGCGAAGGCAAACTACGAGCTGTGGAAAAAGCTCGCCAAAGACGATATGGCCGACTGCGAGGCATGCGAAGCAAGCGATGAGATCGCGTATCTGTGCTTTGTCAGCGAGCATGAGGCCGCGCTAGAGCTTGCCGCGCCGATACTATCAGGCGAGCTAAGCTGCTCCGAGGTGCCGCACATAACCTACGCGCCGATACTTTTTAGCATGATAGCGCTAGGTAGGACCTGGGAGGCGAAAACCCTGCTACCCAAGGCTGCGGCGACGATCGAGTCAAATCCTCGCGTCATAAATCAGATCGCGCCGCTAATCGAGATCGCCGTTAGGCTGGATGAGCGCGAAACAGCGCTAAGCTTGGCGCGTAAGCATTCGCACACTATACTAGATAGCAACGACGATCTAAACGACCTGCGATTTTTCATCGCCGTTAGCGCATTTGGCGATGAGAACGACTACAAGACGGCTTTAGAGCTGGCGGGCAGATTTGACGCTAGAAATCAAAACTTCTACTACGCCGATTATCTAAATAAATTTTACGAGGAATTTGGGAGTTGAAATTTGACGGTTTAAAGGCCTAGCGCGCTTTGCCCGCGAAGCAGGGCACTATTCTCAAGCGCGTGCGGCGAGATAGTTTAAAATTTACAGCTCGATACTGCTTTTTTCATACTCGCAACGGCAAGCGCGATAAAATTTGCGCCGAACAGGCGCGGGCAGATCGTTCGGTAAATTTTATACCGCTCTCGCACGCAGCGATAGCCGATCATCGAAATGGATAATAGAGCGCGCGTGGCATTAAATCTTACTCGGTCGGTATGGATGAAAGTAAAATACTATAGCGGCGCAATCAACGCTAAATTGCGCAGACGAAAACGAGTGTTTGCGGCAGCGAAACATACGTCTAAATTTCAACCGCCGCAGAACGTAAAATTTCAACCGAGCCCAGCATTTATATAGCCATAAAACACGTGCGACGATGTATCTCGCGCATCTTCACTTAGATTTAGCGGCAAATTTAAAGCGTGGCGCGACGGAATTTTAAAACAAAATTTCAAGTAGCTTTTTAAATGTAAAATTTCAGACGGAATTTCAAATGCAGAATTTCAAATAAATTTTAAAACTCCAAGAGAATTTCATCCCTTGGAATTTTAAATTCAGTGCTTGGCTAGGTAATTTGTGTCGTAGTTATTATCCACGAAATCGGGGTTGTTCATCATCCTAAGATGAAAATCGCGCGTCGATTTTATGCCACCGATGATGAGCTCGTCTAGCGCGACTTTCATCTTTGCGATCGCGCGCGCGCGGTCCTTGTCGTAAACGATGAGCTTGCCGATCATGCTGTCGTAGTAAGGCGGCACCGAGTAGCCCTCATAGACGTGGCTATCCATGCGCACGTTTCTGCCGCCCGGAGCGACGTATTTTGTGATTTTGCCCGGGTTTGGCATAAAACTTTTGGAGTCCTCGGCGGTGATACGGCACTCAAGCGCGTGTCCGCTAAATTTTATCTCGCTTTGAGGCAGCAGCTTCTCGCCCTGCGCGATACGGATCATCCACTCGATCAGATCGAGCCCGCTTCGCATCTCGCTTACGGTGTGTTCGACCTGCAAGCGAGTATTCATCTCGATGAAATAGAATTTCTTGTCCTTGCTATCGTATAAAAACTCAAACGTTCCCGCGCTTGCGTATCCGATCGCCTTAGCGGCGCGAACCGCCGTTTCATGCAGGCTTTTTCGCGTCTGCTCATCCAAGATTACGGCTGGGCTCTCTTCGATTAGCTTTTGGTGGCGGCGCTGCATCGAGCAGTCGCGCTCGCCGATATGCACGACATGTCCATGCTCGTCGCCTAAGACCTGAACCTCGATGTGGCGGGGGTTTGTGATATATTTTTCCATATACATCGTGCCGTCCCCAAACGCGCTCATCGCTTCGCTCTCTGCCGACCAAAAGAGCTTTTCGATATCCTCTTCGCGCTCGACCACGCGCATTCCGCGCCCGCCGCCGCCGGCTGCGGCTTTGATGATGACCGGATAGCCGATTTCGGCGGCTAGCTTGCGCGCCTCTTCGACGCTTGCGATCGCGCCGTCGCTGCCAGGCACTACGGGGATGCCCGCGCGCATCATTACTTGCTTAGCCTTGCTCTTATCGCTCATTAAAGTCATTGCCTCGACGCTCGGACCGATAAATTTAATGCCGTGCTTAGCGCAAATTTCGACGAAATTTTGACTTTCGCTCAAAAAGCCGTATCCCGGAAAGATCGCGTCGGCTTCCGTTAGCTCGCAGGCCGTGATGATCGCGGGGATATTTAGATAGCTATCGCTGCTGCGCGGTCCGCCTATGCAGACCGATGCGTCGGCGTATTTGACGTAAAGCGCATCCTGATCGGCGGTGGAGTGCACGACGATGGCTTGCTTGCCCATCTCTTGGATCGTGCGAAGCGCTCTAAGCGCTATCTCGCCGCGATTTGCGATTAGAATTTTCTTAAGCTCCCTCATAGCTTCTCGACCTCAAACAGCGCCATAGCGTATTCGACGGGCTGTCCATCCTCGACGAGGGCTTTTTTGATGCGGCAGTCGAATTCCGCTTCGATCTCGTTCATAATCTTCATCGCTTCGATGATGCCGATCGTATCGCCCTTATGCACGACCTGACCTACGCTTACGAACTCTGCCGCACCGGGACTTGGCGCTTTATAAAAAGTACCTACCATCGGGCTGTCGATCGTATCCATCGCACCTTTTGAGGCGGGCTTATCACCCACGAGCACATTTACCGCAGGCGCAGCAAGCTGCGGGGCAGGTGCCGGTGCGGCGAGCTGAGGCGTGCTCCCACCGCATGGGCCATATTTTTTTATCTCGATTTCAAAATCTTTATCTTTAATTTTTAGCTCGTTAATGCCCTGCTTTTCGCCGAAAAAATCCATTAACTCTTTGATTTCTGCTTTTGTCATAAATTTCTCCTGAAAAAATTTGCGAAATTTTAGCTAAATTTTTATAATTGTTTCTTTAAATGGATTTTTGCGGGACTTTTAAGAAGTGCAAAGCGAAATTTACGACAGAATTTGCGGACTGATTTTAAGGATTTACGGAGCGAGATTTGCCTCGCCCATTTTAAGCTCGAACTTCGCAAGCGAAACACGAAATTTTGCCGTAAGAGCACGAAATTATTTTGAATTCTTTAAAATTTATACTTAATCTTACGACTAAAATTCTACGCTTAAAACGTTAAATCCGCGCTTTGCTTTAAAATTCCACCTTCGGGCTCGTATCAAAATCCTGCGCCTTGCTTTTCTTTAAAATTTCGCGCTGAAATTTTGTTTTATAACCCCGCGCCGAAATCCTATCCGAGCGAAGTCCTGTGCGTTAATGTGTCGCAAAAAAGCTCTGAATTTTCGCTTTATCGCTCGTTTTGCTAAGAGCCAGCATCAGCAGCACGCGAGCCTTTTGCGGATTTAGATTATCGGCGGTTAAAAAGCCGAGCTTAGCGTCGTCCACCTCTGAGCCTACGCTAGTCGAGCCGCTGCCCGTGCGGCTTGAGCGCACGACGATCACGCCCGCTTCGCTAGCTTTTGCAAGCGCAGCCTCCGTATCGGGGTATAAATTTCCATTTCCCATGCCAGCGACTACGATACCCTTAGCGCCCTTTTGCACGGCAGTCTCTACGAAATCGCTCACGTCCTGCGGATGCGCATAGATAATATCGACTCGCGGAAGCGCCTTGATATCTTTGATATTAAAATCGCTGCTTATAGTGTGTTTGCGAAGCGGTGCCATATAGAAATTTACGACTCCGTAATTCACGGTGCCGATTTTGCCGGAATTCGGCGAGGCAAAAGCCGCAACATTAGTAGTATTTGTTTTCGTAACCTCGCGCGCGGCGTGGATGTCGTCGTTCATCACTACAAGAGCGCCCTTTTCGCGAGCGTTTTTATCTGCCGCGACGGCAACGGCGTTGTATAGATTAAGCGGTCCATCAGCACTCATCGAATCTGCGTTTCGCATCGCGCCCACCAAAACGATCGGTTTTTTAGATTTTATGACCAGGCTTAAAAAATACGCCGTCTCCTCCATCGTATCGGTTCCATGCACGATGACGACGCCGTCTACGTCGTTTTTAGTAAGCAGTTCGCTTACGCGGTTTGCGAGCTTGAGCCAAATTTCATCGTTCATATCCTGCGAGCCAATATTTGAAATTTGCTCACTTTTAATCGTAGCTAAATCCCCTAGCTGCGGTACTGCTGCTAAGATATCTTCTACGCCCTTAGAACCTGCGGTATAGTTACCCTCCGTAGCGCTTGCGCTGCTTCCCGCGATAGTGCCGCCGGTAGCTAAAATATAAATATTTGGCTTCGCAGCAGCCAAAGATGACACGATAAAAAACGTAATAAACGCAAATTTCTTGAGTAGTCCCATAGTTGCTCCTTAAAAAGTGATAAAATTTTTATAATTTAAGCAAAATTCTAGCATAAAATTTTTATTATATTTTATTTTGCTGCTATAATGCGCGAAAAATTTTGATTATTTTAAGGAAATTTTATGGGACTGAAAAGCGATAAATGGATCAGACAGATGTCGCAGCAGCACGATATGATAGCGCCCTTTTGCGAGGAAAATATCGGTCGCGGCGTCGTTAGCTACGGACTTTCTAGCTACGGATACGACATCAGGGTCGCAAGAGAGTTTAAAATTTTTACAAACGTCGGCGGAACTGTCGTCGATCCTAAAAATTTCGACGCAAAAAACGTCGTGGATTTTGAAGGCGATGTCTGCATCGTGCCGCCGAATTCCTTCGCGCTAGCGCGCACTATCGAATACTTCAAAATGCCGCGCGACGTGCTTGCGATCTGCCTCGGTAAAAGCACCTACGCGCGCTGCGGCATCATCGTAAACGTAACGCCCTTTGAGCCCGGTTTTGAGGGGCACATCACGATTGAAAT
>NZ_CALKTC010000046.1 GCF_937996225.1 uncultured Campylobacter sp. | reverse complement strand
CTTGGCTATCCACTGCGGACTGTAAATTTAATTTGTTAATTGCTTGCTGCAGCTCTAGCCCGCCTTCTGCTTGCGGCGAGCTCAAATTTTTAGCCGCATACTGCAAATCAGATCCATCGTATGCGCGCTCTAGCTCGTTTACTGCACACTGCGAGTCGTCTGCTCCTAGCGTATCGCAGGCGAAATTACGGTGCGCCGTTTTGCTGAAAATTTGCGCACTCTGTAATATCCCCTGCTCCGCGCAATTTTCAGCGCTTTGCGTACTAAAATTTTTCTCTACAGAATTGCGTAAATTTTGTAGCGCAGAGCCCTGCCCTTGCGCCGATTCTTCTTGCTCACCCGCAAATTTCGGCAATATAGGATTTTTGCTTTGCGCCTTTAAATTTTGCGTGCCGAAATCCGCCGCAAAGCCCGCCTCTGTGCGCCAAACAAACTCGCGCTTTTTTAAAATCACGATCGGCTTGATGTTGCAGTCTATCAGCGCCTCTTCCTCCGCGCTTAGGTTTGCTGCGCGCCCCGCCTGCGCTGCGTCGCGACACATGATCGCAAAAGGCTTGCTCGGACGCTTTTTAAGCGTTCGCAGCATCCGTACTGCGCGCTCATTCGTCGCATCGCAGACGATGTGAAAGCCGCCCATCCCCTTGATCGCGCCGATCTGTCCACGCCGCAAAAGCTCCGCCGTGCGCGCTATCGCCTCCTCGCCGCTAGATAAAATTTCGCCGCCTGTGCCGCATAAAAACAGCTGCGGGCCACAGTGCGGGCAGGAGATCGGCTCGGCGTGATAGCGGCGCGTGAGCGGGTCCGTGTATTCGCCGCGGCAAAACTCGCACATCTCAAACTCCCTCATCGTGGTGTTTGCGCGGTCATACGGCAGCGCGGCGATGATGCTAAGGCGCGGGCCGCAATCGGTGCAGTTGATAAATGGGTAGTGAAAGCGCGGATTTTGCGGGTCGTAAAACTCTTTTTTGCACTGATCGCAGATCGCAAAATCGGGCAAAATCGGATTAAATTTACGCCCATCCTTGGATTGCGTGATCTTAAAATCAGTAAAATTCTGCATAAAATCTTGCGTATTTAGATCGGTGCGGATAATTTTATCGATACGACAAAGCGGCGGCGCTTCACTGCGAAGGCGCTGCTCGAAAATTTTTAAAATTTCTTTTTCGCGCAGATCTTGCTCGGTACTTTGTGAATCGTGTTTAAAGCCGTCCAAATCCCACTTCGCATCTTGCAAGTCGCGCTTAGTATTTTGTAAATATTGCAGCGATTCATTCTGTGACGTACCGCGCTGCTGCGACGAATTTTGCACGACGAAATTTTGATCCGACGAAGCGGGCAAAATGGAGTCCTGCTCGTTTAGATCGGTCTCGAATAAGTTTAGTAAAAATTTCTCGCTCTCTGCGGCTTGAAAATCTCTCGTCAAATCATGCGGCAAGCTCATCAAATCAGGCGGATTTGCTAAATCGTTTGCTAGATCACGTAGCGAATCATTCGGTAAGTTCGGTGCGCTTTGCAGCGAAATGGAGTTCAAATTTAAATTTGAGCCCGTAAAATTTAGTGACGAGCTTGCGGTCTCGTTAGAATCCGACTTGGTAGAATTTAAAGACCGAGCAGCCGATGACGATACTTTCTGCGCTTGAATTTTGTTAGAATTTGGCTCATCTAAATTTAAAGGGGCGGAATTTTTATCAATCAAGCCTTTTTGCGGCTCGGAAAGGTCTGCGCAAACGATGATTTTAACGCCCTCGCCATCGTTATATACTTCGCCTTTCAGCCCCAAATCCACGGCTAGCTTGTAGACGAACGGGCGAAACCCGACCCCCTGCACTGCTCCGAAAATCTCAAATTTAGCCGCTTTCATGCACGTGCTTTCATAAATTGTGCGCCGCAGTAGCTATTTTGCGAGCAAGTTGCGCTCGCTGCAAGCGGACAAAACGTACCGGGCGCCTCAAAATATGCTCTAAATTTAATAAAATTTGTTCCTTCACGCTCACGTCCTTTGCCGCTTTTTTGAAATTTCGCGTGATCTCGTTTGCGCTAAGCTTAGCCCGTATGGCGCGGCTATCGGCGCCGCAATGTCCGCGCAACTCGCTGTTTTTCGGATAAGACTTAGGAGTTTTGCCAAAAATTCGCATATATGCCCGATCTAGCGAGCTTGAAGCGCTAAGCTGTCGCTAAAGCTCGCGTCAAAATTTTTGCAAAGTTTAAGCATTAAATCCGCGAATTTGCGTCCACCAAACATCGCGCCGCCGAAGATCAAAACGTCAAAATCCTCTTTGCGCTCATCCGCCAGATCGCTTAAAAAATAGCCCAAACTATCGAAAAATCCGAACGCAAACAGCTTTTCATTGGCGCCTGCGAGCGCATAGCTCATCGCCGAGCGCAAAATTTTATCCGCTTGCACGCAGCCGCGCTCGTCCGTGCAAAAATCGAGCCGCACACCTTTACCGCCCGCAAAATCCTCCGCAGCCGCGATCAAAAACGCCGCATCGCGCCCCCAGATAAGCTGCGCAGCCACGCTAAAAATACCGTAAAATCCTGCGTTTGCGCTTTTTAAAATTTCATCGATTTTTGCGGCGTTTACGTTAAATTTGGCACTGAAATTTTCAAACAGCTTTGCGCCCGTTTCGTCCGCGCAAATTTGAGCCTTAAGTTCGTCAAAACTCCGCGGCAGATTAAATTTCAGCAGAATTTTTTTAGAGCTTTCGCCATAAATTGCGATCTCATCGTCCGTGCCCACACCCAAAAAACAGCGCAAAACGCGTTTTTTGGAGTCGTTGAAAATCCCCTTTTCGCGGTACGTAAGCGCAAAAAGAGCGGAGTTTTTGTCGTTTGAGTTTTTCAGGTAAGCGCTCGCGCTGCCGCTTAAAAAATCCTCGTTTTGCACGATCAAAAAGCCGTTTTGCAGCGGCGCGACCTTAAAAATTTTATCTTTCTGCGCCGCATTTTCATATTTTGCGCTTAAAAAATAGATCTCGTCGCTTGCCAAAGCGCGCACCAGCGCAAACACGAATATGTCGCCCGCAAGCTTTACGTCAAAAAATTTAGGCGCGTCCTCGTGATTTTTTCTAAAGATCGCATTAGTTTTTAGGCTTATGAGTGGCTTTTCGAAGGCTGCGAGCGCGATTTTGCTCTTTTCATCGCTCACAAAAATCCCATCCAGCGCGCCCACTCCTGCAGCTATCAAAAAATCGGCGCTAAAATCCACGTCCGCTTTGAGCGTGAAAGTTGCGCCGCCGCGCTTAATCTGCACCTGCTGAGCATGAAATAAGTTTATGCGGCAAAACTCTAGTAAGCGGGCAAAATTCTCCCTGCTTACCGCTTCAAATTTTCCGTCATGAAGCACGCTAGCGCCGCTTATTATTCCGAATTCGTTTTGAGACGGCTTGGCGTGAGCGAGGTATTCTTTCATCACTCGCGGAGTGAAATTATTAAATTTAGCCGCGCTATGGGCGTTTGAAATTTCATCCTCTAAAAATTTACTTATATCGCCCGAGGAGGTATCTTCAAATGTGCCGTTAAATTTCAGCGTTTTTGCTTCGGCGCCGTCCTCGTCCACCACGCGCACGGAGGATTTTGCCAAAAATATGGAGTTTGGAATCAGAGGCATCGCCTCGTCGCTAAATTTTAAAATTTCATCCTCGCCGCCGCGCACGAAAAGGCTTATTAAGTTCGCCTCTTTTTTTAGGCAAAAATCAAGTGCGCTTTTGCGAGCATAAAACAGCAAGAAGTACGCTATTAGCGCGTTTTCATTAAGGTAGTTAAACTCATATGCTACTATCATCTCGCCCCCTTTTTGCAAATCGATCCGCGATGTCTTGGACGCTAAGATCGGCGATTTTTTCATGCGCGAAACCAAGATCCGATAGGTACTGCAGCGCCGTTTTTTCCATAGTTTTTGAGGACTCTAATATCACGGAGCTTAGCTTAAAGCTCGCTTCTTCGATGCGCTTCGGCACGACCGCTAGAATTTTAACGTGAGGCAGATCGCCGCAAAGATCCATCATCTGCAGGGTTTGAAGCATTTCGACCTCGTGCGCCGAGCCGCTCCAGCTGATCTGCTTAGGCATCGCGTCGTAGTCGAAAAAATACACCTCGCCGCCCTTTGCGCCGTCCGCGTCTATGCAATCTACGAGTAAAATTTCATCAAATTCCGCCATCGTAGGCATCAAAAAGCTAGCCAGAGTCCCGCCGTCGATAAATCGGATCTGATCCGAGCTGTTGCTCGGCGCGGCTGAATTTACGGCGATGAAGTCCGCATTGATAGAGCTTTGCGCTGCGGAATTTATGACGGAATTTTGCGAAGTAAAATTTGAAGCGCAATTCTGCTTTGCGGAATGTTCTGAAGTAGAATTTCGGTCTAAATTTACTGCTGCGAAATTTCGCTCGGAGATAAAATTTTCGCTCGCAGAATTTTGCGAGGAGTCGCGCTCTGTGGAATTTTGCGAGGTAGAATTTTGTATCGCAGATACTTGGGCGGAATTTTGCATAAAATTCCGCGCCGCAAAATTTTCGCCCGCTATATAATTTCGTGCGGCGGCTTTAGGATAAAATTTATAGTTCTGCGCGAGCGCGCGGACGAAGTGCACGCCTATGCCCTCGTCCGCGTAGATGACGTTGCCGATACCCAGTACCAGCACCCTCAAGCGTGCTCTTCCTTTTTAAATTTATAGCCGCTTACGATCGCATCCATCGCGCCGTCTCTGCCCTTGACGGCGTTAAAGACCGCCATATAGACGTGGATCGGCACGAAGATTATGATGATATTCATGCAAAGATGGTGAATCATTCGCACCTCGCTTAGACCGCCCATCGCCGCTTCCAGCGGGCGCAAGAGCCCATATAGCGCGCCACCTAACCCCTCGTGATAGACGTGAACGTATAGAATCATTCCCGTTAGGCAGATTACGAACAGCACTAGATAAAAGCCCAGATATGATATGAACTGCAATGGGTTATAAACGCCGCGAAGATGCGGGTGCTCGCCCAAAAAGATGTAGTATTTTATCTGAGCGATCCAGACGCGCGGGCTAAAAAAATCCTTGATGCTTAAAAGCTCTTTTCTGCTCTTTTTATCGAAGAAGAAAAGATAAGTTTTAAAGATCGCCGCACCGATCATCGCAAAGCCGAAGATCAGATGTACGAATCTAAATTTAGCCTGCATGAAAAGCACCGGCTCTGGGCTTACCTCGGGCGCGGTGAAAACAAAGGCGATGTAATATCCGGTGATCACCAAAATCGTAATGCAAAGCGCGCGCAGCCAGTGCGTGAGCCTAAGACCGATGGAGAACTCGTATTCCGCAAATCTTTTTTTCATCGTTTATCCTTTGCTGGGATCTACCCTATAGCGGCCGAGCTCCGCTCCTTTAGCGTCCATTACGTGCACGGCGCAGGCGATGCAAGGATCGAAAGAGTGGATGCGGCGGATAATCTCTAGCGGCTTGGAAAGATCGGCAAGTTTGAGCCCGATCAAGCAGGATTCGTAAGCGCCCATAGCGCCGTCTTTATCCTTCGGCGTGGCGTTCCAAGTAGACGGTACGACTGCCTGCCAGTTTTTGATGACGCCCTTTTCGATCCTGCACCAGTGGCTAAGTGCGCCGCGCGGCACATGACCGATATAGCGACCTTTGTACTCTTTGGAGTTATCGATTACATATTTTGCGCAGGTCTGCGTATCACCGCTTTTGATGTTTGTGATCAAATTTTCTAGTGCGATCAGTCCGTTGTCGGCTATGACTTTGGCTTCGATCATACGGCACGCCGTTCGTCCAAGCGTCGAAAATACCGCTTCAAGCGGCAAGCCGGCGTCTTTTAGGAATTGATCCACGACCTTTACTACGCGCTCGTTTTTCTTAGCGTAATTTACCACGATATTTGCAAGCGGTCCTACCTGAAGCGGCTTGCCGTCGTAGCGCGGAGCTTTGATCCAGGTGTATTTGCCCTGGGTATCGAGCACCTTCGTATGCGCTTCTTTGCCGTGCGCGTCGATGCTCTGTCCGTCCTGAAGACCCGTATAATTCGGCTCTTGCTCGCCGTCGTAAGGATGAAGCGCCGCATCGTTTTTATACCACGCATGCGTTGCCTCCTCGGTAATCTTGTTCTCATCAAGCTCCAAAACCTTGCTAATATCGCCGTCGAGTATCATGCCGCTTTGAAATAGCCATTCGTTCTTTGAAAGCTGAAATTCTTGATGAGTCCATAAATTTGCCACGCCGATATCGTTTAGCACGCTAGGTTCGTTACCGTAAGCCTTAGCAGCCATTACTAGATCAGGATAGTAGGCGCGATTTACGAAGTCCGCGACCTCTTTAAATTTAGACATATATTCGCCCAGTCTTGCAGGGCTTAGGATATCCATCACGCAGGTTACGCCGCCTACGGTGAGGCTTTGCGGATGAGGCTGCTTCGCACCGAATATCGCCATCATCTGAGCCGCCGTGCGCTGAATGCGTAAACACTCAAGATAATGTGAAAGAGCGATTAAATTTTGCTCCGGGCTAAGCTTATATGTTGGGTGTCCGAAGTAGGCGTTGGCAAAAGGCCCCAAAGCGCCTTTCTTAACAAAAGCGCCCACGCGATCTTGCACCTCTTTTAGTTTATCCGCACCGCACGCATAAGGGGTATCGCAGTATTTAAACGCCTCCTCGCTTGCTTTTTTAGGATCGGCGCTAAGCGCGCTTACTACGTCTACGAAATCAAGCCCGTGGAGCTGATAAAAATGCACCGGGTGATCGTGCAAAAATAGCGCGTTAGCCATCAGCGTGCGCGTCAGCAAGGCATTTAACGGCGGAGTGATACCGAGGGCGTTTTCTACCGCGACGATGCCCGCTTTGTAATGCGAGAAGGTGCAGACGCCGCAAATTCTTTGCATAAAAAATCCCGCGTCGCGCGGATCTCTATTTTTTACTATGGTCTCAAGCCCGCGCCATAGCGTCGAGCTACTATAAGCCTCGCGGACGACGTTTTCATCATCCACTACGACCTCTATTCTTAAATGTCCTTCTATTCTGGTTATCGGATCTATTACGATTCTTTGCGACATGATTATTCCCCTTTATCTTTCTTAAATGACGCAATCGCCGCGTGTGCCGCTACCGCAACACCCGTGATCGCTAAAATTCCGACACCTATCTTATCTGCGGTAGCATCAGCGCCGAGCCCGCCGAAAACACTTTCATAAAGGCGATCCGCCAAAGGCTCTTCAAAAGGTCCCATATGATCCCAAAAATCAGGCTCCGAGCAACCTATACAGCCGTGACCTGCTTGTACCGGCCAGCTAGTGTGGGAGTTGAAGCGCTCGCGCGAGCAGTTATTAAACGTATAAGGACCCTTGCAGCCTACTTTATAAAGGCAATATCCGTCCTTTGCGCCCGCATCGCCGAAGCTTTCTACAAACTCGCCCGCGTCGAAATGCCCGCGACGCTCACATAGATCGTGGATGCGCAGCCCGTAAGCCCATTTAGGCCTGTTATAAACGTCCAGGCTTGGAAGTGTGCCGAAAAGGATAAAATTTAGCACGTTGCCGACGATATTTTTTTCGCTAGGCGGGCAGCCCGGGACGTTGATGACGGGTTTGTTTATGATTTTGTCCAAACCTACGGCGCCGGTCGGATTCGGAGCTGCGGCTTGGATACCGCCGAAGCTCGAACAGGTGCCGATCGCAAATATTGCCGCAGCGCCTTCGGCTGCGTGTTTGCAGTGCTGAGCTCCGCTTTTGCCCTCGGGACCCACGGTTAGGAAAAATTCATTCTCGCCGCTTGGGATTCCGCCCTCGACCATTAAGATATAGCGCTCCTTGTATTTTTCTATCGCGCCCTCTAAATTTTCCTCGGCTTGCCAGCCTGCGGCAGCCATTATCGTCTCGTGGTATTCTAGGCTGATGTAATCGAATATGAGGCTGTCGATCGTAGGCGTATCGGTGCGTAGCAAGCTCTCGCTACAGCCCGTGCACTCTGCCATATGAAGCCAGATCACTGGCAAGCGATCCGCAAGCTCCGCCGCTCGCGCCACGCTAGGCGCAAATGCGGCCGGAAGCCCTAGCATCGCGGTCATTGCTCCGCTCCATTTCATAAAATCGCGACGCGAAAAACCTTTGCTCTTAAGCCTTTCTTGTATGCTTTCCTCTGCTTTTATTCGTGGCAAACGCTCAACGGCATCAAGTCTAGCCGAAATTTGAGCTAAATCAACCATAATGTCCTCCTGAAATTTAGGATATTTTTAAATGGCATTCTATCAAAATTTAGAATTTATGCACCTTAAATTTGATCCGATTTAATTAAAATTTTATATTTATTCGTTGTCTAATGGTTTTTAAATTTAAAAATAAAAGGCGGATTAAAATTTAGCGCGGCTGGCGAAACTTTAAATTACGGCGGAGAAAGCATTAAATTTTATGAAGCGTTAAAATTTATAAAGCAGTGAAATTTTATCTAAGAATTTTATAGTGGCGAAAAGTATTTTAGGATAAAGCAGGCGTAGGTCGGATGATTTTGTGCGATACTAGCAGGCGCACTGTTTGTGCGCCGCAGCGAAGTATTTTTGCAAAATCATCCGTTAAATTTTAGAAAATTTCCAAAGATCAGCTTACCAATCTCGTTGCATCTTGGATATTGATGTTTAGTCCAAGCTGCTCGTTGCTTAGCCCAAGAGCAAGGCCTACCAGCTGAGATAGGTGGATGATCGGCTTTCTTGCCTTGGAGTTCATCACTTCTTGGTATCGCTCCTGATAGATATCAAGCTGCATCTGGCATAGCGGACAAGGAGTAACTACGACGTCCGCTCCGTGCTCGGCAGCGTCATTTACGATCTCGCTTGACATTTTAGATACCGATTTTACCGCAGGATAGCTAGCGTGAAAGCCGCAGCAATCAAGGCGTTTTTCAAAAGGCACTATCTGAGCACCAAGTGCGCTAACTACCGCTTCAAAGCTTTTTGGATTGGTTGAGCTTTCTTTCTTAAGCTCGCGCTCCGGTCTTAACGAGTGGCAGCCGTAAAATAGCGCTACTTTTAAATTTGTTAGCGGTCTAACGACTTTAGCTTTTAATGTATCTAAGCTTTGATATAGCACCCAAAGCAGACTCGTTATCTCGGTACTTCCCTGATACTGCATACCGCCCTCTTTTAAAAAGGTATTGATATAGCTTTTGGCTCCCTTATCCAAAGCTAGCTTTGCTTTAGTTAGAGTTAGCATACAGGTGGAGCAGGTAGTTAGCAGAGGCATATTCATACCCTCGGCTAGCGCGATGTTTCTGGCATTGGCCACTAAGCTTGCCATGGGATCTACGCATTGAGCTTGACTAGCTCCGCAGCAGCTCCAACCTTTTATCTCGTGAAGTTTAATACCAAGCACCGGAGCGATCGCCTCAAGTGAAATTTTAGATTCCTTTGCGGCTTGACTTAAAACGCAACCCGGGAAAAATGCAAATTCGTTATTCATCCTCTCCTCCTTATTCTATCTCGCCGCTAGCTTGAGCCTTGCGTGCGGCCTCTATCATCTTAACGAGCTGCGCATGTCCCTCGATCTCCTCGCCTCCGAATACGTGCAAAGGATTCATCTTGCCCGCAGCCATTAAATTTGCCGCTACGTCCATCTTGCCCATATTTGCAAATACGCCTTCGCTTCTTAAAGCAAGCTTGATCTCGTTTAACCTTCCGCTTCCCTCTACGATATCTAGCAAGAACGCCTCTGCGTGAGCTGGACCGCTTCCTGCGGTAAGTCCTTTTTTCATCGCTATAGCGCGAAGTGCTGTGATGTCGCTTTGAGCACTTATGCCTTTAGGGCAGCGATCGGCGCACTCTTGGCAGTGTACGCATAGCCATAATCCGTTTAGCACTGCAGGCTTTAGATGAGGCATAGCGTCCCTGCTTCTTGAATCAAACGCGGCGCGGTTAGCATGCGTGAAAACAAAGGGCTGCATATAATCGCTCGCGTCCGCTCCAAGCTTATTGCATTCGCTAGCGCAACATCCGCAAAGGATACAATCCCACTGCTTTTTGATGCGTTCCATCTGCTCAGGGCTTTGTTTACAGCCCTTTTCGGCGCTAAATTCTTTCTTAGGAGTAATAGTAGGCTTGATCTTTCTTAAATTTTCGATACTAGGCTCCCAGTCCACCACCAGATCCGAGATCACTCGGAAGTTATTTAGCGGCGAGATCGTAAAGCTATCGGGGTTTTCATACTCTGCAAGCAGAGCCTCCATCTTGGTATCGCAGGCAAGATATGAATGCCCGTTTACCCTTACGGCACAGGCTCCGCATATCGCCATACGACACGCTGCGGTAAAATTTAAAGTGATGTCTAAATTTTGCTTAATAAACTGCAAAACTCCAAGCAGGGTCTTTCCTTTGATCTGCTCCAAACTAAGCTCATAGGCTTGCTTATAATTTTTGCTTCCGTCGAAGCGGTCTATGATAAATTTCATTGAGGTTTCCTTCCGTCAAGAGAGAATTCTGTAACGACGACCTCTTTGTAGCCCAAGCTTAGCTCTCCTGCGTCGTTCATCGTCACGATACTGTGCTTTAAGAAATTTTTATCGTCGCGCTTCGGATAATCCTCTCTGGTATGCGCGCCGCGGCTTTCAAGCCTCTTTTGCGCAGCCAAACACGCACAGCGCGCAAGTAGGATTAAATTTCCAAGCTCGACGTAGTCGGTAAATGCGGTATTCATAACCGGATTTACATCAGCAACGTGCAGCTCGTCGTAGCGCGCTCTGATACCCTCTAAATTTTGCGAAAGCAGATCGAGCTTTTCGCCGGTTCTAAAGATGCCCATATTGTCCCAAAGCTGCGCGCCTAGCTCTTCGCGCAACTCATACATCTCGTTTGCCTTGCCCGAGCCGTTTGCGATCTGCTTAAATTTAGCCTGCCATTTTTGCGCGAGCTCGCTCGCTCTTTTACCCGAGCCGAATCCCTCCTGCTTCGCGGCATAATCCGCTGCGCCGAGTCCTGCGAGCTTGCCCGTTACGACGGCGTCGGTCAAAGAATTTCCACCCAAGCGGTTTGCGCCATGAATCGAGATACAAGACGCTTCGCCAGCGGTGTAAAGCCCCGAAATTTTAGTGCTCATATCGTCAAATTTAGACACTTCGATGCCGCCCATCGAGTAGTGTGCGGTCGGACGAATCGGAATCGGCTCCTCGATTAGATCGATACCCTCAAACAAAATGGCGGTGTGTCTGATCTTAGGAAGGGCTTTTAAAATTTTATCTTTTCCGAGATGTCTTACGTCAAGTAGCACGTATGCGCCTAGCCCCTCGCCGTATCCCCTACCCTCGCGAATCTCGGTTTCGATCGCGCGAGCTACGACATCGCGCGGCGCAAGCTCCATCTTTTCGTGGTAGTTTTTCATAAAGCGCTCGCCTTTGTTATTGAGCAGATATCCGCCCTCGCCGCGCGCAGCTTCGGTAATGAGCGCACCGCCGCTTTTGATGCCTGTGGGATGAAACTGCACCATCTCCGGATCGCTAAATCCAAGACCTGCGCGCAGTGCAGCCGCGATACCGTCGCCGGTAGCGATATAAGGCACCGATGTGCGGTTGTAAAACATCCTCGTATATCCGCCCGTTGCGATTACCAAGGCTTTGCAAAGCACTGGATAAAAATCGCCGGTTTGGATATTTCGAAGCACAACGCCCTCGCATTTGCCGTCAGGTGCGCTGATCTCAAGCAACTCGTGATCGATTAAAAATTTCACGCCGTTGCTGACCGCATCGTCAAAACAGGCGTGCATCAAGATATGACCCGTCTTATCGGCGGAGTAGTTGCATCGTTTTTTAGACGCGCCGCCCATAAAGCGCTGTGCTACGCCGCCCGGGACGCCGCTTTCTTTGCCGTCCACGCCGCCGCTAGCGTTTCTGGAAAACAGCGTGCCGATGTAATCCATCTCGGCAATCGTAGGGCCCGCAAGCTCGCAAAATTTAATCGCAGCGTCCTGATCTACGAGATATGCGCCGCCCTTTACGGTGTCGTAGGCGTGGAGTTTATACGAATCGCCGTTTGCAAAGCTCGTAACGCCGTTGATACCGCCCTCCGCCATACAGGTGGCGTTGCGCGAAGGCATCATCTTCGTAGCCACGACTACGCTGAGATTTGGATTACTCTTTCTTACCGCTACGGCTGCACGCAAACCCGCGCCTCCCGAGCCGATAACAAGTACGTCCACACTAGGAAGGCCGCCTTCGTTGCCGCCGTCTGCGCTTTTACTTTTGTCGGTATCCACGCAGCCGCTAAGGCTAAGCGCGCCGACGCTGATACAGGCCGATTTTAAGAAATCGCGTCTGTTGAAATTTGATTCGCTCATTTTCCTCTCCATTTGAGAAATTCTTAGCTTAAGTTTAAAGTTCTAAACTAAAAGCGTAATTTTAGTTTCATTTTTAACATAAGTCAAATATTATTTAGTGTATCATTTCATAAGAATTAAATTATCAATTGGAGAGGCTAAATGAATTTGCATCGCATGGAGCTAGTATTAAAAGTAGCAGAATTCCGCAGCTTTACTAAGGCTGCCGAAGCACTTAAAATCCCGCAGCCGTCGCTATCGCAGAGCATTTTATCACTGGAACGTGAGCTTGGAGCGCAGCTTTTTAACCGCACGAGTAATCCCATTTCGCTTACGCGCGCGGGAAAAATTTACGCTAGTAAAGCCAAAGTCATTTTTGACGCCATAAACGACCTAAAAAACGATATCTCTGAAATAAGCGGCGTAAAAAATGATAAAATTCGCATCGGCTTTTCGCAAAACGGCTATAATCTACTGCCGTCGCTACTGCCGATGTTTTGCAAGAAATTTAAGGATTCGGATCTACAAATCACGCAGTTTTCTTCTGCGCTTAGCATTCGCGAAATGCTACTTCAAGGTGATCTTGATGTCGGTATGCTGATACTGCCCATCGATATGAGTGGGCTTGACGGGGTTAAAATTCTAACGCAAAAAACCTATGTCGCTCTAAGCTCCACCCATCCGCTCTCGCTTGAGTTTAAAAACGAATCTGTTCCCAAAATTGACATTTCGCGCTTAAAAGAGGAAAGATTCATCCTGCCTAATCAAAGCCTAAGAAGCGCCGAGCAAATAGATGCATTTTTTGCCGCCGCAGGCTTTGCGCCGAAAGTGCTGTGCCGCACGGAGACCTTTGATATCGCCAATGCTATCGTCGCAAGCGGCGCAGGAGCGTGCTTTAGCATACCGCAGATGATAAAAGAGGATAAGGCGAGCAGGATAAAGCTCTTTGACGTAGGCGCGCGCGAGCTCGATAATACGCTGATAATAGCCTACAAAAAAGGCAAACGTCTAAACCATCTAGCGCAGGCATTTATCAAAACTGCACGTAAAATTTCTAATGAAATTTAAAATTCATAGCTCGCAACGATAAATGAGAGATTGAGCTTTTGCAGCACTTTGCCTCTCTACTAGCTTTTACATAAAATTTTATAGCAGATTTCGCCCGAGCTTAGGTAAAATTTCAAACTAAGCTTAAATTAGAATTTTGCCAATAAAATTTTTTATTGCTAAAATTTCACTCACAATTTACGACGGAATTTAGAGCGAAATTCTAATTTTTCACTCCATTTAAAATATCCAAATCCTTGTTATACACCTTGGTATCTACTTCAAAAATTCCAAGCAGCGTGTGAAAAAGATTATCGTGCGAAAAAGCATCATCCTTATGCGATTTAAGCGCGCCTAAATCGTATCTTTCGCGCATTTTTCCCTCACCTAGCCAAACGATCGCGCCGATATGCTTTTGCGCCTCGGGAGCGAAAAGATAGGGCATGCCGTGCAGATAAACGCCGCCCTCGCCGAGGCTCTCGCCGTGATCGCTCATATAGATCATCGCCGTTTCGTACGTCTTAGAATATGGTTTTAAAAATTCTACAACCTTGCTTAAAAAATAATCCGTGTATAAAATCGCGTTATCGTAGGCATTTGAAATTTCTTGCTGCGAGCAGTTTTCAAGCTCGTTATCGCGGCAAACGGGGCTAAATTTTTCAAATTCTTTCTTATAGCGCTTAAAATACGCAGGCCCATGATTGCCCATCTGATGCAGCACGATTAATACGTCTTTGCCCGCGTTTTCGGCGATAAATTTATCAAGCCCCGCAAGCATCCCCTCGTCCCTGCACTCTACGTCGCAGATCGGATTATTTTGCGGAATTTTAAAATCCTGATATTTTACGCGCAGCGCCACACCTTTGGAATCAGAATTGTTATCGCGCCACAAAATCGCCATGTCATCAGCGCGGTTTAGTATGTCTAATACGTTTTGCTCCTCTGCAGCCTTTTCGACGCTAAATTCATCGCGATTTAGCAGCGAAAACATGCACGGCACGCTTTGCGCCGTCGAAGTGCCGCAAGAATGGGTATTGCTTAGGCTTACGACACCCTGCTCTTTGGCTAGTAGCGGATTAGTATCTCGCTCGTAGCCGTTTAGCGAAAATCTATCCGCTCTCGCCGCTTCGCCCACGACTACGACGACGAGCTTTTTTGAGCTTGTGGAATTTTCATCGATATGCGCGTCAGTAGCGATTTGCATCAGAGGCTGCGAGCCCTGCTTTTTAGATTTTGCGGCAAATTTAACGCCGCTGTAGATCCAATATCCAGGATTTGCGTAGCTGCGTAAAATTTTATGCTCTCTGAAAAACGACGCGTAGTATTTGCTAAATCCAAAAAGCAGCGCCGCGATGATTATTATGCAAATGCCAGCCGCTTTGAGCTTAGCTAAAATTTCAAATCGAAGCGGGCGGTAGCTAACGCGCGAGCGAGCAATCAGCACGCAGGGTAAGACGCCCAGCACCAGCACGTAAATCGCCAGTCGCAGACTGAAAAGATCCGCTGATTCGGCAAAGTTCGTTTGGGCTGCGTTACGGATCATCTCCGAATCGATTACGACATTATAGCTATCCATAAAATACGCCGTAAACGACGAAATAAAAAAGCAGATCATCAAAATCGGCTTGGTCGTATAGCGCGAGCTAAAAATTGTAAAAAATAGCGTCAAAAAAGCGATCAAAGCTGCCGCGTCGCAGACAAAATAGATAAAATTTAGCCCCGAGATTCCGTAGGCATTTATGATATTTTTAAAAAACGAGAAGTTAAAAAATGCCACAAAAGCAAGCGAGCTTAGAAAAATAAGTTTCTGCTGCGACGGATTTTTAAAAAAGCTAGGCACGAAGCGTTCCTTGAGATAAAATTTCAAGTTGAAATTTTACGGCGTTTTGGTAAATACTCGGAAATTCCGCGCTTTGTATCTCACAAATCGCAGCAAAATTTTTGTGAAATTTTAAAATTCCGCGCGTATTCATCTTAGCTTCATCTTGGAATTTTAAAATTGCGCCATCCAAAATAAAATTTGGAAATAAAATTAAAAGGATTAAAGATGAAAAATCTTAAAGCTTTAGGCGCGCTCGCCGCTACATTCGCCCTTGTAGGCGCATTAAACGCAGGAAACTTTAGCGAAAAAGATGCTAGAG
>NZ_CALKTC010000045.1 GCF_937996225.1 uncultured Campylobacter sp. | reverse complement strand
GATATGATATAATTCATTAAAAAACGGAGCGAAAAATGTATGCTATAGCTTTTGATTTAAAGATCGATGACTTAAAAAAGACTTACGGGGAGCCTTATAACCGTGCATATGACGAAATAAGGCAGGAATTGGAAGCTCTGGGGTTTGAGTGGACTCAAGGTAGCGTTTACATGAGTGTAGCTAAGGAAAATACGTTGACGACGGTTTATAGGGCTATAAACCGCTTATCGGCAATCGATTGGTTTAAAAAATCAGTGCGAGATATACGCGCTTTTAAGGTCGAGGACTGGTCGGACTTTACCGACATCGTCAAGGGAAACTAGGTAAAAAGGCTAAAATTTATCTGCTCAGCCCCATACCGCTACCGCTACGTTTGCGCTTTTCTCGGTCTTGCTCCTCTTTTTGCTCGAGAATCAGTCGTTTTGCATGCTCGATAAGGTTGCCAATAGTTGATTTAGCTCGCTGGAATAGTTGTTCAACTGCTCTTCTTGCGTCTTGATATAGTTCTCGTATCGCGTCATCTCTTTTTCTAATAGCTCGATATTCTGTCCATTGCTTTGTATTTTCTTCGTCAAGTCGTCTATAACGCTCTCGTATTCGTTCTTGATGTTCTGCAGCAGCTCGTTGATTTCTTTTTCGTCTGTCGCTTTCCAGTCGTTTAGCCTCATCGCTAGATCGTTGCTGTAGTCTCGCTCTTGTTTCAACTCTAGGAGCAATTGCTTGACTTGCTGCGTCAATCTCTCGTTTTCTGTTATCAATTCCTCTTCTAATACCGTCATCATCGCTTAATCCTCGATCGTCTTGATGTGTATGTAAGCCATATTGCCATCCGTTTGCACTTTCTCTTTGGGTATTTCGAGGAAATAATTGGTCGCTTTTTTGCTCTTGGTTCTCTCGACGTATCTCATTTCCTGCGGAATTTGCCACTGCGTCGCCGGGTTTATTTTGTTCCAGGTTATCCATATGCCCGAGCCTGCTCCGATCAGCGCGAATAATATTGCCGTTAGAGCTAAGGTCGTCCATTTGTAGGCGTTGGTCTGCTTGGCTGAGTGTTCTATCTTTCTGAATGTCGATTCTGCTTTTTGCTCGATGCTTTCTAGTTTTGAGTTCAAATTCTCCGATATTGTATTCATCTCGCTTTGATACAAGTTCGTTAATTTGGTCTCGGTATTGTTGAATTTCTGATTGAATATCTCGGTTATGATATTGATGTATTCTTCGGATTGTTTCTGCGCCGCGCTCTTCAAGCTCTCTAGCGTCTTTGAAATCTGCATAAATTCCCCCTTGAAGTCTATTTTTTTTGGTGCTGCCCGGCAGGATCACAGTGATCGAGTTTTTGGTCTCCCGGCTGATTTGTATATTTTCATTGCGTAGCAGTTCTAGCATTTGAGCCCTGCTTTTGATTATTCCAGCTTCTACTAGCTCGTGTAAGGTTTTATCCAAAGCTTCAACGTTTGCGTAGTTTTTAATGTCTTTTTTGCTTGCGCTTATAGTATTTTTTCTGCCAGGATCGTCAGGATCGCTAAAGCCGTATTCGAGATTTACGGCTTTTTTCCAAAGATCGATCCTGGTAAGGTCGGGTTTTGAGTAGAAAAACGGATTAAAGCTCGTTCCCGTGACTAGGTCTATTTTTGGGATGATGAAATTTAGCTCCAGCCTACCGCCTTTGTCTTCGTGCTGCACCCACAAGATATTTACGCGCTCTTTCATAAAGTCGCCTAGTAGCGTGCGTTCAAAGTCGGCCATTATCTCTAGCTTAGTTTGTTCTGATATCCTTGCGGCGCTTTCTTGAAAGCTTAAAACTCCGAAGCATACCTTTTGTTTTTTTGAAATTTGGCTTATTATAGCCCTGGTTTGAGCCTCGTCGCCCTTTAAAATTTTTGCCGTACCCTGCTGTACTCTTTCGTTCAGAACGTAATTAACGCTACCTATACCGCCGCCGCTTTTACTGGGTAGAAATTTGACTATCATCGTTTTTTGCTTTTTGCTCGTCTTGATGTTTGCCGTTTAGAAGCTCATAGATGCCCCTTAGAGCCTCAAACGACCTTGAGATAATACTTAACCCTACTCTGTCAAGACTTTCGCCCTTGTTGAGCCTCGTAGCGATTTGATTGAGGTTATTACCTTGGCGCGATAACTCAAGGATTAGCTCTTTTGTGAGCGGCGTTTTTGTAAGAGATCGCGATAGCATCGAATTTACAGCGTATTTGGTAAAATTTACTCCCCCGCCATCGTCCATTTTTTCTTGAATTTTACTCCACTCCTCCGGCGTAAGACGCATTATTTTTGTGATAGTTCTGGTTTTCCCAGCTCTTTTTTTGCTTTTTGGAAAGCTTTTGTTCTGATCGTCAGTCATTACTCCTGCCTCTAATCCAACTTAAAATTTCGCTTAAAAACCATAAAGGTATGATAACTCCCAGCAAACAGGCTAATAGAAAAAAGACTGAAGAGAAGATCAGCCAGCCTAGCATAAAGACGATACCTAGCGCTACAACGTATATGCAGCAAATTAAAATTTTATTTTCTACGGATGAGTTATCGATCAAATTAAAACCTCTCAATTGCTACGGCGCGAGCTGCCTAAGGGGGTTAAGGGGGATTTGCCCCCTTACGAGCACCGCCCGTATATACGCAATGCTTTCGCATTGCGTATATACGGGCGGTATGCTCGCCCTATAAAATATTTAACTATTTTTTAGAATTATAGCGTAAAAAGTCGGGGTTGTAAATAGGTGGGATGTTTGATATAATAAAAGCTCATCTCATCAAAAGGAAAACAATGAAAAAAATCGTTTTAGCTGTGGTCGTTGCCGGGCTATGCTCTTTAAATTTGGCCGGAGCAGATGAGGATATAGCTAAATTTGAAGCTGGATGTAATGCTAGTATAGCGACGGACTGCACGCGAGCCGGAGCATATTATTCAGATAAAAGCAGCCGAAGTAAAAATACCGACAAGCAAGCAAGAGAAATATCGGTAAAATTCTTGGATAAAGCCTGTGAATTAAAAGACGGTAACGGTTGTTTAATTTTGGCGGCTACTTATGAAGCGATATTTGGCGACAATAAAAAGGCTAAATTTTATATTGAAAAATCATGCGATTTGGATTACGGAAGCGGCTGCGAAATGCTTGGGTTGCGGTATGAAAATGGAACCTACGGCTTTGAAGTAGATAAAAAGAAAGCAAAATATTTTTATAAAAAAGCTTGCAAACTAGGCGCCAAATGGAGCTGCAAGTATGAGCAAGCGCTTTAAAGCGCTTGCATTACCGGATTAAAATCCGTTAAATTTTAGCTCGATATAGCTCTTTTCTCGATTGAGAATCTGGATTAGCACCGCATTGCCTAAAAAGCTTTTTCTGATCATGGCTCTTTCTCTAAGCAAAGTATCGCTGGCTTGAATAAGAATTTTCCCTGCATCTTTTACGTCTTGGTTAAAGAGGACAAAATCTATAAGAGCCGCTATACAATCCGCCGGTGAAAATTTACCGTTAATAGATATACTGTCTAGCACTACCTTGGCTAGCTCTTGAATTATCATGGTTACACTGGTGATCCTGGCCGTAGTAATGATCTGATACGCCATCTGGTTTACTACGTCGATGATCTCTTGGGTTACGTCGGTATATTTGTATCTATCGACGTTGTATCCTAGCTCGCGGCTATTATAAAATGCTTTTAGAAAAGCAAAAGCCATTGCTTGCTGTTGTTCAAAGCTATATTTATTTGGAATATAAGGCTGTGGCGCACTTGCTGCTTGTTGACTATTAGCTATATTGTTCATTTTTTTATCCTTTTTTTATTCTTTATGATTTGTTTGGTTTATAGTGTTGGTATTGCTATGTCCAACGCTAAATAAAGCGCTGCAACCCGCGAGGATCACTGAAAGCGCGACTAAAAATGCTATAATTGTTTTTTTCACTTAACAACTCCTTTTGTTTATTGTAATTCGGACAAAGGGGGTTTATTCACTCAAACAATTTTTACGTAATTCGAAATTTAAGGGCATAATACGCCCTAGCCTGAAATCTCTTGTTTAAAAAACATTGATAAATATCACGTTTTAAAAACGCCTGTAAAATGTTACTATTTTGTTGATTTTTTGCTCTTTGTCCGCCACTGGCGGCTTATGAGCTGCTTGAATGTATTAAGTAGCCTTAAATCCGAATTACAGGGGGAATTATAGCAGAGGACGGCTTAAAAATTCATATAAATCTGCTTAGATTTTCTTGAATTTTAGTATAGTAAAAAATAATAACTCTTATTATTTATAATAATGCTAGTATTTAATATATATTAATATTTAATCCTATTGCCTTGCTCTTCCCACTCCTTAGCTATTTTTTTGATTTGAGCTAGGTTGTCTTGAGCGGTTTGCCACTGATCTAGATCGAGCTGATTTTTCTTTTCGCTCTTGGCCGTAAAGATCAGAGCGTTGTAAATTCCACCTATTAGGCCGCGCAGCAAAGTCTTTTTTGCCCATGATCGCGAATATTACGTCTTTTCCGCTATAAGCCGTATAATAGGGCCTATCTTTTGATGCTCAAATAGTAAAAAATCCAAAGAACCCGACTGTAGACATGGTGGAGATAGAAAATCCGTTTAAAAAGAAACCTTCTAAGCAAGATCCGGACCTTGATCGATAGCTAAATGCTAATGAAAATGTTTGTTTTCAATAGTAAAAGAGAGAAAAGCCCTGATTTAGGGCTTTTGAAAGGGGTATTTTTTAGTTTAAGGTTTATGGGCGGCAAGACCCGGTAAAGCTTAAAGAGCGAAATGCCCTATTTTACGGGGTTTGGGGTTTAAGGTTTCTAATGGCCGCCGTCTTTCTATGAAGATCGATCTTTATCAAAGCCATTTTAGGAGAAGCGCGTCAAATTTTGCTTATAGATCCCTAATACTTCTATCGCATTATCACTTATTGAAAAAGTAACGGTGTAGCCTTTAAAAATTAAATCTCTTATGTTTTCTCGGTTGATAGTCTTGTTTTTGCGGTAGGAGTAAGGCATATCCGGGATTTTTATGATCTGGGCTTTTAAATTTTGTATAAAAGTATCTGCCCTTGATTTACTATCTCTAGCGATATAATCGGCGATTTCGCCTAATTCGTCCAAAAACTCGCCAGTGTATTTAATTACCACTGATAGCCCCGTTTGGCTAGCTGCTGCGAGAATTCTTTCTCTGAATAAAATTTGAGTTCACCATTATCAAGTTTTTCAACGGTGCGTTTTAGTTTTGCAGCATCCGCCTGGTTTATCTCGCCGCTAAGTGCCTCGATCATATCGCCATCAAGTTCTATTACGTTGATTTTTTCGCCAAATAGCTGCTTCATAGCGTTGATAATATCGCTAGTCAGCGTAAAGCCGTCTTTAGCTTGAAGCATAACTGCATTTGTCATTTCTTACTCCTTGTATTTACCGTCATTATATCGCACCGTTTTTAATGGCTGCCATTTTTTCTCTGATGATCGATCTTAGATATTGGGTTCTATTTGTTCTGGTTATATGTCCCATTTCGTCTAAAAAATCCAGCTCTTCACTAGACAAAAACATTGTCGTTCTTTTGTCGGCAGGATTGGCACTTTTGGGTCTGCCACCAGTTTTTTTTATCTCTTGTTTTCCGTCTTGTTCTTGAAAGCTTGCTGTGCTTAGTTCGTTTAGCTCTATCTCTGTAAGATCTAAATTCAATTTTGCCATTATTTA
>NZ_CALKTC010000044.1 GCF_937996225.1 uncultured Campylobacter sp. | reverse complement strand
GATTTGTAGATTAATAATTTTTTTTTCATATTTATTTTTAACGCAAGGGCATCAAACGCCATGCCCTTGCATCCCCGCTTTACGCAAAACTTTCTTATAAAGAAAAAAGAAAACTCGCTTTTGAATTTCAACTATTTTAATAAAAGTAACTGCATTTCATTCAAAATATATTCCAAAAGCTCAAACAGTTCTTTTTTCTTTAACGAAATTTTGCTTGGTATTTTTTTATCTATATTTAAGTCTATTTTAAAATAAAATTTTTTTTAAAATTATAAATCTTGTTCCAAGTCATCAGTAAATTTAAATCCTTGATCTTCTAAATCCTGTTTTGACTTGTTGTAGAAGTTTTCGTAGATTCTTACTAGCATTTCTTTGTATGATGGCAGTTGTGGGGTGTTGTTTTCTTCACGCCATTTTATGGTGTCTTTTTCGTGGAATTCTACTCCTTCTTCAACTTTTTTCGCATTATAAGTGTCTTCAAATACGAATGTATCTAGTGGGACTCTTGGTTTTACTCTTGTCAGGTTTCTTTTGGCAGGGACTCCGATTGTTGTTCCGACGATTGGAAATACGTATTTTGGAAGTCCTAGCATTTTTATAAATTCTTTTGTTTCTTTTCTAATTGCGCCGATTACAGTACCTCCGTAACCAAGGGCAAAAGCTGCGGTTTGCAATGCGTTTACCATAATTCCAGCATCTACTGCTCCAACTAGGATTCCATCGGCTGATTTTGGAGCGATGTTTCTTTTTCCAAGTGAATTTGAAGCATAAACTCCACGGTGGAAGTCGATTAGTACAAAAATAAATGCTTCAGCTTGGGCGATATGTTTTTGTCCGCCACATAATTCTGCGATTTTTGCTAATTTTTCCTTATCTCTTATGACAATCAATGAAGTTTGCTGACCATTAACTGAATTTGCAGCTCTTTGGGCAGTTTCAAGAATTGTTTGTAAATCTTCTTCCTTTAATTTTTCGCCTGTAAATTCCCTTACAGAACGTCTATTTTGTAATAATTTTATTGTTTCATTCATTTTTCACACTTCCTTTATATTTATATTTTTTATTTCTTAAATTTAATTATATAAAATTTTAGCCTTTGCGGTTACAGATTTCATTTTGAGTTCGTAAATTTTCATGCGCTTTAATGATGCTCTGGAGGCGAACTCCACGCGCGACATGTAGTTTGGGGTGTATTTTTCGCATAGTATCCGTAGAGCATAAATTTTACGCTCGTCATCTTCTACTTCGCTTGCTTCGCAAACGGCGATCGCGCTGCGGTACTCCGTCGTATAAACTCTAGAGCCTAAAGCGGCAGCGTCGTTTGCGATAGATCGGTATTCTTCGTCGCTTGGGGTAGGAACGCGGTTGTAGCTAACAAAAACCGCCGTTACCGCGCGTCCGTTTTGAAAGAGTTTCGCCTTTGTGCCGGCAGGCGCGCCGTGGATATAAATAATGTCTGCATCGCGCACCGGCGAGATAGGCACGCTAAAAATTTCGCCGCTATCGTCTATGCAGCTAAGCGTAGCGTACTCGCTCTCGTCGATGATTTTTAACGCCTCATCTTCGCTTAGCTGCCTATCTCGTCTGCGCATTTAGTCCATCTGGTTTCGTAGGAATGCGGGCTCGTCGAGCTCGTCGTAGGTTTCGTCCCCGTTAAAATCACCGCTGCTTACCTTCTGTCTAGAAAAGATAGAATTTCGACCCATGCTCTCCAAAAGCGCCTTCCTGCGATCGGCTACATTATCGCTGGCGACCTGCTTTTTTTCCTCGATGCTCCTTTCAAAGCCGGTGGCGATGAGAGTAACTTCGACGCGGTTGTTTTCCATCTTAGGATCGGTGGTGGTACCCCAAGTAACGTCAGCGTCCTTATCCACGGTATCTTCGATGATATTCATAGCAGATTCGATCTCAAGCAAGGAGCAATCAGGCGACATCTTAAAATGCACTAGCACACCCATAGCGCCGTGGATGGAGGTATTGTCCAAAAGCGGAGATTGGATCGCGCTTTTTAGCGCTTCTTCTGCCGCGCCATCACCTTCGCTAACGCCGATACCCATAAGCGCCAAACCGCGGTGCGTCATTACCTTTTTTACGTCGGCATAATCGACATTGATATCGCTATCGCCAGACTCTAAGATCACGGAGATCATACCGTTTACGGCTTGGAATAGGACATTGTCCACAATCTTAAAGGCATCTTTTAGACCGGTTTTTTTATCGATGATCTTCAATAAATTTTGATTTGGGATAACGATTATGGAATCGCACTCTTTTTTAAGCTCTTCAAGACCCTCTTGTGCTAATCTCATGCGCTTTTTACCCTCAAAACCGAAAGGGGTAGTAACGACGCCGATAGTTAGCGCTTTTTTCTCTTTCGCAGCTTTTGCAACGATAGGTGCAGCGCCCGTGCCGGTACCGCCGCCTAGACCGGAGCCAACGAAAACGATATCGGAGTAGTCCAAGCGGTCCTTAAGATCGTCGTAGTTCTCCTCCGCAGCCATCTTGGCAAGCGCTGGATCCATACCGCAGCCAAGGCCTTTGGTGGTGTTTTCGCCTAGTAAAATTCTAGTATTTGCGATCGACTTTTCTAACGCCTGTGCATCGGTATTAGCCACCATAAGCTCAACGTCGGTCTTGGTAAATCCTTCGCGGATCATATGATTTATCATGTTGCATCCGCCGCCGCCAACGCCGATAACCTTCATCTTGGCACCGTAGATGCCCTTTCTTTCTTCCATACTGTATCCTTTCACGAGTATCTCCTTAGCTTAAAATTTAAAACCAATTTTTCATAGACGACCAAATTTTATTGAAAAAATTCTGTCCGTCTTTTTTGGGAAGTTGGATATTCAAATCCTCCTTCTTAGCCGCACCGCTATCCGCTCTGATGCCCTCTTTTTCTATCGCCTTACTGACCTCTTTTTCATAATATTCGTTCACATTTCGTTTCGGAGCCTTGTTTATAACTTCGTCTTTGTAGCGGAGTTTGCCGTTAGAGTCCATCTCGTAAGGAGTAAATTCGCCAAAGCCATACATGCAAAGTCCTAGTGCGCAAGAATTTGAAATATCATCAGCAATCTCGTGCAGGCCGCCCACGCTCTTTGCTCTTGCAACCCTAACGGAAGTGTTATCAAAAACTATCGCCGCTAGATCGCGCACATCGTCTAACTTCGCCATGCCGCCGGTGATCACGATACCTGCGCCTATGCGGTCTTTATAGCCGCTTCTTTCGATCTTATCGGCTATCATATCGAAGGTCTCTTTAACGCGAGCGAGTATGACTTGAGAAATGATCTCAAGGCTTATTATGTGGTTTTCTGACTCGCTATCTCCCAAAGCAGGCAATTCAACTTCGCTATTGCCTTGATTAATTAGATCGTTGTAGGTAATCTTTATGTTTTCCGCATATGGAAGCGGTGTGTGTAGGGCGCGCGATAGATCGTTAGTAACGTTATTGGAGCCAAACATCACAACATCGTTATAACGCAAGGAATTCCCCAGGTGGATGACTATATCGCATGTAGCGCCACCCATGTCGATCAGTACTACGCCGAGCTCTTTTTCGTCCTTGCTAAGCGTAGATATGGAGGATGCGTAGCCTGAAAGGACAATATTATCGACCTTCACGCCGGCCATCTCTACGGATTTTTTCAAATTTTTAATTGAGCTTTCCGGCGCGATGACGATATGCGTAGATACCTCTAGGCGCGTGCCGCTCATACCGAGCGGATCTTCGATGTGCTCCTGCTCATCAACTCTGAAATCATACGGAAGCACGTGCAAAATTACACTATCGCTAGGCACATTTGCTTGCGCTTCGGCAACCTGCATGGCACGCTTTATTTCATCCAGCCCGATCTCATTTTCCATAGTTATGACACCGCGAGATTTAACGCTTTTGGCATATGAGCCCGAGATAGATATAATGGCTTTATCGTAGCTTCTACCAGCGCCTTTTACCGCTGCTTTCACCGCTTGCTTTATTGAGCCCGCGGCCTGCTCTATGTTTGTTATGACGCCCTTTTTGATACCTAAAGTATCGGCTCCGCCGACACCTAAGACCGTAAAAATGCCATCATTTTTAGCGATTATCGCGCGAATTTTAGTTGAGCCTATATCTAGACCTAAAATATACTCACTCACTGTCTTTACCTTTAAAATATCTTTCGGTTTTATAGCGCTTTTCTAGCATTTTGGTTAGATCGTCTTGCAGATTGGAATTTAATAACGTGGTTATCCTATCAGCTACGATCGTTTTTTCTTTATCTATCTCTTCGCTGCTACCTAGGCTCTGCTGTGAAATTTTATACACTACGGCTTTGTTATCAAACATCACTATTCCTTCTTTGGCAGGCTTATTAAACATATCGATAAGAAATTTATAAAATTCGTCATCGCTTAGCTTGGTATTATTTTTACTATTAAGAGATAGCGTGCCGAAATCTTCGCCTTTGAAATTTTTAAGCGTATCTTGAGCTCTTTTTTCAAGTAGCTCTTTACGTTTTTTCGTTTCAAATTCTTTAGAAGCCAAAGACCTAGCCTCTTCAAAGCTCATCTGCCTAGGCTGCTCTACACCGTTTAGTTTAGCAATCAAATATCCGCCTTTGTACTCGAAAGGCTTGATGACATCTCCTGGCTTTGCTACCTCAATCTCAGATATTGGAAAATTGCTATCCGTAGCAACTATAGTTTCATTAGTATCGAGCTTGCCTTTTTTAATCTCCAGATAATCCTTTGTAGCGTCTTTTTTAACCTGATCCATCCGGTAATCTTTTAAGACGTTAGGCTTAGCCTCTGCAAAATCCAATAATTTATCATCCAGGCTTCTATACTCGCCTCTGTGTTCTTCATAAAATTTACTTAGTTCCGTATCATTCACATCGGCATTGCTAGGTGCCACAAAATATGTTCCTAGAGTATATTTTTTCTCGGTCATAAAGTGCGATTTCTCGCCTTCCCAAAATTTCTTTAGCTCGTCGTCGTTAAAAGTGACGTTAGCGTCTGCGTAGATTATCTCTGCAGAAACCTTATCCTGCATCAGCTGTGATGCTGCAAATGCTTCTACGATCTTAGGGCTAGGCGTTATTTTTAGTGCTTTGCCGAGCTTTTCTAAAGTTAGGACCCTTTGTAGATTGCGCTCAAATTCCTTTTTAGTAAGTCCTGAATTCCTTACGACATTATCGTAAAGTTCCTTGCTAAACGCGCCGTTTTCTTGGAAATTCGGCGAGCTTAGCACAAATTCCGCCACATCTTTATCACTAGCCTGAATGCCTAAATCTTTAGCAAAATTTAGAAAATACGCTTCGCCGATTAGCTGATCTATTGCGATCTGATCTAGATGCATATTTTTGGCTTGTTCTTGAGTAAATTGCCCATCGCTCATAGCACTCAGTCTGTTGTATAGTTCGGAGTATTTTGTGTTTAGTTCTTGATTTGTTATAGAAATCTGCCCTACTCTAGCGATTGAGCCTGCGCGGTTAGCGTTCATATCATATGCGCCCCAGCCGACGAAGCCTGCGCCCACGAAAGCTATCGTGCTTATCCAGATCGTCGGTATAAGCGACTTCTTATGCTTTTGCATCCATTCTATCATCTAAATCCTTAAATAGCTAACTAAAGAAATTTTTTGTTAGTAATTATACAGATAAAACCTTATGTAAGGCTGAAAAATAGGCATTTTTGGCGAATTATAACGTGTTAGTAAATGATTTGGTATACATTAATCTTAGCTTAGCAAAAGCAGCTTTGAACTCATTTCTAAAATCGCTATTTTTTTCGCCATTTGCTGCGCGCTCCTTGCATGGGCAAAAACCCCATAGCCGCGAATCACCATTATATCGCTATTTTCATTTATCATATAGTTACAAATTTCATACGGCGCACGCTCGTGCCAGTCGTCGTAGCTCTTGGGGTCGTAAATTTCAATGCGTTTAAATTTACTCGCCCCAAAGTAATCTCGCGGCAAAATGAAATCATGCTCCAGCGTATATGCGACAAGATACGGCGGTGTCGCGTAGGTTACGAATTTCGCCTCTTTTATATTTTTGTAAATATTTATATGTATATCGCTATCGATGCTAGCATCTTGCCAGCGGTAGTCTTTTTTTGAAAATAGCGTTATAAAATCATCCCTATCCAGGTTATCGAAAATCGCGTCTTTTTTGTTGATCAAGAACTGATTTTCTTTAATTTTTGCTGAAATCGAGCCGTGAAAGATCCCAAAAAGCCTATCTCTAAACATCGAAAGCGAAATTTTGCGTAAAATTTCATAATAATACTCGTCCATCTCTCGCCTTTGTAAAAAATTTCGCTATTATATAGGATTAGAAATTTCAAAAGGATAAATTTAAGTGCAAGCTCCACATATTCCGGTACTTTTTTCGCAAACGATCGCCGCATTTTCGCAGCTTGAGGACGGCTACGTTATCGACTGCACACTAGGCTACGGAGGGCACAGCGAGGGCATTTTGACCGCTAATCCGCGCCTTAAGCTTATCGCTTGCGACAGAGATGCCGAAGCGATAGAATTTTCGCGCGAGCGGCTCAGTAAATTTAAAGATCGCATAGAAATCCACAAAGCAAAATTTAGCGAAATTTTAGGAATTCTGCCCGAGCAAAAGCTCCGCGCAGTTCGCGGGATATTAGCCGACATCGGCGTTTCGTCGCTTCAGCTGGATAAAAACTGCCGCGGCTTTTCCACTAAAAGCGACGCGCTGGATATGCGAATGGATGAGAGCGCAGCTCTAGATGCGGCATACGTCGTAAACCACTACTCACAAGCAGATCTGGCGCGCATTTTCCGCGAATACGGCGAGCTAACAAACGCTAACGCAATCGCTGCTAAAATAGCTACTGCGCGGACTAACGCACCACTAACAAGCGCTAAAGCTTTGGCAAATTTAATCGGAACGAAGCCCGTTAAAGGGCGCAGCATCAGCACGGCTACGCTAGCATTTCAGGCGATCCGCATCGAGGTAAATAACGAGCTTGGCGAGCTAAGACGCCTGCTCGCACTTATCGAGCAAAAATCGCGCGATTCAATTCTAACTAATGCAACTGTCGCTATAATCTCGTTTCATTCGCTTGAAGATCGCATAGTAAAGGAGCGATTTAAGGCGTGGGAGCGCGATTGCGTCTGTCCTAGAGAATTTATGCGCTGCGAATGCGGCGGCGGGCATTCGTTGGGTAAAATCCTAACCAAAAGCCCTATAATAGCGGACGCGCAAGAGCTTGCGCAAAACTCGCGAGCAGCGAGCGCAAAGCTAAGAATTTTTCGACTGAAATAACCGTCTTTGCTTGCTATGAATTTTAAATTTTGACGAAATTTTGTAAAATTTATAGATTTGCAGGCATTAAATTTTAAAATTTTATGGAATTTTAAAATTCAGCTTTCAAAGATTCGCTTTAGAATTTATGATATTTTCAGCGTTATTTCGAACGCGCAATGTCTAAATCATAAAATTTAATGTTGAATTTTACGCTATATTTAACGTATAATTTTATGAGATTTAGTTGCTGCATATTTTAAAAACTAAGTGGCAACATAGATATAAAACCGAACAAAAGTTAAAATTTGGCGCCTAAAGCAAGCGGCGTAATGTCAAACTCGCCCTTTGCTTTAACGAAATTTTGTAAGCGAGCAGTAGTTTCATCGACCTTTAGATGATAAAGCCTATCTTGCAAGCGATATCCTTCGCTTATAATTTTAAGGCACATCGAAGACGCAGTAAAATTTTAAGCGGTTTTTCAGATTGTTTGACAAAATTTTATAAATAGTCAATCTCGGTAAAGTGAGCTCGATTTTTACCCACCAAAGCGAATTTTCCCAAGCAGGCGGTGCAAAAAGCGAGCAAAATTAACGCGATGCTTCTTTTGAAGCTTCTGCTGCTATACAATATCGTGCAAAGAGCCAGCTAAATAAACGAAATAGCCCGTTAAAGTGAAATTTTGCTTTTGCTGGCCGAGATAGAATTTGGCGAGTTAAGATAAAATTCCATTTACCGAGGTAAAATTGCAAAGAAGAATTTTGCTCGTAGCTTTGCTTTTAAATTTTACCTTAACGGCTCATTGCTGGGTGCACACTTTGCTGGATACACGCTAGCTGCGGGTTTCGAGCTGAATTTATCTTGACGCAGGCGCTTTGGCGGCGAGTAAAGATAAGATCGTGGTTTTAAATTTATGGAGATTTTAAATGAATAAATATGAATATTTTGCCGACGACGATGACGGGCACGACTTCGCAGGGACATCCGATCTAGCGGGCATAGAGCTCGCAAAAAGACGAGCTATGGAGGATCTGACGGATGAGGAGCTAGAGGATAAGCTTGCCGCGGATCTTTCCGTAAAACGAAACTACGCGGGCGCAGCGGGCGGTTACGACGATTTTACCGGCTTGGAATTCGAAAGTTCAGGCTTTACAAATACCCAAAACTATCTAAATTCCGAAAGCGGCGGAACAAAATTTAATAAAAGCAGCGAAGTAAAATTCAAAGGACGCGGCGACGTAAATCTTTCAGTCACTCGCGGTAGCGAGAAATCCGCAACTGGAGCGAGCTACGGCGATTTCGCAGGTGCCAATTTTGTCGGCAAGGCGGATTATGCGGCGTTTGCAGATGCAAGCTTTACAGGCACGCAAAATCAAAATTACGCGGATCTGGGCGCGCATGATTATGCAAGCCTTGCTGCAGGACGCGGTTACGGCAGTTTCGCGGGCGCACAAGACGAGCTACTACGTAACTACGACGCTGAGAAAAAAAAGGAGAAAAATCTCACGCTTTATCAGCTTTTAGTCGTTTATCTGCTGATCGGATTTGCGTTTTTGCTGACGGTGCCGGCGATTTACATCCGCAACGAAATTTATTACATCAGCCGCGACATCGCCGCGCTTCGCACCAAACACGAGGTTTTGCTTGAGGAAAATCGCGCGCTTAACAACGACATCGAATATCTGCGCTACAAAAATGAAATTTTAGATCCGCAAAGCGTGCAAGAAAATGGGCGCTGATGGGATTTTGCTCGCGGCGTTTGCATTTTTTGCTGCGCTAGTGCTTGCCCTGCTGATCGCGCTCGTGCTACAAAACCGCCGCATAAGCGATGCAAACTCCACGCTTAGCGAGCTTTTAAACGAAAGGCTCACAGCTCAAAGTGCGAGAGCAAGTGCCGAGCTTTTTAAGCTAAATCAAAGCCTAAACGACGGCTTTAACGATAAGCTCTATTATCTTAATAGATCCCTAGGCGAGGGTTTGCAGCGCCAAAATAGCGCGCTTAGCGAGAATTTAAGCTCGCTAGATCGTGGCTTTAAGGACATAGCGGAAAATCTAGCGCGAATGAGCGAGCAAAATAAAACTTCACTTCAGGTGCGCGACGAAATCGCAAGGCTAAACTCGATTTTAGGTAATGTCAAGCTGCGCGGCAACTTCGGTGAGTACCGATTAGAGAGAATTTTATCGATGATCTATGGGCAAAACGCCTCGTTTTACGAGCTGCAAAAGCACCTACCAAACGGCAGGATCGCAGACTGCGCGCTGCATATCGCAAAAGGAAAAATCCTTTGCATCGACTCAAAATTCCCACTTCAAAGCTATGAAAAGATCATCGCTGCCTCCGCTTCAAACGATGCCGCAGCGCTTGCTAGTGCGGATAAGCAACTCGCCTCCGATATGAAAAAGCACGCCGCAGATATCGCGGAAAAATACATAATACCGCCTCTTAGCACGGAGTTTGCGGTGCTATTTGTGCCCAGCGAAGCGGTTTTCGTCTACGTCTGCGAGAAGCTGCCGCAGGTGCTTGAATACTGCGCGCAAATCGGCATTTTTGCGGCATCACCCACGACGCTGCTGGCGCTTTTAGGCACGATCCGCACCTTCGTAAAAGATGAGGCGCTCGTGCAAAATATAAAATCGGTAAAAGATGAAATTTACGCGCTAAAATCGGACTTTGAGGCGCATGCTAAGTATGCGACGTCGCTTCAAACATACGCAGATAAGCTCGCCGCGCAAGCGGAGCTTTTAAACAAAAATGCAAAATCTCTAAAAGCCCGCTTTGAGCGTTTTAGCGAGCTATAATGAAGCAAACCGTAGCGTACAATGCGGCGCTTCGGGTGCCTTAGCACGCCGTAACGCGGCGGCATTGTACGCGGCTAAATTATCGGCAAAGGCGCCTTAGGCTCCGCCTCTCATAAAGCTTTAGCTTTTGCATTGCAGGCTTGCAGGCTTTTTAACATTATCTACCGGGCGACTCATTTTGTGAATTCGGCGTTTATTCGGAGCAAAATTTTAAAAACGGGCACAAATCTCAAAACATACGCCGTATTTAAAAATACAAAAAGATTAGGCGCGCAATTTTACACGGCGGCAAGATAAAATTTTAAGTTCGACGCGGCGCCAAAACACACAAAATTCTCCTGCAAAATCATAAAATTCTAAAATTTCTCGGCAAAAATCAAAGCTATAGCACCGCAAACCTGCCAAAAAAACTTTCTCGCTAAAAATTCCAAAGCTCACCTCTGAAATCCAAAATAACCGCATGTCTAAATTCTGCGCGCAAACTGGAATTACCGAGCGCCTAAAAGCCGCATGCGCAAGCGAAAAAATCGTGCCATGTGCCTTAATACTGCTAATGATCTCACATTTTACCACCCTTATACGCCGCGAAAATCGCGCAGCAGGTCAAAACTGAGTAATAGGATTTTTGAGACCTGATTTTATGATCGATCCAAGTGCCTAGGCGCCGATCAAATCTACGCGACGGATTTTGAGGCTACAAGGCTTTAGTGGACGCATAAACGGGCACAGCAACCAACTCCACTTGACGGAATTTTTGGTGCGACTTCGCAACTTCAAGGCTTAGCGCCGATTCGATTAATAAATTGCGCATTCCTTAGCCAATGCGCGAGTGTGACGCCGTTATACGATTACAGCAAATTTGGCGTGCTAAGCTAAATGCGGGCACAAATAAGCACCGCCGATATACGCCGTGCCGCGACCTCGTATCGCTATAGCTAAGCGTACGCAATAAATTTTAGACGCTTTCTGCTTCGCGTAAAATTTTCAATAGTTTTTAGAAATTTTATAAAATTTTGAGCGCTTTGCGCCGCTGTGCCGCAGTCATGTTTATACTAAATCACGCTCAATCTACGCCGTTTATTTATCGGTCGCGCAATTTTTATTGTAGTAGGCAATGGTGCGCTCGTACTCATCGTAAGCCTGTATATAATCGTTTGCGACGCTTGGGTTTGCGTATCGATCCTCGACCGCCAAGAGCTCCGCTTCAAGCTCTTTATAGTGCTCATAAACCTCCGCACAGGCGCGATCGTGGGCGTCACCTTGCAAGATTATAGATTTATCAGCGCCCGCACTCGCGCAGCCTCCGAGCCCTAAAACGACGGCGCAAAGCGCGCTGCATAAGATTAAGCTTTTCAAAATTCTTTCCTTATTCCAAGTAAATAAATTCGGCGTAAAAATAGGTGTGGTTATAAGCCGAGTTCCGTTACAGCGGTCATTTATCTAGACCGATTTTTGCAAATCGGTTCGAGCGAACGGTTCGAATATAAGACGAAACCACCCGTTCTTGCTGCAGGTTGGGTTTGCATTGCCGCTCGTGTCTCCACGCGCGCGGTGGGCTCTTACCCCGCCCTTTCACCCTTACCGCTTGCGCGGCGGTTTGCTTTCTGTTGTACTTTCCCTAGAGTTGCCCCCGGCGTCCGTTAGACGCAACCTTGTCTTATCGCAGCTCGGACTTTCCTCTCCTTGCGGAGCGACCGCACGCCACACCCGAGCGCAATTATAGCTTTTTTGGCTTAAATTTTACGGCTCGTGGAATTTAAGGGGTGGAATTTTTGGCGTGAGCAAGTATAAACTCCCGCCCCTGCACCATTGCCGCCGGAGGATGATGACAATAAAGAAGCTAATAAATTAAATCATATCTTTAACAAAAAAGGGGTGTAAATTAGATGATTTTTTAAATAAATTTGAAAACAATCAACAAAAAGCTTATAATGCTATAATTAAAGAACTTGAAAAAGATATGGCAAATGGTAAGTTACCAAATAATTTTACTAATGGCTATAAAGTTAATATTAAAGGCTATGAAATTACTGTACGTGGAGTTATAAAAAATGGAAAACCAAAAATCGGAACGATGTTTATCCCTCGATAATTTTACAGATATTGCAAATATCGAAGCTGAAATTATTAAGCTAATAAGTGATGATTTAGGCGATTATGCGCTTTATAAGCAGTTTGAAAATTCAGAAATTACAAAAAGAGAGGTTTCGACAGCCGGATATTATTGCCATTTCGAGTGTAAAAAAATATTAGAAAAAAGCAAAAACAACGGTTTTGTCGGCAATGTAAATTTGATGCTTTCTGATGAAAACATTGGAGGAGCAATGGTTCTTTTGGAAAATGGAATTTTAAAAATATTAGAATGCTACTTTTGGGAAGAGAATAATTTTTTTGAAAATATTGTAAATGGGCAATAGTAGATAAAAGACTTAAGCGATTTTAAGCTTAATAATATTTTGCTGGTTATTGACGAAAATAAATTTGGACAACTATAAAAAGGTGAAATTTAGCAAATTTTACCTACGGCCGAGCAGAATAAAATTTTAAATTCTATGGCTTAGACAAAACGGCACGCTTACTGCGATAAAATTTCATAAAATTTCATAAAATTTCATAAAATTTCATCTACCGCGCAAATTTAAATCCACGCAGCCAAGATTTAAAATTCCGTGCAGCGTGGTGCACCGCGACGTGGCGTGGTTTGGCGTAGGGCGTGGCGCGAGCCCTAATCCGCGGCGTGGCACGCTACGACGTAGCGCAAGTGCGGCGTAAACCCTACTCTACGGCGCGGTTTGACATAGCATGAGCCCTAATCCGCGGCGCGATGCGGCTCAATCCTCGTCCGTTGCGGCGCCTTCGAATATATCTCGGTGCAAAATTTCTTCCAAAACGACCGTCGCGTAAGAGCCTTTCGGCAGGTAAAAACTGAAGCTAAAATGCGCATTTTGCGCATCATAGGCGTGCTGCACGCGCTCCATAAAGCTCCATGCAAACCTGCGCGAGCCGTTCATCTGCGCCTCAAACTCGCGAGCAGGCGCGAAAATTTCATCTTCAAATCTGCCGCCAAGCCCGCTAGCTCGCAACTTCGCTCGCCCCACGATAAGGCCTGCACTCGTGATTTCTCGCTTCGCGAAGCGCTCGCACTCCGCGCCAAGATCGTCACAGCTAAAAAACGCGCCGCGGGGAAAATGCCCTAAAATCTCGCCCCTTAAAAGCTTAAAAAACTGCGGTTGAGCCGTGATCTCGCGCGCCTCCTCCTTGCTTAGCCCGTAAATTTTAGCAAACTCTCCAAGGCTAAATTCCGCCGCAAATTTTGAAATTTCGACCCGCTTGCTAAGCCAGCGATTGAAAAGCTCGCTCTGATAGGCGCTGATTAGAAAGTCGCGCATTTTGGGGTTTTTAAGCCGCCTCTGTCCGCGCAGCACCTCCTCGCCCTGCGCCGCGTTGTCGCCGAACTTGCCGAAGCGCTGATAGCCGAAGTAGTTCGCAAAGCCCTCGCGCCCTAGCGTATCTAGCGCGGCTGCGAGCTTGACGGCGTCGGGCGGTAGGACCTTTTTTAAGCGGATGAAAAAGTCGTTGCCCTTTAGATGCCCGATTTTAAGCTTGTTTTTGTGCCTTTGCACGCTTAAAATTTTAAGGCTCTCGTGCGAAAATCCGCCCAGCGCGGGCTCAAATTTAGCGGGTATGCTAACATGCTGCGTCGTAAGGCCCTGCTTGTCTTTAAGCCCCGCGTAGCCGAACTCGCGCATCTTAGCGCCCGTATGTTCGCTTAAAATCCGCAGTGCCTCGTGCGTGCCGATGCCCTTTTTTTGCAGCAGCAAAATGCAGTGCTCGCCCTCACCGCTAGGCTCGTAAAGCGGTACTTCGCGCACGACGAAATCGCCTGAGTTTTTACTAAAATGCGCATTTATCGGCGCGTGATTTAAGGTGTATAAATTTTTCATAGCCGGCCTTTGCGTTAATCTAAGGCGTAATTTTATAAAATTGAGCCTAAAAAACTCATTATTAAGGCAAATTCTAGTATCATTCGCCATAAAAAAGGATGAAAAATGCTAATCAGGCTCTTTCGCTTCGATCCTCGCTGCGACGTCGCAAGCTACTTCAAGCCCTATGTTTATGAAAGCGCGCCCTTTGCCGATCTTGCGGCACTGCTTGACGACATTTCCGCGCACGATCCCTATTTCAGCGCGCAGGGGGTGGAATTTGTAAAAATCGGCGGCACCGCGGTGAGCGTAAAAGAGCCGCTAGATACGCTGCTAGCGCACTTTGGAAGCGAGCTAATCATCTCGCCTCTTAGCGAAAAAGAAGCGATTAAAGATCTGCGCTGCGAGCCGAGGGCATTTTTGGATAAATTTAAAGCTTTTGAGGGCATCGCGGACGTCTCTGATTTCGAGTTTTACAAAAGCCTCGCGCCCTATTTTTACTCGACAAAAATCCCCGCATGTTCACGGGAGTTTTTGGGCAACAGCGCCTTTATCTTCGCGCACCGCCTGATGCAGACGCACCCGAGCGAGCGCATGAGGATTTTGGAGATCATCGAGCCGCAGATGGCGTATTTTACGAAGTGCGACGCCGTGGGGATGGAGTTTGACGACCGCGCGGCATACAGGGCGTTTTGCGATATTTTAAAATTTGAGCCCGCGCGCAGCAATAAAATTTTAAGCGCACAGAGCATGGCGGAATTTGACGCAGCGAGCGCGAAGCACGATTTTAGCGGCTTTAACGTCGCCGTGTGGTACGACGAGGCTGCAGAGGATCTAGCCAGCAGGCTGGGCGCGCAGATCGTGCACTTTGGCTGCGAAGGCGCGCCGCTTGGGGCGCAGATATACGAGCGGGAGCGGGAGTGCGCGCTGCGGCTGGGGGGCGAAATTTTATTTGACGCGTTTGATAGCGGAAGCGATTTTTTGCTAGTAAATTCCAAACTTGCGCTTGATTTTTTAGACGGCAGAAGCGATGAAATCCAAAGGCTTTTCGGTAGAGACCTCGCGGGGTTTTATCTAATTACGACGGATGAGCTCATCGCTCTAGCTCGCGGCGAGAAGCCCGACTTTTCGGCGCGCAAGCTAAAGCCGACGTTGATTTAAACGGACGGAATTTTAAAATTTATCCTATTACGACGGTAAAATTTTAAATCGACTGTATATTGATGATCGGCATAAAGCAAATAGTTTTCTTAATCGCAGGCGGTTTAATCATCTACTATTTCTTTAATTCGGCATTTGTTGTTTTGCCCTGTGGCTCGTATTCTTGCTTTGCTTTAAATTGACTATTAAGCTTGCCTTTAATTTTTCTTTTGGAGTAAAATTTTCTAGTCCAACTCCGCCACCGCCATATACGCTTAAAATTTTTCTCAAAATATCTATAATTTCATCGCTGGTTGTATTCTCGGCATCTGTTTTTATATCGTGAAGCTCATAAATAATTCTATGCGGATCGCCAATCGTTTCATCATTAAAAATCCGCCTCAAGTCCAGCTCTATATCGTTACTTTTATAATGCAATAGCCATATCGTTTTAGTTAAGGCATAATCTCCTATATCTCTTAAATAATCATGCGATATACGAATTAGCCAAGTGTTATTTTCTCGGTCTATACACCAATCTAATCTTTTTAAAAACCATAAACTAATTTCGTCATCATCATATTTTTTGCGTATTTTGTTTATCGTTTCCAATAAACTATATTTTTCAATATCCTCTTTTGAAATACGCTCTGTAATAAACGCCACCTTATCTCCTTTGCTTTAAATTTTTGATATGAAAATTACTTGAATATTCTCTTTAGGGATAAAATACGTTATAACGTCTCCTCCCTTAAACTCATTTAAAATTTCTTTTAAAATATCTACAATCTCTTGTTTTGGTATATCCCCGATATCGCTTCTTATGGATTCCAGTTCATATATTAGTATAAACGGATTATCCGTATCTTTTTTACCGGTATATTCATTATGTATATTCCTCAGATCGATCTCTATATCTTTGCCTCTATAATGCAAAAGCCATATCACTTCTCCGCTAAATTCCATATCTCTAGGATCTCCGATAGTGATACTGCGTACTACAAAAAGCCAAATACCTCTTTCTCGATCTATGCACCAATCTCTCGAATTTAAATCTACCCAATCAAGCTCACCCTGATAATACTTATTGCATATCTCATTGCACGGTTTTAGCAAATCGTATTTCTCGACATCCTCTTTTGAAATTTCCTCTGTAACAAACGCCATTCTCTCCTCCTTAAGAATTTAAAATTTTAAGACTGCTTGCGGGTTGCCGCCATCTTTTGCTCTTGCGACAAATCGTTTAGCCATTTGCGCAAATGGCTAAATATACGCTAAATTCCACATCTTGCCGCACCGCGTAAATTTTAAAATTTCGCTTTTATGTAGGCGCTGTTTTCTTGCGGGTCTCTCGCCGATAACTCGCCGCCTGCTGCTTAGATGAAATTTTAAAATTCCACTACCTAAACGCACGGATAAAATTTTAAAATTTCGTCGTCCGCGCGCACGAATAAAATTTTAAAATTCCACGCCGCAAATCAAAGCGCAAATAAACGCGCTGCTGCGCACAGAAATCGCGCGAATTAACAAAAGTCGCGTTTGAATTTCATCGATAAATTTATGAATTCTACCTATGCTTCGGCGGTTTCGTTTTCGTCGATTACGGCTTGCATCGCCTCTCTGGCGTGCTGCAGCCAATCTTTATCGCTCGTATCGAGCAGGTCTAGGTAGATGATTTTGACATGTCCGCTGTGGACGGTGAAATCGTGAGAGTTTGCGATGTGCTGCGTGCCGATGAGCACCACCGGCTGGACGCGCAGACCGAGCTTGCTAACGATCGCTTTGGCGCCGCTTTGGAATTGCAAAAGCTGCGTGCCGCGATGTCTGGTGCCCTCGGGAAACATCGTGATGACGCGCCCTTCGCTCACGCGCTGCTGCACTTCATGCACGATCCGCACCAGATCGCGCGGATTGGAGCGATCGACTTGGATCATCTTCGGAAGAGTGATGATTTTGCCGATAATAGGGATGTCTGCGATCTCCTTTTTAGCGATCCAGCAGATATCGGCGGGATGGGTCTCTTCGAGCACGACGATATCCATTATGCTTTGGTGGTTGGCGATGAGTAGCTGCGCGCGCGGATCGGGAGTACCTATGATCTCGATATCATATCCGATGCCATAGCGCTGGAAGCGCCCCCAAATGCGGCGAAAGCGGCGATGAGAGGAGTTTTTCACCGCCATGGCGATTACGACGCAAACGACGGTAAAAATAAACCAAATCGCGTAAAATAACGCTCTAATCCTTGCTAAGTTCATCTTTTTTAACCCAGCCGATCTTGTTGCCGCCCAGCATGATTTTATAAAATTCCTTATTCGTACCCAAAATTTCGACCTTCTCAGGATTTTTAGTCACGTAAAACACGGTGGAGCTTTGCATAGGCAAAATTCTAACCGGGGAATTTTGCGCGATGCTGCCCGTGCCGTAAGGCCTTTGAGCATAGAAATTTACCGCCAAAATTAGCACAGCAAAGATAAGCGGCGTGATATTTTTGCTAAGCAGAAACATCACCAAAAGCACGGCAGCTAGCGTGTAGATCGCGATCTGCTTGTAGGCTTCGAACTTGCTCTCTTTCGGATTTAGACCGATCTGCGTGCTAAGATCCTCGGCGCGCGGATTAAGCTCAAGACCGAAATTTTCAAATTTTTTAGTATTAAGATTAAAATAGCTGAAGTCTAAATTTGTGATATTTTTATCCACGACGGCGAAATAATATCCACTCTGACTTGCGTATGTGCCGCGTACGGAGTCCACACCCTGTTTTATGATGGCTGGATTATCGATGCTAAAAGCGCTGATTGCGCCGTTTCGGATACCAAGATCAAGCGTGAGTAAATTTGAAGCGTCGTCAAATTTAGTAGTTTTGTAGTTTTTAAGTTTCAGCTCGTCAGCTACGATATGCGAAAAATTAGGCTTCGTGTCAAGCTTCATAAATTCCGGATTATCAGGCTTAATAGAGCTTTTTTCAAAGAATTCTCCATTGCGCTGCAGCGTCAAAACGAGCTCATTTATCTTATCGCTCTTATCGCTTGCCGCAAACCACAGCGTCGTCTCAAACATCTCGTCGCCCTCGATCCACGTAAGATTATCGGCATTAAGCCACTTCATACCATTGGTGCGGCTGATCTCTAGCTTTGGCTTAACGGTGATTTTCTGCCCCAAATATACGGCGAAATCGATCTTAAAAATTTGATTGCAATACACCTTCCTAGGCATCCCGCTGGCTTTTAGCGTAAGCTCCTTAGGCTTAATGTCCTGATAGACCTTATCGTCGGATACATCAAGATCGACTTCGTTAGTAGGCGCCAAAGCCTTAAGATCGTCGATGCTTAAATTATCCATCGACATAACCTCTTTTTTATTGTATTTCAGCATTACCTTAGAATTATCGCGCGTCTGCGGCTCGTCGGGCTTATCCTCAGCTTTTTTCGGCGCGTATTTACTTAGATCATCAAGCGAATCGATCTCAATCTCCGGCGCAGCAAACGCAAGCGTACAGACACCTAAAATAGTAAGAATTTTTTTTAGCAAATTAAGCCTTTTAGCATTTTCTCTCCGTCCTTGCCGCCTAAAATAGGCTCTATCGCGCGCTCAGGATGCGGCATCAGGCCGAAAATCTTTTTATTTTTATCGCAAATCCCAGCAATTGCGTCCACTGAGCCGTTCGGATTTAGATCCGCGCCGTTTGCGTCGCAATATTTTAACAGCACGCAATCCTCGTCGTATAGCGACTTTAGCGTATCTGCAGGCGCATAGTAGTTGCCCTCGCCATGCGCAATCGGGATATTTAAAATTTCGCCCTTATCGCAACAGCGCAGGAATTTATTGTCGTTTGAAACGACGCGCAAATTGTGAAATTTTGAGATAAAGCTTAAATTTATATTTTTATTCATCGCGCCTGCGAGCAAGCCTAGCTCCAAAAGCATCTGAAAGCCATTACAGATGCCTAGGATATAGCCGCCGCGCGCAGCATGAGCAAGAACCGCCTTCATCACCGGACTAAATTTAGCAATCGCCGCGGTTCGCAGATAATCTCCGTGGCTAAAGCCGCCGGGAAGCACGATCAGATCGGCGTTTATGTCGGTTTCTTTATGCCAGATTATCTGCGTTTCGCAACCAAGCTTATCAAAGGCGTATTTGGTGTCGCGCTCGCAGTTGGTGCCTGGGAAATTTACGATCGCTATCTTCATATCACGATCTCGTAGTCTTCGATGACGGTGTTTGCCAAAATTTCATCGCACATTCTAGCGACGTCGGCGTAAATTTTATCCCTATCCTCGCCATCTAGCTCAAGGACGATCTGTTTGGCTACGCGCACATCTCGTACGCTGCTAAATCCAAGCGCAGCAAGGGCGTGCAAAACCGCCTTGCCCTGCGGATCGAGCACGCCCTGCTTAAGCCTTACGTTTACGATCACCTTCATCGCTTATCCTAAAATTCTACGCAAGACCTCTTCGTAGGCCACTTTTACGCTACCAAGATCCTGCCTGAATACGTCCTTATCGAGCTTTTTGTCGGTCTGTTTGTCCCAAAAGCGGCAGCTATCGGGGCTGATCTCATCTGCAAGCAGGATATTTCCGTCCTTATCCCTGCCAAGCTCAATTTTGAAATCAACGAGCTTTAAATTTCGCTCGTCGAAAAATTTAATCAAAATTTCATTGATCTTGCGCGCGATCTTTTTGAGCTCGTCAAGCTCGCTTTGGCTCTTTACGGCGCCAAGCAGCAAGCAATGCTCATCATTTAGTATCGGATCGCCCAGCTCGTCGTCTTTATAGCAAAACTCCACCAGCGTAAACGGAAGCTTCGTGCCCTCTTTGATGCCTAGGCGCTTTGTAAGCGAGCCGGTGGCGATATTGCGAGCGATGATCTCAAGAGGGAAAATCTTGCATTTTTTTACGAGCTGCTCGGTCGGACTGATCGTCTCAACAAGCGCGGTGGCGATGCCGTGCTTTTTAAGCAGATCAAAAATCAGCGTCGAAATTTTACAATTCAGCGCGCCTTTGCCGCTCTCTTCGGCTTTTTTGACGCCGTTAAACGCCGTCAGCGAATCTTTAAATTCCGAGATTAAAAGGTCGTCACTTTCGTTAACCGACCACATCTTTTTGCCCTTGCCTTCGTAGATGAGCTCTTTTTTGGTAGCTTGCATCACACTCTCCTTACTTGATGTTTAGAATTTTTATCGCGTCTATTGCGGTTTTTAACTGGATATCGTTATTAATCTGCTCTGCTGTGATGAAATTTTTCTCATCCTTTTTCTGAGCATCTTTTTTCTTGGTCTCAACCTTGGCTAGCTCGCCTTGCAGGTGCTTTTTAAGATCGGCCTCTTTTAGCGAGAATTCATCCTCGTCGCGGCTCGGCACCTTGCCCGGCGCCACTATGAGATCAGGCGTCACGCCCACAGCTTGGATGGTGCGACCGCTTGAGAGATAGTAACGCGCGATGGTTAGTCGCAGAGCTTCTTTATCCTCGATCGGGAGGATCACCTGCACGCTTCCCTTGCCAAAAGTTTTTTCACCAACCAACACGGCGCGCTTTAGATCCTGAAGCGAGCCGCTTACAATCTCGCTCGCGCTCGCGCTGCCGCCATTAACCAAAACCACAAGCGGTAAATCGGTGATCTTCTTTTTAGGATCGGCGTTATGCGCTTCGGTTTCGTTTTTTGCACGTCCTTTTTGAGAGACAATAAGACCTTTGCTTACGAATAAATTTACAAGCCCGATCGCCTGATCCAAAAGCCCGCCCGGATTGTTTCGCAGATCCAAAATAATGCCTTTGGCGTCTCTGTGCTCTTTTATAAATTTGCTCGCATCCGCTACCACGTGCTGATCGAAATTCGTAACGCGCAGATATAAAATTTTATCTTCCTCGATCATCTTAGCATAGACCGATTCTACTTTGATTATGTCGCGGATAATCTCGACGTCGAAAGGCTTGCTAACTCCCTTACGCACGATCGTTAGAGTGATTTTAGTTTTCGGCTTGCCGCGCATTTTTGAGACCGCATCGTCGATCGTGATGCCGAAAGTCGCATTGCCGTCGATACGCAATATCACGTCGTTAGCCTGAATGCCTTTCTTATCGGCAGGAGTCCCCTCGATAGGCGAGATGACGGTCAGAGCGCCGTCTTTCATACCCACCTGAATTCCAAGCCCGCCGAACTCGCCCTCGGTCTGGACTTTCGTGTCGTTAAACGCCTTTTCGTCCATATAGCTTGAGTGCGCGTCGAGGTTATTCATAAGCCCCGAGATCGTCTTATCCACGAGCTCCGAGAAGGTCATCTCATCGACATAATTGTTTTCGACGATCGCAAGCGTCTTGGTAAGCTTGGCTAGCGCCTCCAGACGCGTTTTTTCGCTGTCTGGTTTTTTAGTCGCATTGACCTCTCTGGCTTGTAAATTTCCGGTAAAAAAACTAACGCCTAAAAATAGAGAAAATATGAATCCCAAGCCGAAGAAGAGGTGTTTTTGTCGCAAAGCATATCCTTGAAAATAAAATGTAGCGAATTTTATAGAAAATTGGCTAAAAATAAGGTAAATTTTATACGAAATTTGCGCGTTTACGGATAAATTTAAGCCGAAAATTTTAAAATCTCACTAAAAAACCTTGACATAAAGACACTAAAGTTATATAATGCGATCAACTTCAACTTTAGGAGAAAATTTATGAACGAAACTATTGAAATTTTAACCGATAAAATGCGCTCTTTGCTTGAAAGCAGCGTTTCTTTGGCGATCCATTCCAAAAATAGCGAAGTGGGCGTATTGCACATGCTCTGGGCTTTGGTAGCCGACAGCGGCTCGGTGCTAAATCAAATTTTTAATAAATTTAGCATCGAAAAGACCGCAGTCGAGCTCGAGATCAAAAGCGAAATTTCAAATTTGCCTACGAGCTCAAACGTCACGAAGGAAAACGTGCGAATCTCGCGCGAGCTGATGAACTCGCTAGAGCTCGCAAAGGGGTTGATGACGAGCTCAGGCGATAAATTTATTGCCGTAGACACTTGGCTGATCGCAAATTTAAACGCCGATCCGCTAAAGAAAATTCTGTCTAAATTTGCGGATCTTAGCGAGATCAAAAAAGAGCTAGAGGCGCTTCGCGGCGGCAAAAGCATCGATTCGCAAACCGCCGACGAGACGCTTGAGGCGCTTAGTAAATTCGGCGTCGATCTCACCGCCAAGGCGATCGCGGGCGAGCTCGATCCGGTCATCGGTCGCGACGAGGTAATCTCGCGAATGATGCAAATTTTAATCCGCAAGACGAAAAACAACCCTATCCTACTGGGCGAGCCGGGCGTGGGAAAAACCGCAGTCGTCGAGGGTCTTGCGCAGCTGATCGCAAAAAAAGAGGTTCCGCTTAGTCTGCAAAACAAACGTGTCATCGCGCTTGATATGAGTGCGCTGATCGCGGGCGCGAAGTACCGCGGCGAGTTTGAAGATAGGCTCAAAGCCGTCATAAACGAGGTCGTAAAAGCCGCAAACGTCGTGCTTTTCATCGATGAAATTCACACCATCGTAGGCGCGGGCGCAAGCGAAGGCTCTATGGATGCCGCAAACATCCTAAAGCCCGCTCTTGCGCGCGGCGAACTGCACGCTATCGGCGCTACGACGCTGAAAGAGTACCGAAAGTATTTTGAAAAAGACGCCGCGCTTCAGCGCCGCTTCCAGCCCGTAACGGTCGCGGAACCTAGCGTGAGCGAGGCCACGGCGATCCTGCGCGGCATAAAGGAGCGGCTGGAGGTGCATCACAACGTCACCATCACCGATAGCGCGCTAGTCGCCGCCGCAAGGCTAAGCGACCGCTACATCAGCGATAGGTTTTTGCCCGATAAGGCGATCGATCTCATTGACGAAGCGGCGGCGGAGCTTAAAATGCAGATCGAAAGCGAGCCAAACGAGCTTGCCAAGGCTAAGCGCGACATCCTTACGCTTCAGGTCGAAAAGGAAGCCCTTAAGATGGAGGATGACGGCAAAAACGACGAGAGGCTCGCGCAGATCGATAAAGAGATCGAAAATTTAACCGAGCAGAAAAATGCGCTTCAGGCTAAATTTGAAAATGAAAAGTCCGTATTCGGCGGCATCAGCGAGGAGAAAAAGGCGATCGACAGCCTCAAAAACGAAGCGAGCCTAGCAAGACGCAACGGCGATCTTAGCAAGGCCGCCGAGATCGAATACGGCAAGATCCCCGCCGCGCAGGCAAAGGTCAAGGAGCTTGAGGCGAAGTGGGATGCGATGAAAGAAAACGGCGTGCTTTTGCGAAACCGCGTGGACGAGGAGAGCGTGGCTGAAATTTTAAGCAAATGGACGGGCATCTCGGTAAGCAAAATGCTCTCCTCCGAAAAGGAGAAATTCCTTCATATCGAGGAGCACTTAAAAGAAAGCGTCGTGGGGCAGGACGAGGCGCTGCACGCCATCGCTCGCGCCGTCAAGCGCAACAAAGCCGGCCTCGTGAACGAAAACCGCCCGATCGGAAGCTTTTTGTTTTTAGGCCCTACCGGCGTCGGCAAGACCGAGAGCGCGAAGAGTTTAGCGAGGTTTTTATTCGACGATGAGCGGGCGATGATCCGCTTTGATATGAGCGAGTATATGGAAAAACACAGCGTCTCGCGCTTGCTCGGCGCGCCTCCCGGATACGTGGGCTACGACGAAGGCGGACAGCTTACCGAAGCTGTGCGCAGAAAGCCCTACTCCGTGCTGCTTTTTGACGAGATCGAAAAGGCGCACAAGGACGTTTTTAACATCCTGCTTGGAATTTTAGACGACGGGCGCGCGACCGACAACAAGGGCGTTACGGTCGATTTCAAAAACACGATCATCATTCTAACGAGCAATATCGGCTCGGCTAAGATTATGGAGCTTGACGCCAAAAATACGGACAAGCCGCGCGAGGTAGCACTTGCCGAGCGAGAGGAGGCGGTAAAGAGCGAGCTGAAGAATTATTTCAAGCCCGAATTTATCAACCGTCTAGACGACATCGTGATCTTCAACGCCCTAAGCGAGGACGATCTTATAAAAATCGTGGGCATTATGTTTAAAAGCCTGCAAAAAACGCTCGCAAATCGCGGCATTAACGCAAGCCTAAGCGAAAATGCCAAAAAGCTCATCGCCTCGGCGGGCTTTGATATCGAATACGGCGCAAGGCCGCTACGAAGGGCGCTCTACGATCTAGTAGAGGATAAGATCGCCGATATGATCCTAAGCGACGAGATCAAAACGGGCGATAAAATCGAAATCGGCGCACGTGACGGCGAGATCGAGATAAAGAGGGTGAAGTAAAATTCAGCGGAATTTATCCTGCAGGGTAAATTCCACGCTTTGGTGGAGTAAATTTGGCGAGGTGAATCTAAAATACTTTATTAATATAAATTGGGCGAATAATCTATCTCCTTGGGAATTGAAACTTGGTATTTTACGCCATGATAGTATCGGCGCATAGTAGAATTCCATCCCGTTGGGAATTGAAACTCGGCATCTTGGAACGTTTTTGCCTTTGCACTACTGTAGAATTCCATCCCGTTGGGAATTGAAACCTCAAGCCTTTTATCAGAGCGCTGCGCGAAGTCGAGTAGAATTCCATCCCGTTGGGAATTGAAACCAATACCGACTGCTTGGAGTTTATGCGCTCTATGCGTAGAATTCCATCCCGTTGGGAATTGAAACAATCACTCACACTTAACGTAATGGCGTCAAACATCTTGTAGAATTCCATCCCGTTGGGAATTGAAACAACGGCACTACGTAGGCTTGCCCGAAAGTTTTATGTAGAATTCCATCCCGTTGGGAATTGAAACTCATTGCGTTTGCTACCGCTTTCCAGCCGTCGTAGTAGAATTCCATCCCGTTGGGAATTGAAACCGTCTTTTTTGCCCAAGCTTGAAGCTATATGCTTCGTAGAATTCCATCCCGTTGGGAATTGAAACGGTATAGACTTTCCATCACCAAGCATATCCTTAAAGTAGAATTCCATCCCGTTGGGAATTGAAACTATCAAATAGCAAATAAAAGTATGAAATAGATACTTTGTAGAATTCCATCCCGTTGGGAATTGAAACTATCAAATAGCAAATAAAAGTATGAAATAGATACTTTGTAGAATTCCATCCCGTTGGGAATTGAAACTATCAAATAGCAAATAAAAGTATGAAATAGATACTTTGTAGAATTCCATCCCGTTGGGAATTGAAACTATCAAATAGCAAATAAAAGTATGA
>NZ_CALKTC010000043.1 GCF_937996225.1 uncultured Campylobacter sp. | reverse complement strand
AATTCTCTATCTTTATTTTGAAAGAGACCGTGGGCGTCATTGCAAAATTACGAAGCTGATGTCATCACAGACAGGAGCCTTTGGACTGCCGTGCTACGTAAAATTTGAAATTTACACGCCACATAAAATTCGGAAATCTAAATGATACCAAATGATTTACTATAGCCATCCTTTTTAAATTTACTAATAAATCTATAAATTTTGATTCCAAAAGCTTTCGTTTTAATAAGACATCAAACACCTGGTTAAATTTTTAAAACTGAAACTCCCATGTGAGTTTATAGTTCCTACCCGGCGAGTAAAAGCGGTTGATGCCAAGTCCTGTTTCTTGATCTATCAGATTGCTAGTTCCAAAAGGCCTTATTGATCTGGCACTTTCCCAAGTGATATATTTGCGATCGGTTATATTATAAACGCCCGCTCGAAGCGTCAGATATTTGATCGGCTTGGCGTAGGTTACGAAATCGATCGTCGTATATCCGCCGCTCCTCCATTCCACCTCGCTATTTCTTACGGGTTTGCCGTTTACGATTTTGCCGCCTAGATACTGCTCGTACCAATACATATTGTAGGTATCTCTCGCCTTTTTCGCGGCTACCGCGGTTACGAACAGATCCGCGCCGTATTTATCGCCCGGGCTTTGATAGCCTACGCTATAAACCGCCGTTCGCGGCTGGATCGCATTCATCGGCGTATCGGTTTTGCCGTGACCTATATCCATTCTGCCTTTTTGAATACTTAGCTTATATCCTATATGAAAGCCCTGTAGAGGCTGCCAAATTTGATCCAAAAATAGCTTCGATTCGATCTCTATTCCTCTAACCCTCGCTTTCGGACGATTTACGTTTTGATACACGGAGGTAGGCAGCCTGCTTCCGCCGTTTCCGTAAGGAAGCTGGAATTCCCCCTTATACTGTAAATCTATAAAATTCCTATAATCCGTCTGGAATAAATTTAAAGTGACGAAGCTAGGCGAATTATGAAGAGTAAATGCTATCTCTTTGGTTTTTGCGGTCTCTTTTTTCAAATCCAAATTCGGATATATCGAAAAATCGGGGTGCTGAAACGTGAAGTAAATTTCATCCGAGGTAGGAGCTCTAAATCCGTTTGCGTATTTAAGCTGAATTCTAAAAAAATCGAGCGGATCGATATTCGTAGATAAAGAATATGAGTTTGCCGAATACTTTCTCTTTTGCGAAGCCAAATACACGGCGTTGGCTTCGGCGTTAGCATCTCTATGAGCTTTTATCTCTTTTTGAGATGGAGTGCCGGGAAGCGGCGTGTATGGAACGAACATCCCGATAAACAGATCGGTCGGAATTTTAGGCGTAACGCCCGGAGTATATGAGGGATTATGTTTAATCCTATCGTATCTATAATTAAGATCGAAGCCTAAAATATCGTTTATTTGAAAATCATCCCCCAGATAAAGCGCTCCCGTTTTAGTCTCGACCGGAATAAGAAAGCTAAAAGGATCGTCTTCGTGACCGCAAAGCGATACGTAGTCGTTTCCGTTGTATAATTTACACTTATCGGCATACCAAGTGCCTAGTATAGGAAAAGACGGATTGGTATTTGATATGCCGAAAAAGGTATTCGCCCACCATTGTTTATTAATGGGACCGTATCCTTGTCTATTTACCATTCGCTTATCGCTTTTGCTATAAAGACCCCCGTAGCTTAGGGTATGCTCGGTGCTTTTTATATTAAAATCCTTGGTAAGATCTAGATTGAATTGCTTCGTATCGGTGATTAGATCCCTATCTTTCCAGTTATTATCCACAAATCCGTGTTGAGTAGGCAGCAAAAGGTAATCGCCGTTGCTGTCTTTCGGGTTTATTACCGCATAATTTCCTTTGCCGTTAGGCGTAGGCGTAGGGGTAAGATCGTAGTGTTGATAACTCCACGTATTCATATCGAATAGATCGATACCTTTGGAGCAGTCGTAGTTATCGCAATTGACTAAAACATCCGAGACGCTGCCTCTCATAGTGTTTTCTTGCCCGTCGTAAATATCGGTATCCAGCTCCTCTCCGCGGCTATCCGTTACTATCGGCATAAAGCCCCATTTTAGCCCTTGCTTCAGCTCGCCTCCGTATTTATCCACTAACTTTCCGTTTTCTAAATGAAGCCCCGCGGGATTTGAAATACCCGCGCAGTTATCGCCCTCGCAATATTCGTCCGTTCTCGATTTTAGTTTGATATGCTGCTTGTTGTAGCTAAATTTCAAGCTATCCCATAAAGGCGTTTCGTCGAAATTTTCGTAAGTGAACGAATAGTTTTTTCTTTCGCTTCTATCGTTGGTATGTCGTATGTCATTAGTTAGAGCACCCCAAGGAGTTTGTGTATTATAAAGAGCAAATTGATTCGACCAGTCTATTCCCTCTGATTTTATATTAGACTTATCGTATCCTAAGCTAAATCTATCGGTATCGGTAGGCTGAAAGCCAAATTTTACCAATGTGCTTTTTTTGTAAATTCTATAAGGATCAGGCTTTTCTCTAACTTTTCTTATAACAGTAGGATCATATTTTTTATATCCCCAGTTTTTTAGTTCATGTCCTTCTCTATCGGTGTGAATAGCCAAAAGATCAAACCACTTAAACCTAACTGCAGCTGCGTGGCTTTGCCAGTTTTGTCTATCCGCACTTTGATACCCGCGTTTAAATCCGTAATACCAATCCTTCTCCGTTAGATAATCTCTCGCATCCTTTGTCTCAAACGCTACTGAGCCACCTAGCGCGCCCGAGCCTCTTTTTACCGAATCTGCACCTTTAGTGATATCTACCTGTCTTACGTTTTCAACCTCAACGCCGTTTCTAGTGTTATTAAAGTTTCCATATCCTTCAAATAGATCTTTAAAACCTTGCGAGCTTAACGTTTCTGCTTGGCGAAGTCCATCAATACTTATATCTACACGATTTTCATCTACTCCACGGATCGAGTAGCCACTAGCACCGAATCTTCCACTTTCAACAACTGAAACGCCGGTTTCGTGACGAACCATATCTCTACTGTCGCTAACTTGCTCTTTGGCGAGTTGCTTGGCGCTCTTTTTCGTTTCGCCGACTTTTTTGGTAAGCGGGTCGCTTTCTACGTTTCCCGTAACATTGATCTGCCCTAAATTTTGGGAGTTGCCTTCGCTATCATCCTGTGCAGCTAAAGTGGCCGCGCATAAACAAAGCGCTCCCGCCGCTGCAATGGAAAACCTAAATAAGCTCATTTTGATCCTTTTATAATACTATTTCTCATAGGCGTTATTAAAAAGAACAGTATATTAGTGAAAAATTCTTTAAATTTAAATTAAAAAGAATTAAAGAAAGAGAAAAAGTTGAAGTACCTAATGAATTTAGAGTTGATGGTTTTAAACAAACTTATTTTATAATTATATATATTTGTTTTACTATCAGCTTTTGCACTTGTTTTTGCTAGTATAACAACAGGTCAAAATATATTAATGACATTGGTAAGTATTGTTATTGTAATTATTGTTTCTAGTTTTATTTATAATATGATTAAAAATAGACAATTTTCTTTGGAAGTAAAAAATAGAAATATTAAAGTTCTATATAAAAATCAGGAAATAGGTGCTTTTGAAATAGCAGATATATCTTTTGTTGGTTTTTCTGGAAGTAGAGGACAGGAAGTAAAAAAAGGTGATTATCCTATTATGAATATTTATAGTCTTAAAGGGGAAGCATTTTTAAATATGTC
>NZ_CALKTC010000042.1 GCF_937996225.1 uncultured Campylobacter sp. | reverse complement strand
CGGCGCGAAACGGAAATGTGATTATACAAGAGCGATGCTTAAAGGGGGCTGAATAGAAAAGATTTTAAACTAAATAAATTTTATGTTCGGCGCGCGCCACTACTTCGCCGATTATAGCGCTGCTGGCGTAACCTGCGTTTTTTAAATTTGAAAGCGCTCGCGCCGCGTCCTTTTCCGCTACGGCAAGCAGAAGTCCGCCGCTTGTTTGCGCGTCGCAAAGCGTTATGTCCGGCTCGGAATCGACGCCCGGTGCGATAAATTTTAAATTTTTATAGCTTCCGGCGGGGATTAGCCCCTCGTCAAGGCATCTGATGACGCTTTTTAGAAGCGGAATTTTGCTAGGATAAATTTTAAAACTCACGCTCTCATTGATCATTTCAAGCGCATGTCCAAGCAGTCCAAAGCCCGTCACGTCGGTCGCGGCATGTATTTTTAGACCCGCTAGCGCGCCCACGGCATAAAAATTTAACAAAATCATGCTCTCTATTGCGTCACGAAATTCTTCAAATTTAAGAAATTTCGCCTTAATAGCCGTAGCGATGATGCCCGTACCGAGAGGTTTTGTTAGGATCAGCAGGTCGCCTTCGCGCGCTGTATTGTTGCTCCAAAATTTGCGCGGGTTCACGCGCCCCGTGACGCTAAGCCCGTAATAAATTTCGGGGGTAGAGATGGTGTGGCCGCCCACCAAGACCCCTCCGCACTCTTTGATCTTATCTTTGCCGCCGCGCAGAATTTCGCGCAGAATTTCGTTTGAGAAATGACAATCGTCAAAACCCACGATGTTTAGGGCGTTTATCACTTCGCCGCCCATCGCAAATACGTCGCTTAGGGAGTTTGCCGCCGCGATCTGTCCGAAGACAAACGGATCGTCCACTAAAGGGGTGATAAAATCGAGCGTCTGCACGAGTGCAAGATCGTCGCTTATGCGAAATACGCTCGCATCTTCGTTGCTGCAGGTTGACGAAAGCAGGTTTACATTGGGCTCGATTAAATTTCCAAGATTTTCGGTTAGACCCGCCGGGTCAAGCTTGGCGGCTCAACCGGCGGCTGCAATAAATTTCGTGAGGTTAAAATCTCTGTAGATCATAGTTTGATTACTTCGTATTTCGATAGGACGTCCATGATTTCGTATGCATTTGAAATCTCGCCGATCGCGAGCTTATCGACCAGTTTGTAGCCCTCCAGACAGCTTCCGCAGCTTAAAATTTCAGCTCCCGCTTCGTTTAGCTTTTTGATTGCCTCAAAGCATTCGTGGCCGCGGTTCGTAGTTATAAGCACGGCGTTGTTTACGCAGATCACCTTCACTGGCTTTTCGTCTAAGCTTAGCGCCGCGCCTAAAAATTTAGCAAGCAAGCTCTTTCCGATCGGGCCGCTTCCACACTGCTCTTCATTTAGAAATATAACCTTGCCTCTTTTTGGCGCCGCGACGTCACAATAAATATCGTCGATACTTTCATCTTTCAGCTCGTCTGTTTTTATGGTTTTTATAAGCGTGTCGGCGCCCACTTGTGAAATTTGCGCTTCAAAGCCGTTTTTGGCCAAAAAGCGCTTTATATTTTCGCGCGGCGCTACGTCGTTTACTAAAATTTCTAAACTCTCTCCGATTTTTAGCTCACCGAGGGCTTTTTTGGTGCGCAAAAGCGGTTCCGGGCAATTTAAATTGCGACAATCTAGTGGCATATGTAATCCTTAAAAATAAAATTCTTTGAACCTCAAAGCTAATGCGAGCCCCACGTAAGCAGGCCCGCATAAAATTTACCCAAGTTATAAGCGCGGGTACTTCGCTTCAAATTGCGATTTAGCGATCTGCCCTTTATCGAGCAGCTCGCGATACCAGTAGTGGTGAAGGACGTAAACTTCCTCCTCCGGCTTGTGTCCGTCGATCATCGAGTGGATGGCACCGCTGATCGCAAAGACCGCCATATAGATATGCACAAGCAAAAATACCGCGCAGACCGCACCCAAAAAATTATGAATAATCGCGCTTGCTCTTAAAATTTCAATCTGACTCATACCTAGCGCACTTCTCATTGCGGGGATATCGTAGTCTAGGAAAAACATTGACGCACCCGTCGCTATCATCACTATACCGCCTAAAGTCGCGACCCAAAACCATGCCTTTTGGCCTGCGTTAAATTTACCCGCAGGGATTGCGCGCTTCTTTTTGCTTAGATAGCCGCCCACGATCATCATCCATCTGATATCGTAAGTTCGCGGTAGCATACGCCAAAACCATGCCACTAGCATAGGCACAACGGCAATCGCAAACGCTATCGTAGCCAGTCCGTGAGCGTTTTTACAAAACCTCACGAAAGCGCCGCCGCCGAATTCTTCGCCAAACATCATAATCAAGCCTGTCGGAACCAAGATCGCCCATGCGACGGCCGCTACAAGATGGTATAGTCGCTCAAATTTATTAAACGCATAGATCGGCTTGCCCGCATGATGATCGAAGTGCTTCGGTCCTATGATCGCGTAGTGCCCAATAAAAGCTATGATTACGCCCAAAACCGCACCCAGCGCCAACCAAGCAAAAAAGCCCGAGCTTTGCAGATGTCCTTGAAATTGCAGAAAAATCGGACCGAAGCCATTGCCGTAGCTATCGATGTTTTCAAGCCTTGCATTGCCCCAAACATCACTATTTCCCTGCACGATATCGGCATATTTTTTCTCTTCGGCCTGCGCATAAATACAGGCGAAAAGCGCGAGAAACAATCTTTTCATGGATTTCCTTAGGTATAAAATTCAAGCTGATTATATCATTTTTTGCAAAAAATTTTCTTACAAAGCAAAATTACATTTTTGCATTAAGTGCGGCGCTAGTTTCGCCTCGCATACTCGTCGTAGCCGAATTTTTTGATCATCAAAACCTCTCCGCGCTCGTCCGCCAAAACAAGATCGGGCAGCTTGATGCCGTTAAAGGTCGTGTTTTTCACGATCGTGTAGTGGATCTGATCCTCGAAAATCACCCGATCGCCAATATTTAGCGGCGCGTCAAATTTATACTCGGGCTGTCCGCTCTCAAGCCCTACGACATCGCCTGCAAGGCAGGTGTTTCCGCCGAAACGATAGCTAAATTTACCGCTCTTACTCTCGCCGCGTACCGCAGGACGATACGGCATCAGCACGGTATCGGGCATATGAGCTTCAGCGGAAGCGTCTAAAATAGCGATTTTAGCGCCATTTTCTACTATATCAAGCACGCTAGCGACCAAATACCCGCACTCCCAGCCGACCGCTTCGCCGGGCTCGAGATAAATTTCGACCTCGTATTTTTCGCGAAATTTTTTGATCAGCTCTATCAGCAGCTCCACGTCGTAGCCTGCACGCGTGATATGATGCCCACCGCCGAAATTTAGCCACTTTAGGGCTCTAAAATACTTGCCGAATTTCGCCTCGAAAACCTCGAGCACCCGCTCTAGGCTCTGAGCGCTCTCTTCGCACAGCGCGTGAAAATGCAGCCCCGAGATGCCGCGCAAAAAATCGCCGTCTTGCAAGATCGCCCGCTGCAGCGCCTCAAGGCTCATCCCTAGCCTGCTAAAGCTGCCGCACGGATTGTAAGCGTCTTTGGGCGCGAAGGAAGTTTGCGGATTTAGCCGCAAGCCGCACGATGCGCCCGCAGCAAGCGCTTTTGCGCGATATTTTTGCCACTGCGCGGCGCTATTGAATACGACGTGGTTTGAAATTTTTAAAATTTCATCCACATCATCCTCTTTGAATGCTGGCGAGTATGTGTGAATCTCGCCGTTTTTGATAAATTCCGCGGCAAATTTTGCCTCGTGCAGGCCGCTGCAAGTCGCACCCCAGAGGTATTTGTCTACATAAGGCATCGCGAAGCTAAACGCAAAGCCTTTTAGCGCACATAAAATTTTTGCGCCGCTTCGCTCGCCTACGCCGCGTAAAATTTCTAAATTTTTTACCAGTTTTTGCTCCTCGCACACGTAGGCGGGGGTCGAAATTTCATCGATTTTCATCGTTTTTCCTCATTAAATTTTTTCGCAATTATATAAAATTTTATAAATTTTTGGTTAAAATCGCCCAATCTTTAAAAAAGGATAAAAATGGTAGAGGTAGAATTTTTAGGGCCGATAGGGCGCGAGCCCCTGCGCCTACACGCAAACTCCTTGCAGGAAGTAAAAGCGGAGCTGCAAAAGGACGAAAGCCTGCGAGAGTGGCTTGCAAACTGCGCCGTAGCGGTAAATGATAAGATGATTTATGATGCGAATTTCGAGCTTAAATCCGGCGATCGCGTGAGCCTTCTGCCTCCCGTTTGCGGCGGCTAAGCTTAGGAGGCGGCGATGAGCGAAGCTAAATTTAATCCGGAAATTTTAAGCGGGATCGAGCCTGAAATTTATGAGGGCAGCTTGGACGTAGATGCGATTTTATCACGCTGGTACGCTAAATTTAAAGACGCAAATTGCGGTGCGTTCATTACCTTCGTAGGCATCGTGCGCGACGAAGGCGGCATCTGCGCGCTGAGCTTCGATATATACGAGCCGATTTTGCGGACTTGGTTTGAAGCGTGGCAGCAAAAGGCTGCGGCACAGGGCGCATTCGTTCTTTTTGCACATTCAAACGGGGGTGTGCCGATCCACGAAAGCTCCTACGTCGCAGGCGTCGTAAGCCCGCAGCGCAAGGTAGCTCTGGCGCTAATAAACGAGTTTGTAGAGGATTTCAAAGCGGCTGCGCCGATCTGGAAATATGACGTAAAGGGCGGCAAAATCGAGGGCGGCAAGGTAGTAGGCGGGAAGAGGATCTACGCGGCGGATCGCTCGCAGAGAGTAAAAGGCGCGGGACTTTTGGGCTAAATTTACTATTTGATTCTTAATTCAAAACTAGCGAAGTCTAGTTTAAGTTGTTTTATAATTTTTTTATGGACTTTATCCTATATTTCCAGTTATCGATAAATTCTACTTTATCTTTTAAAATACATGAATCCGTAGATAGCCATCCATCAGGCATCCACTTACCAAACTTTTTATTATAATACCTCTGTACTATTTTTTTCTTCCTATCATTATACAAGCTACACCATATCTTATATCGGATGCCTTTATAACCAACACTCCTTGCATTCTTTATATCTTTGCAAGCTGTTTGCCAGGTAATATATTTTTTATCATGTTCTGACACTGCATTGGAATAATCGGGCTTAGTCTTTCTGGGAAAAATTTCAACAATGAAATAGTTAAAATCAATTCTTCCGTCGATCCTATCACGAATATTGCTCTCAATTATATCAACCCACTTACCGATCGTATTTACGCTTCTCACCAAATCTCTAGTAATAAGAACTGCGGCGGAATTACCATTTCTAATATAACTAATATATTCTGCGTCATATTTATAATTATTTACAATGCTGTCGGTCATGGAATTTTTCCTCTAATATAAAATTCTGTTATTGCAAAATTTACTTTAAAATATATGTAAATGAAAATACTAAAATTTAAACACACCCTTAGCTTCTGCGATGCGCTCGCTAAGGCTTACAGCGGTATCTTCGCTGCTTGCTGCGCACCTAAAGATCGGCTCTAGCACCTCGACAAAAAAGCCGTTTAGCCCTTCTTGCATGATCTGAGCGTTGTTTTGATAGCGCGCTAGCCCCATAAATACGCCGTGCCCGATCACGCCGAGACCGCTTGCCTCATCGGCGATAAATTTATTCAGCGCCTTGCAAACCGCAACGACCGCGCTTGCATTTATGATCTCGCGGTCTCTTAAATAATCCTCAAGCGCGCCGTAATCGCACTCGCATCTGATCCATCTAAACGCCTTTGCAATCGACGGGGAAACGCATTTGTGCTCACTTAGAGTGCATAGGACGTATAAATTTTTAGGCACCGCGAAATATGAGCGGCCGTCCTTTAAAACGACGCTGGCGCGCTCTTTTTCGCCCTCTTCAAAGCCGTCGATTACGTGGGAGTTTTTCGTGCGGATAAGCGAAAGCTCGTCTTCCTTGTCGTAGCGACGATCCAAAAGTACCGCCGCCTCGCCAAAAATTTTATCCAAGCTCGCAGCGCTTGCATTGTCGATCAAAAAATAATACTCGCCCTTCGGATCGTTTAGCGCCTCTTTGCACAGCGCCTTAAACTCGCCGCTAATGAAGCTTTCGCCGTAAAATCCGTCGATGAAATCGCGGTATTCAAAGCCTTCGTGCAGGCAAACGTAGCGGAAATTTTTCGCTGCAAGTTTCTTTTCGGTGATCAAAGACCTCAGTCTGCGGGTTTTGCCAGTACCGATCGCGCCGTAAAAGATCGTATTTTTCGCAACCTCTTCGCTTTTGTAGTTCTTGACGTATTCGAAAAACAGCGACGAATAAACGATCCTGGCCGCGCCCACGACGTCCTGCGGATACGGGGTAAATTCCGCGATAAATCGCGAGCTTACTTCGTAAAATTCTTCAAAAATTTCAACCTTTTCGTCGTAGAGCAAGGATAAAATTTGTGCGGTTTCATCGCGATAAACGAGCGTCGGAAACTCGTCGTTGCACTGCGCAAATATGCTGGCTAGCAAATAGAGCTTCTCGCGCGAAATTTGCGCAAAATCGCCGTCCTCGGCAAGCCCTAAATTTAGCATCCCGTCGTCACTTAGGTAGCTGTCAATCAGATAGAAATTATCGGCATTTATCGCGGATTTTAAAAATTCCATCAGCACGAAGGGCTGATTATGTAGCGCGACGTCGAAAAAATCGATCGCCAAAGCGCTATCTACCGCCGTAAGAAGCCTGTAAAGCTCGTCGTAGAAATTGACTAGCTTTTGTTTGAAAATATCGCGCGCGGTGCGCTCCTGCGAATAGCTATTGAAATTTTTGACGATATTTTCGATAAAAACATAAAGCGAGACGATGTTTTTATCCTCGCCGCTAAGCACGCTATCTACGCTTTTTACGGCATTTTTAGGAAACAGCTCCTTTTTGCCGACGATGCGGTCTTTGAAAGCGAAATCGTAATAAAACGCGCTGATATTGGAATCAAAAAACTGATCCATAAAGAAATACTCGGCGTGCGCGAACTTCTCGCCCAAAGATAAAATTTTGCAGCTTCTAAGATTGCCGTCGCTGAGATTTATATATAAAGTTTGCAAAAACTCGCTCTCGGTCTCATCAAAGCTCGCCAAGCAGCGCTTTATCTCGCCTAAATACTTTGAGATCGCGGTTTGTTTTTTGAGCCAGAATTGGTTTTTGTTGTGATTTTTCCAGCTAACGACCAGCGACTCTATCTTTTCCTTGCTAAAATCTTGCATGACTTATCCTTGTAAGATTAAAATTGTGTATTGTACTTGAATTTAAATAAATAATTAATAAAACTCTGATCTTCAGCGGAGTGCAAAAGCAAATTTTATTAAATTTACGCGCCCGCGGCGGTAGGAAATTTTAAAATTTACTGCGCGCTAGATCTATCCGCGACCCTGCACCAGCGGGACGAATTCGCAGGCGCCAAGCTCCTCTTCTTTGATCTCGCTTGGAGAAATTTTACTAAATCTAACGATCTTTTGCGAGCCGCCCCTATTCATCGGAGCAACCAAAATTCCGCCGATTGCCAGCTGCGCAAACAGCCGCTCGTCGATCCGCTCGGCGCATGCGGAGAGCAAAATCCTATCGAAAGGGGCGAAATTTTTCCACCCGGCATTGCCGTCGTCGTGGCGCAGGCTGATATTTGAAATCCCAAGATTCGCAAAGTGCCTTTTCGCCTCGCCCACCAGCCGCTCGACGCGCTCGACGGCAAAGACGCGGTGAACCATCCTGCTTAAAATCGCCGCTTGATAGCCGCTGCCGCAGCCGATCTCTAAAATTTTCTCGACCTTCGGATCGACGCTTAGCGCCATCGTCATGCGCGCTACCGTCAGCGGCGAGCTGATCCACTGACTGGCTAAAATGGGCTGCGCGTTAAGGCTGAAAGCGTGCGCGCCGAGCGGAGCAAACTCGCTTCTAGCGACGCTGCAAAACGCCTCAAAAAGCGCCGGATTTAAACTCACCTGCTCGGCGATGTCGTTCGCCATCTTTTCACAGCGAAGCCGCTCTAGCGAGACCATGGCGCGCTCCCGCCCCGCCCGGCGTCAAATTTAAAGCCGCGAAAGTTTCCGCCCCGTCTAAATTCCAAACCGATAGAGTTTTTAAAAATACCGCCAAAGTGCCCATTCCGCGCCAAAAGAGCATGAGCTGCGTTTTTTAGATACATAGCACGGCTAAATTTTAAAAATTTTGCAGGTAATACGCCTTCTGCGTTCATCGCACGTCCGTGCGGCGCAGGACAAGTATCTGCAAAGTATCCGTACCGCGATACGGCGGAGCAAAATTTTAAATCGCAAAATCCGCTAAAAATCATCGAAACTCAAACTTCCTTTGCTATAGTTCGTGACCTTGCTCTCGAAAAAGTTGCTCTTCTGATCGTTAAATTTAGAAAAATCATCGACCCATTTTATCGGATGTTTCGCGTCGTATCGCTTCTCAAGCCCGATGGCAAGCAAGCGCTGATCGACCAGATAGTGGATGTATTCTTCGATGATGTCGTCCGTAAAGCCCATGATTTGGTTATCCGTGATGTATTTGCCCCAATCTATCTCTAAGTTTCCCGCCGTCTCGAACATCTCGTAAATTTTATCCACGTTGCGCTTATTAAACAGATCGGCGCGCTCCTTGCGGACGGAATTTATCATGTTTTGAAAGAGTAGCAGATGCGTGATCTCGTCGCGCTGTATGAAGCGGATCATCTGCGCGCTGCCTAGCATCTTGCCCGCGCGAGCAAGCGCATAGATCGACGTAAAGCCGCTGTAGAAGTAGATCCCCTCTAAAATTTGATTCGCCACCATCGCTAGCAGCAGCTTATCGTCGCTAACCTCGCCCGCAAGCTCCTCATAGACGCTTGAGATGTAGTCGTTTTTTCTGCGGAGCATATCGTCGTGCTTCTCCATCTCGTAGATCAGATCGGTGTTTTCGCAGATCGCCTCGACCATGACGGCGTAGGATTTGCTGTGGTTGGCCTCCTCGTAGGCTTGGCGCGCGAGCACGGCGTTGATCTCCGGAGCCGTGATGTAGGGGTTGATATTATCGGCGAGATTGTTGGTCTGAAAGCTATCCATCGATATCAGCTGGCTCCACACGAGATCATACATCCGCTTCTCGGCGCTTGTGAGATTGAAGTTGTAATCGCGCACATCATCGGTGGTATCGACCTCTTTAGGAAACCAGGTGTTGGCCTCCATCAGATCCCAAAGCTTCAGCGCCCATTGATATTTCGCCTTGGTAAAATTTAAAATACCCTGCGGATTGCCGCCGAAGACCTTGCGATCGGTAAGGGTCTCGTCGGAGAAGGGGTTGTAGATTTTTTTCCTATCCATTTTTTGCCTTTTTAAAAATTTCGGCGTATTTTAGCCAAAGCAAGCTAAATTTACCTTTTGTTTTGAAGCGGCAATGGCTACACGGCGTGAAATTTGGCGCGAAGTTAAATTTACGCGGTATAAAATAAAGCTCTTGATAAACATAGAATTTTACGTCGAGGACGGAGTAAAATTTAAATATAGCAAGCGGCGGCAAGGTTAAATTTTAAAGCTTCCCGTAAGGCGAAATTTATCGCGGCACAATATGCACGGACACTGCGAGCTAGATAAATGCGCTAGATAAAATTTCATCGCCTTCATTGCGGCAAGACGCGCGCGGTGGCGTAAATTTAATCAAAATTTCGAAGTTCTATCTTTAGCTCGGTGTGGATTTTGCTCGGATCAAAGCTCGCAAGCGGCGCGCTTAAATTGCCGAAATTATCGCCGGTGGGCAGGAAGTTTTGCAGATAATAAACGCCGCGGTAGCCCTCGCTCCATAAAATTTGCGCCATCTGCTCGACCTTCGCTTCGTTTAAAAAATCGGCATGCACGGTCGTTCGCACCTCAAATTTAAAATTTTGCCGCAGCAAAAGCCTAAGAGTTTGCAAAAATTTATCGTATAAGCTTGACTTCGTAATAAGTTCAAAATCCCGCCGCGGCGCCTTAAAATCAAGTGCGATATAATCGATCAGCCCCAAACTTAGCGCCTCTTCGATCTTTTGCGGATTTGAGCCGTTGGTATCTACTTTGAGCAAAAAGCCGCGCCGCTTAACTTCGTGCGCCAGCGGGATAAAATCGCTCGCACAGGTGCATTCGCCACCGCTAAATACGATGCCCTGAAGCTTGCCCGCGCGCGCATCCAAAAAGCGCAGAAACTCTTCGTTTGAAATTTTACCCTGGGAAGTAACGATTTGGGGGTTATAGCAGTAATTGCAGCGCATATTGCAGCCGCAAAACCATGCGATCGCGGCGATGTGATCAGCAAAATCAAGCATCGTAAACGGCGTGATCTCGTAAATCTGCGCGTTACGCAGGTTTAAGGCTTGCGGCGGCTTCGTATGCGTTTGTTGCATTTGGCCGGTAGCGGCGACTAAGCGATCTGCTTTTTGTCTTTTTTCTCTTCAAAAAAGACGCGCTCTTTGTGCTCGCCCTTCTTTCCGATATTAAAGCTCTCTACTGGGCGCAAATAGCCCATTACTCTTGTGTAAACGACGCATTTTGTGCGTTTTGCTTCTAACTCTTTTGGAAATTCCATTCTCCATCCTTTCATTAAGATTAAAATTTAAATCGCTATTTAGGCGCCCTTGCTCTGCTTGGCCTTGTATTCTGCGAGCAGCTCCTCGTCGCATTTCGGGCAGTATTCATGCTCGCCGCTGATGTAGCCGTGCTTATGACAGACGCTAAAAATCGGCGTGATCGTGATATAAGGAAGCTTGTAGTTTTGCACTACGCTTTTTACGAGCTGCTTACACGCTTGAGCCGAGCTGATGCGCTCCTTCATATACAGATGCAGCACCGTGCCGCCGGTATAGGAGCTTTGTAGCTCGTCTTGCATCGCCAGCGCCTCGAACGGATCGCTTCCGAAATTTGCCGGAAGCTGAGTCGAATTGGTGTAGTATATGTTTTTATCAAATCCCGCTTGGATGATATCTGCGTAGCGCTTCTTATCCTCTTTGGCGAAGCGATACGTAGTTCCCTCGGCAGGCGTGGCTTCGAGATTGTATAGATTGCCCGTGCGCTCCTGAAACGAGCGGATCTTCTCGCGCAGATACTCAACCATTTTAAGGGCAAATTTACGTCCAAATTCCGTCGTAATATCCTCTTTATTTCCACTAAAATTTCGGATCATCTCGTTTGCGCCGTTAATACCGATGGTGCTGAAATGGTTATTAAAGCCCGGTAGATAGCGCTTCGTATATGGATACAAGCCGCGCTCGAACATCTCGGTAACAAATTTTCGCTTCTTCTCAAGCGTCGATTTAGCAAGCTCCAAAAGCTCATCCAGCCTCGCATACAGCGCCTCTTCGTTATTTTTATACAGATAGCCTAGGCGGGCTAAATTTATCGTTACGACGCCGATACTTCCCGTCATCTCCGCGCTTCCGAAAAGTCCTCCGCCACGCTTAAGAAGCTCGCGCAGATCAAGCTGCAAGCGGCAGCACATTGAGCGCACGGCGCCCGGCTTATACGCCTTTGGATTGGGTATGCGCTCGCCCTTTTCATTCGTGATATATTGCGAGCCGATAAAATTTTGAAAATAGCTTGAGCCTACTTTGGCGGTGTTTTCAAATACCGCGTCGGCCGCAGGGGTATCCCAATCAAACTCCTCCGTTAAATTTACCGTAGGGATCGGGAAGGTAAAGGGCTGACCGCACTTATCGCCCGTCGTTAAAACCTCATAAAATGCAATCACGATGCGGTTCATCTCAGGCTCGAAATCACCGTAAGTCATCGCCTCAAGCGAGCCCTTGCCGCGCCTTTTAGCCTCGGCCAAAAGCTCCTCGTCGCGTAAATTTTTAAATAGATGCTCGTTGTTATGCGTAGGGATCTGCGTTTTTAGATCATCAGGGCAGGTCATATCGATGGTGACGTTGGTAAACGGGCTCTGACCCCAGCGCGCCGGGACGTTTAGGTTAAACACAAAGCTCGTGATCGCCTTTTTGACCTCATCGTCGCTTAATTTATCGCGGAAAACGTATGGCGCCAGATATGTATCAAAGCTACTAAACGCCTGTGCGCCCGCCCACTCGCTTTGTAAAATTCCAAGAAAATTCGCCATCTGATACAGCGCTTCGCGGAAATGCTTCGGCGCCTTGCTCTCGACTCTGCCGCGCACGCCGTTAAAACCCTCGTTTAGAAGCACGCGCAAGCTCCAGCCCGCGCAATACGCCGTAAGGCAGTCCAGATCGTGGATATGATAGTCGCCGTTTCTGTGAGCCGCGCCCTCCTCGCGAGAGTAAATTTTATCTAGCCAGTAGTTTGCGATGACCTTGCCGGCGGTATTATTGATAAGGCCTGCGTTTGAGTAGCTGGTATTGGAATTTGCTAAAATTCGCCAATCCTGCTTGCTGATGTATTCATTGACCGTCTGGGTGCAGTTGATATAGGTCGTATCCTCCTCAAGCCCCAAAATATGCTCACGCTGCATCTTATGCGTGTGGCGGTAGATCATGAAGCTTTTCAAAACGTCGAAATCGCCCGCTTCGAAGAGTTTTTTCTCGATGAGATCCTGAATATCTTCGACGCTTAATTTATCTTTAAAAACGATTGCGCCCATTACGTTATCGAAGACTTTTTCGTCAAACTCGCTACCCGCGCTTTTGTAGGCTTTTTTGATAGCATCTTTTATTTTGTAGGATTGAAATTCTTGAAAACTTCCGTCTCTTTTAATGATTTTTTTCATAAGCACCCCGAGAATTTTCTGAATAAATTGGCAGAAAGTATATCAAGGAATCTTTAACTCAAAATTAAAGGAACGAGCGGAATATTCGTTACAAATTTTGCTTATAAAAAACGAAATTTAACCAAATCTCGCTATAATCGCGGAGTTTATTTTATAAAATTTGGAAATGCTATGAAAAATTTTAAAATAAGTTTTTTCGTGATTTTACTATGTGTCTTTTTAGCAGGCTGCGCTGCGCTTAAAGGCTCTAAAAGCACGGATAATTCGGCACTTGCAGGAGGCATCGACCACGCAGGATATCCAAACGCGTATCTGGAGCGCATCGCAGGCGAAAGCATCGCCGATCTACTCTCAAAGCGCATAGTCGGCAAAAAAGGCGGCAGATTCAGCGTCGTCGGTATTGAGCCACTGGACGGGACGAACGCACACGGCGTAGATGCGGAATTTTTAAGCAAAAAAATTAGAATTTCACTGCTGCATTCAGGCAAAGCAGTCGTCACGGACGCTCCAAGCAAAGACGAACTCGTATTTAGCAACGATGGCGTAAGCCGTGGCTATCACGCCGTAGAAAGCGGCTCGATCTACGCGCCGGATTACATCTTGGTAGGTAAAATTTTACCGCAAAGCCCCGCTGCGGCAAATGACGGTAAAGCAGAATCTAAAAAATCAAAAAATTTAAATTATACAGCTAAAAATTCTACCGTACAAGCAAGCGAGAGCCTATTTTTGGAGCTTTCGATGATAGATACTCGCAACAACAAAAGCGTGTGGAAGTATAAAAAAGCGCTTCAAAAGCAAATTTAAGGAATTTTTCGCTAAACTCACAGTTCATTTTTTTGAAAGGCGGTGAGGAAAGTGCCTGGAGTAAAGGTATATCCGAACGAATCATTTGACGAAGCTTACAGACGCTTTAAGAAGCAGACCGATCGTAACCTAGTCGTTACCGAGGTTCGCGCGAGACGATTTTTTGAGCCGATGACGGAAGTCCGCAAAAAGCAAAAAATTTCAGCTCGCAAAAAGATGCTTAAACGTCTTTACACGCTACGTCGCTACGAGTCACGCTTGTAGCGGTTTGCGCGGATTTGCGGATTTTAAATTTGCAGATCTGCGCGAAATTTTATCTCACATCTTTTTTAAATTTACAGCCCGCTTAAAATTTTACCCACTCCGCTAAGGCTAAATTCCGCTCTAAATTTTAAAATTTACCTCTTAAATTTACGCGCCTCCGTGCGGCGTCCGCTTTGCACGACTCCCTCGCGCCGCTAAATTTTGAAATTTATTTTTACCTATTCGTTTTTTAGATATACTTCTGCATAAATTTCAAGGAGCGAATATGGATTTAAACGACTACCTGCACACTCAAGACCAGCAACCCTCAAACCCGCAAGAAAAAGAAGTAGCACTCATCAAATATACCTTCATCGCGGCCTGCGCCTTAAAAGCTATAGCCGAACTGGTGCTATTGCTATTAGGAATTTACGGCGGATTGGGAGTGCTACTAAGCGCAGCGGCATTCGTGCTTTTTATCTTTAGCATTTATAATATCTCTAAGCTTACCGCAAGCCGCAGCCTTTTGCGCAACGTAGCCATTGCCTTTGCGGCAATATTTATAGGCGTATTGTTATTTATATTTTTAGCGGGCGGCATCATCGCTCAAATACTACTTGCACTGGGATTCATCGCATCGTTTCTGTTTTTTTATAGATTTTATCAGGAGCTTGCCGACACTAGTGGCGTCGCGATATTTTCATATTGCTTTATCGCGCTTGTACTTGCAGCTATTGCAAATGCATTTTTGGCGCGTTTTTCGCTGCCTGCTACGGTGCTGCTCAGCTTAGCGGCTCTTGCGCTTAACGCTTTTGCTATATTCAGCGTAGAGGGTTTTTCTCGTTCATATTATTCTTATGATCTTAGAGGCAAGAGATAAATTTTGATTGCTTGATCGGTTGTGAAAAGACCAGCAAAGAGCTAATTTTTAAAATTTCAAATCAAGGAGCAAGCCATGGTCTATTTCAAACACATATTTCTCGCGCTGTTTTGCGGGGCGCTATTTTGCAGCGTACTTTACGGCGAAAATCCAAATAAAATTTCAAAACAAAATTTTAAAGAAGGCTTTATCTGGGGCGTTACGATCGACGACGGCTGGTACGATGACGCGCAAGACGCCTCGGGCGCGAAGCTGCAAAGCATCGTACGCGCCCTGCAAGCCCTACCCGTAAAGCCCGCCGTGCGCGTCGTGATGTCAAAAGATATCGCTCCGCGCGAGTACGAGCCCCTTTTTAGGCGGCTTAGCGAGGTCTCATATGTGATGGCCTGCCCCGTGGACTCCTACGAGATGAGCTCGTACAAAAGCGTGAAAAGCTACGAAAAGAGGTTCGCGGACGCCTTCGCCGCGCTCGCGCCCTACGTCGCGATCTGGGAGATCGGCAACGAAATAAACGGCGAGGGGTGGCTCGGGGGCGATGCGAATTTCATCGCCGCTAAGATGATCGCGGCATTCGAGCTCATCCACAAAAAAGGCGCCAAAACGGCGCTTACGGCGTATTATACGCCGAGCGGAGTACAAAAAATAGAAATGCGCGAGTGGCTGCGAAAATTCGTGCCGCAGGATATGAAAGAGGGGCTGGATTATCTTTTCGTAAGCTACTACGAGGACGACAACGAGGGCTTTGCGCCTGATTGGAGCGAAATTTTTACCGATCTGCAAAGCGCCTTTCCCGCTTCGAAGCTCGGCATCGGCGAGTGCGGAAACACGGCGGCGGACGCTACGCAAGCGAGCAAAAAGGCGATGATGGGGCGGTATTATACGATGCCGCGCTACGTGCAAAACTACGTGGGCGGGTATTTTTGGTGGTATTTCGTGCAAGACTGCGTAAGCGGTGCGGGACCCGGCGCTTCAAACGGCAAAAATCGCGGCGCGCGCGATAAAGCGAAAGCCGCGGACGAGCTACTAAAAAGCCTTAGGGAAGCAATAGGCGAAGCGTACAGATAATGCGAGGAGGGTTTCAAATTTAAAGCAAAATTTTACGCTTTTTAGGTGTAATGAGGTAAAATTTAGATATGAAAACTTTTATAAAAATTTTAAAAATTACCGCCTTGGTCGTGAGCGTTGCATGCGTGCTTTTTGTGCTGTATATATTTGTGATTTTAAATTTGCTTTTTTCATCCGATACGCCCGAGGGTTGCGATCCTAGTATGCCCACTAGCGCTTGCGATTATATCGATGAAAAATTTGAAAAAGAGCTGCAAAATTTGCCCCCGGTCGCCGCTCTGCCGTCCTTAGACAAAAGGCCTGTGTTTTGGCTAGGCAAAGGCGATTTTGCGAAGGGCGCGGAGTTTGATTACCTATATATCAAGGACGAATTCGGAGTTTGGCTTAGATACAAAGATAATGACAGCGATAACTTTTTGCTACAAAAAGATATGCCAGAGCTCTACTATGGATACGACGAGATCGACCGCTCGCCGGACGAAAGGTGGGTAAGTGGAGAGCTTGGATATTATAGCTACGGCATCTACAATATTTCGCTTTTTGAAAATGAAGCCAAGATATTTTCTCAAACGGCGCATAAGGTCGTGAGGAAATTTATCGGTTTCTTTAATCTACACTCTATGAGGGGCACATCTTTTGCAGCTCCGCAAGGCACCGAGGAAAATTTAAACGCTATAAGCGAGCTTCAAACTCCGCTTGCGGATTTTCCGCAAAAGCAGAACTACTCTGCGCTTGGTTGGGCTGATAAACCAGAAGCCAGAGGCTATGTCGGAGATGAAATAGCCAAAAAACTCGCTCGCAACGTCTTTGAGATAGAGGGCGATGGGTGGCGACAGACCATCCGTATAAACAGCCGCGCCAAGGATATCAAGGTTATCTGCGGAGATGAAATTTGCCTTGCGCTTGCCTTCGATGAAAGCGAATTTAATCGTTGCGATAACGATACGCCTCATACGGCAATTTATACGCTAAATTTAAAGCAAAAATTTAGCAATTTTCATATGCTTACTAGTAGTAATTTTAACTACGTCAAGCTCGGCGATAAATACACTTTAGACGATGTGGAATCCTTTAAAATAGTTTTATCAAGATTCAGATATATCAAGGGGTATAACAAAGATCGCGAGATCACGGACTACGAGGTTGTCTTGCGAAATAGCGAGGGTGAGCAGGTCAATGAAATCTGCAGAAATGAAATTAAAAGGGCTCGCAGCCGCTTGCGATAAATCTAAGATAGCACTGCAGGATTTGACACATAATGTCGTGATTTCGGCGCGCTTTAATTTAGCTTTTAAAATTTATGCGAGAATTTTAAAATTCTAAGCTTCAGGCTTTAAAATTTGCCCGCGGAGCTTTTAAAATTTATCGCGCGGCTTAGGTTTATTTTATCCGCGCCAAGACAGCGAAATTTTTAGGGCGTCGCGATAACTAGGCGCAAGATAGCGAAATTTTACAAAGCTGCACGGCATGTGGGATTGTGCCTATCGCTCGCAGATTTTGCAGCATATGCGCGCGATAAAATTCCGTAGCGCAGGCACTTTCAATAAATTTTGATTTAAAAGCGCAAACATAGAGGCGATTTAAATTTAAAGCTCACGTGCTCCACGGCTAGCCTGCAAGCGCTCTGCCCGCGAGCAGCCCAGCGTAGCAAAAAAGCATACAGGCGCATACGCTTAAGACCGCGTTTAGCACACCGATAGCAAATTCTCGCGCCAGCAATAATTGCAGCGTATCGTAGCTGAACGTAGAAAATGTCGTAAAGCCGCCCAGCGCGCCTGCGATAAAAAATACCCGCACACTCTGCGTCAAATTTAGTGCGAGCAAAAACCCTATCAGCAGGCTTCCCAGCGCATTCACGCAAAAAGTAGCGATCGGAAACGCACTCCAAAATCCGGCGCGATCCATTGCGCGCGCGATCGCTCCGCTTAAGCCTACTCGCGCCATCGCGCCTACACAGCCGCCTAGCCCCGCTAAAATCAAGTTCGTCAATCCAAGTCCTTTTAAAATTCGTAAATTTTATTTCGCCATCTAGCCTCCATAGGACGAAAGATGTGCAACTTCGCTATTTTAACGCGATTAGTTAAAATTCCGCTTTTAAAATTTACTCGCGCTTTTTGAAATTTCGTTTTAAAATTTTACTAGCGCGGCAAAACGCGACGTTTGACGCGCCGCCGCAAGACGGAGACCAAACACGCGCAGTGTAAGAGGACGGTAATGCAAAAACTACGAGACGCAAAAGGGCGACGTAGCAAAACAGCGCGAACGCTTAAACCGCGCTTGTAGCAAAACCGAGGCAAGGGGTAAAACTATAGCTCGGCAATCGCTGCAGCGCTACTACAGCGGGCGCTACTGCAGCACCTTTTTTAATGCCAGCGCAAATAGCACGACGTATAAGACGAGCAGCCATTTTTTCTGCGTTTCGCGCTTTGCACGGCGAGCCTGAGAGGTGCCGAAATACACGCCCAAAAGCCCGCCCACGGCTAGCAGCGCGCCGCGCTCGTAATCTACGTGGCCGTTGTACGAAAGGCTCAAAAGCGCGCTAAATGAGCCGAAAACGATGAAAAATAGCCCCATGCAGACCGCTCTTTTGATATCTACGCCCAAAAATCCGACCAATACGGGCGTTAGAAATACCGCGCCGCCCACGCCCATGCTAAGCGCGATCGCGCCGATAGCAAAGCCGATGAAAAATAATATCGCGCCGTGGGGATTGGCGTTGCCGCCGCTTGCTACGTTCGTGCTAAAGAGCTTGAGAAAGGAGATGGCAAGCGTCAGCAGAAGACCGATCTCAAGCACGATTTCTGGCGAGTATTTTACGATGAATCCCGATATGCTCGCACCGCACAGCCCTCCGAGCCCCACCGCGATACCGCTATCTAGGCGGAGTCTGCCCGCGCGGTAGTTCAGATATGAGCCGAAAAGCGAGACGATGAACATCTGCATCACCGAGATGCCCGCGGCGGTCTTGACGTCGTATCCCAGAGCCATCATCACGGGCATTACAACCGTACCGCCGCCGATACCGAAAAAGCCCGATATGAAGCCCACGACGACGCCGACAAAGGGGAGTTCTAGCATTTTTGATCCTTAAAATTTGAAGCGAAGTTTATAGCTTTAAAATTTAAAGCTTGCTAAATTTGCGGAATTTTGGATTTAAGAGCGGGGATTTGCGGGATTTCGGTTTGAAATTTTATCTGGAGTCGGCTTGGCTTGAAAGTTTGCAACTGAGATTTTAGCTCGAAATTTCAGCGCGCAATTTGCAAAATTTTAAAATTTATGGGATTTTAAGGCGTAGAATTTCGGCTTGAAATTTTATGCAAATCAGCCCGCCTGTTCTTGTTCGTATTGCGGCTTGGCAGCGGATTTTAAAATTCTGCGCCCAGACTGCGGCGGTTTAGCGTAAATTTTAGATAAAATTTCACGTTTTAATCGCAACGCAGTATTTTTTGCCGCGATTAAATTTTCGACAGGATTTTATCGCGACGAAATCTCATACGGTAAAATTCCGCACGGTAAAATTTCAGTCAAAATTCTACGGCAAAATTTCCGCACTCCGTATTATAAAAATCGCCGCAAAATCGGTGCAAAGCCACGACAAGATCGCCGTAAAATTTTATGCGGAGCGGGCAGGCGCAAAGAGCGCGAATTTTTTGCAAAATTTACGACGAAATTTCGCCGCCAAAAGCCCGTTCAAAGCTCGCCAAAAGAGTGCAAAAAGACTAAAAAGCCGCCGCAAAATCCTCGCGATAAAATTCCGCCCGCAAATTTTCTCCCGGTAAAATTGCTTTGGATATGGCGGGATTTGAACTAGCGGCAAATTTTCCAGGCTAAATTTTACGCAAAAATCCGCATTAAACCCGCAAACTTTATCGTAAATTTCTCCGAGCGGTTTTCGCACCTTATGAAATTTCCAGCACGATCTCCTTTTTTAGCCCGATCTGTTTGATCTCTAGCACGGAGGCGCCGCCCAAGCGCAGCGCAAGCACCTCCGCCTCGCTGCAAGCGCCTGCAAGAGCTATTTCGCGCAACACCTTACCGCGCCAAGCCTTGGCGTAGTGGCTCAGCACCTTGCCGCCTTTGATGAAACTAAAACTCAGATATTCGCGCTTCATCTCATAAAATTTTTCGTAAAATCCCGCGCGCAGATCCACGACGCACTCATCCGCCAGATACCGATCCAGCGCGGCGGAGAAGCTATCTCGATAAAATTTTGCCGCGTCTATGCCGCCGAATTTTTCGCCCTGCTTGAGCTTGTAGTTCGGCAGCGCATCGCCGCCCAACACGGGGCCGAAAAGGTTTGAAAAAATTATCGTGTTTCGCTCCGCAAACTCCTGCGCGCCGGGGCTTAGCGACGCGTAGCCTAGGGCGCGATACGCGGTGCCCGTGTAGCGCAAAAGTGCCTTCGCGCAGCCTTTTTCAAAGATATTTTCACGCAGGGCGGCGTCCCATTTTTTCAGCCCGAAAAGCTTGCAAAGCTCCGCCTCGCTTGCTTTATCCACGAAATCCGCATAAGTGCGCAGCATCTGCAGGCGCTTTTCGTAAAGATCTGCAAAGATGAAATTTCGCTCGCAAATGCGCGGGCTGCTGCTTTGCTCGCTTTTCATCTCGCTTGGAGAAAATAAAATTTTCATACGCTCTCCTTGAATTTGCTAATTTTACTAAAATTTTGCTTGTATTCAAGCCTGCTCTAGCTCGCGCCGCCCGCTCAAATTTAAGCTAAGCAGCGTATAATGGCGCTAAAAATTCCAAGGACGAAAATGCTTTTAGAAGAGCCGCTGTTTTACTACCGCGAAATTTTAAAGACGCATCCGCAAAGCTACCTCGCAGAGGACGACGCTCAGGTCATCATCGGCATCGATTGCGATTATCTCGACGGATTTAAGATGAGCTTTGAGGCGCTAAAGCTTAAATTTGATGAGCTAAAAAGCGCAAAAGCTGGCGCAAGCGAGTTTAAAAACGCGAGCTTTGCAGGACTTTTCGGCGTTTTGGGCTATGACATCGTGCGCGCGTTTGAAAATATCGGCGCGCCAAAGCAGGCGCTGTATGACTTCCCGCCGTTTTTTTACGCTGACGCCGCAAATTACCTGCACTACGATAAAATCAGCAAAATTTACGATTTTTACGGCAAAGACGCCCAAATTTACGAAAGCCTGCGCGAGCTTAGTTCGCAAGCCTCGCAGCAAAGCTCCGCCGAAGCAGCAGGCGCGCCGCAGAGTGCTGCAATAACGGACGCCGCTATAAAGGGCGGCTCGAAATCGCAAGCCGCGGCGAAGTCCGAGCCTAAGAAAAAAGAGCTTAAATTTAAAATTTTAACCGATCTGGGCGCAGAGGAGTCGCATTTTAGTGCGATGGTCGAGGCTGCAAAAGAAAAGATAAAAAGCGGCGACGTGTTTCAGGTCGTGCTGGGCGAAATTTTAGAAGTCGGTACGAATCTGGGCAGCCTGGAGTTTTACGAGCGACTCAAAAAGAACAATCCGAGCCCCTATATGTTTCACTTCCCGACGCCGTACGGCTGCGTCGCTGGCTCCAGCCCCGAGCTCATTATGGAGATCAAAAAGGACGAAATTTTCGTCGCTCCCATCGCGGGCACCCGCAGCAGAGGCGCGAATGCCGAGGCCGACGCGGCGCTTGAGCGCGAGCTTTTAAGCGATGAAAAGGAACTTGCGGAGCATCGGATGCTGATCGATCTAGCTCGCAACGACATCGGCAAATTCGCCGCGCCCGCCTCGGTGCGGGTGCAAAACGCGATGCGCGTCGTGCGCTACGAAAGCGTGATGCACATCGTAAGCGAGGTTTACGGCAGTAAGCCGCGCGGGGTAAGCGCGTTTGAGGTGCTCGGTACTATCTTTCCTGCGGGCACGCTAAGCGGCAGCCCGAAGATTCGCGCAATGCAGATCATAAACGAGCTGGAGCGTTACGAGCGCGGCATCTACGGCGGCGGAATCGGATTTTGGCGCTTTAACGGCGACGTGATGCAAGCGATCTTGATTCGCTCGGCGATCTTCGTAAATCGCGACGCGCAAAATTTCTGCTCGGACGAGGATTTTAAGCGAAATTCCAACTTAAATTTAAACGCTGCTTGTGGCGAGGAGAAGTCCGAAGCGACGGAGCTTTGCGATTTCGCAGCGCAAAAGGGCGGCGGCGAGGCGCAAAATTTACCGGCTCGCGCAAGCAAACGCGACGCGACATTAAATTTAAAAGCTCGCGCAGGCGGCGGGGCGCTAAATTTAGAAAGCGAGCCGAGCTTTAGCCGCGCGATGCGGTTTGAAGCTGCCAAATTTAGCGCGGAGAATTTCGGCTGCGAAGGGCTAAACAATCTCGTATTTATCGGAGCGGGCGCAGGTATCGTTTACGACAGCTCGCCAAAGAGCGAATACGCAGAGATCTGCAAAAAGCGCAAAAGCCCGCTCAAGGCGATCGAGGAGCTATGCGAGGAAGCTTAGACGCTTTAAATTTAGCTAGCCGAGTGCACTGCTTGCTTCGGTGTGAGTTCGATTCCGCTAAATTTAATAGCGGCTTCGGCGTAAGGATGTTAAATTTAACGGCTAGCTTCATTCGGCGCTGCAAAGCCGAGATGCATATCGGCTGCAAAGTAGCGTAACGTCGCAGCTGATGTAGTAATGCCGCAGCCGCGGGCTAAATTTTAAATTTAACCCGCAGCGGCGCTAAGACGGCGCTAAATTTAGCCGCCGCAAAGCGGTCAAATTTAAACTATTTAGAATTTTAAAGAGGCGCAAACGCCCTAAAAAAGGATAAAATTTTGATTTTAATGATAGATAATTACGACAGCTTCGTTTTTAATATTTATCAATACATTTTGGAGCTAAGCGAGGAGGAGGTGCGCTACTTCCGCAACGACGAGATAACGCTGCAGCAGGTGCACGAGCTTGCCCCTTCGCACATAATCCTAAGCCCCGGGCCAAATCACCCAAAAGACAGCGGCGTCTGCCTGGATATTTTGCGCGCGGATCTGGACGTGCCGATTTTGGGCGTGTGCCTTGGACATCAGGCGATCGGATATGCGGCAGGTGCGGAGATAAAGCAGCTGGAGGTGCCGCTACACGGCAAGAGCTCGACGATCGAAATTTTCAATGATGGCGTGCTTTTTAGCGGGCTGCCGCGTAAATTTGAAGTGATGCGCTACCACTCGCTTTATGTGGACGAAGCTACGCTGCCGCGCGAGTTTGAAATTTTAGCAAAGAGCGAAAATGACAGCGTGATCATGGCGATGAAGCACCGAAGTAAGCCTGTTTTCGGCATTCAATTTCATCCCGAGAGCTTTTTTACGCAATACGGCAAAAAGATCATCGAAAATTTCATCAATTACGGCAAAAAGATAATTTTAAAGGAGAAACTCGTGGTAAATTTCGCCCCGTTTATGTTGAAGCTACAAAAGGGCTTCCCGCTAGATAGCGACGACTATGCGGTCATTTGCAAGGCGCTTTACGAGCAGGATTACGATATCGTGCAGCTTGCGGGGCTGCTCGTGCTGATCAGCGAAAAATCGCTCTATCCAAGCAGCCTCACGGCGCTCGTGCGCAGTATCTTAAAATACTCGATCACCTATGACGATCCGAGCCCGATGTTTGACATCGTAGGTACGGGCGGCGATAGGCTAAAGACGATCAATATCTCCACGACCGTGGCCTTTATCGCAGCGAGCTTCGGCGTGCGCGTCGCCAAGCACGGCAACCGCGCGATCACCAGCAGATCGGGCAGCTCCGATGCGCTGGATGCTTTGGGCGTGTCGCTGCTTAGCGATCTGGCGCAGATCAGAGCGCTGCTAGATCGCACCGGGCTGGCGTTTTTTCACGCGCCGTTTTTTCACAAGATCACCGCCGAGGTCAAAGAGGTTCGCAACCGCCTAAAAATCGGCACCGTCTTTAATATAATGGGACCGCTTCTAAATCCGAATTTAAGCCTAAGCAATCAGATCGTAGGAAATTATCTGGAGGAAGTAAATGGGCTCATCGCCGAAACGCTGATGATTTTGGGGCGCAAGCACGCTCTGGTGGTGCACGGCATGGATGGCATGGACGAGATCAGCCTGTGCGACGAGACGCTAATCCACGAGGTCAAGGACGGCAAAATTTTAGAATACCGCGTAAATCCCGAGCAGTTCGGCTTCACTCGGGCATTTCACGGCGATATAGAAGGCGGCGACGGCGAGGCTAACGCCGAGATTTTAAAGCAAATTTTAAAAGGCGAGCTTAGCGGGCCGAAATTTGACATCGTCGTGCTAAACGCGATGTTCGCGCTATACTGCGCCGATGTCGTGTCAAGCCCTGCGGAGGCTAAGCCACTCATTTTAGAGGCGATCAGATCGGGCAAGGTTTACCGATATTTTGAGGACTATACGCGAGGCAAAGCTTGAAGAATACTATAAAAGAGATTGAAATTGCCGAAAATCCTGCCTTTTTAAAGGAACAGCTAATTAGCTATTTGGGTAATAAACGCGCAATATTAAACGAAATTTTAAACGTGCTTTGCGAGATAAAGAGCGAACTAAAAAAACAAAAGATAAGTTTTGTAGACGTTTTTAGTGGTTCAGGCGTGGTTGCAAGAGCAGCCAAAGCATACTCGAGCCTCGTTGTTGCAAACGACTTAGAGGATTATTCGCGCGTGATAAACTCATGCTATCTTTCAAATTTCACGCCAGAACTCAAAGAGCAAATCGACAAAAGTTTTAAGCAAATTTTAGAAAAATTTAAACCCAGCGAGAGCTTTATAAGCGAACTTTACGCTCCAAAAGATGACGCTAATATAAAACACGGCGAGAGAGTATTTTATTCTCGTGAAAATGCGCTAATAATCGGTGGTTTGCGTAAAGCAATAGAAGAAATAGATCTAGATTTTAGGCATTTTTTTATAGCGCCTCTGCTCAGCGAGGCTAGCATCCATTCAAATACAGGTGGTGTATTTAAGGGCTTTTACAAAGACAAGGATGGTCTAGGAAAATTCGGCGGTAGCGGAGAAAATGCGTTAAATAGAATTTTAGGTAAAATTACTCTTCAAAAACCAATTTTTTCAAATTTTACGAGCGAATTTGAAGTTTATCAGCAAGATGCCTTAAGGCTAACGGATATTTTATCCCCTTTGGATATCGCTTACTTCGATCCACCGTATAACCAGCACCCTTATGGCTCAAACTATTTTATGCTAAATTTAATCGCAAATTTTAAAGCTCCGAACCTTAAAAATTTAAGCGAGGTATCGGGCATACCAAACGACTGGAATCGCTCTAATTTTAATAAAAAGGCAAAAGCGGCAGATGAATTTTTTGCCTTATTATCTAAATTTCCGGCTAAATATTTAGTCATCTCTTTTAATTCGGAAGGATTTATCAGCGAGGCGGAGTTTCTTTTAAATTTATCAAAAATCGGCAAAGTCATAAAACACGAAATCCGCTATCCAACTTACCGCGCAAGCAGAAATTTAAATAACAGGGCGCTTTACGTAACCGAATACATCTATATCGTAAAAAAGGTTTAAAGTGGCAAATAGTGATGATCTAAGGAAAAATGTAAATCAGCATAAACCTAAAAATACCGAGTCCAAATTTGACGATAAAAACATAGCGCAGGCCATGCAAAAAACTATTGATTATATAGAAAATAGATTTGGTCAAATTCCAAATTTTAACGGTTTTTACCTTGAATTTAGCGGAAGATTGTCGTTAAAAGGAATGATGGAAAATATAAAAAACGGTAGCATCAGAAAACAGTTTGATACAACATGGGAAGACAATACTATCATGCCTGATGGAGGCTTTTTGATACTCAAAAAACGAGGCGACACAAAATATCAAAAACTCCTTCTAGCGGCAGAAGTTAAAAGACAAGGCACAAATGATAAACGCGCTAAAGAAGGGTTAAAAAAACAAGCTAGAGGTAATGCAATAGAGCGCCTAGGTAAAAATTTAATCGGCATAAGAGCTATGATGAACCACGAAGACATAACGCCTTTCGTATGTTTTGGTAGCGGTGACGACTTTAACGAAAATGACGCTAGCACAAAAAACGTATTTTCAAAACTTAGCACAATGAATGAATTTTACTACCTCAACAAAACTTATATTTTTAAACTAGACGGCAACAGCGAGCACAATAAATTTTCTCCCGTAAGTATGTATTTTCGAAAAGAGGAGTGGGGTGCAAACGAGATGTTTGAAATAATGAAAGAGATCGCAGAGACTAGTTTGCGATATTATATTTTTTAGGCGAAAATGAGTGTTTTAATTAAAATTTGCGGTATCAAAACATCTGAAGAAGCATGCGCTGTGGCAGGTCTAGACGTAAATTTTTTAGGTGTGATATTCGTATCGAGCTCCAAACGCCGAGTTAGCGTAGAAACGGCTCGCGAGATCGCACGCATCGCGCATAAAAACGGCGCAAAGTGCGTCGGGGTCTTTGCTTTGAGCTCGGCAAAACACAGCGCCACCGCGTGCGAAAATTTTAGAGGCAAAGCCTGCGGCGATAAAATTTGCAGCAGCAAGGGCGGTGGCAAAATTTGTGAAGATAAAATTTACGCGGGTACTAGCGGAAGCGTAGAATTTTATGAAGCCGCGGAATTCTGCGAAAAGCAGCGCGACGATTTGAGCGTAAATTTAAACGCAAACTGCGCTGTGTCCACCTCGGTAAAAGATCTAAATTCTGAAATTTTAGATACGGAAGCTTTAGACGAGGAGCAAATTTTAAAAATTTGCAGCCTTTGCGAGCTGGACTGTGCTCAGATTTATGGACGCATAAGCGCGGATTTCAAAGCACGTCTCAACGCAGCAGGCATAGAGGCGTGGCAGGTGCTAAGCATTGGCGCCGAAATGCCGCCGCTTGAGGGTTTGAGCTGTGATCGGATCTTATTTGACGCCAAAGGAGCGAGTTTGGGCGGCAACGGCATGAGCTTCGACTGGGATCTGCTGCGACACGCAGGGCTTGGCTGCGAAGGACAATACAGCGCGGCGCGCGATGAAAAAAACTGCGCGGGCAGCGCAACTCAAAGCATAGACGACACAAAATACGACTCGGCTAGCGGGCGCTGCGATACGCAAAATGATGCAGTAAGTGGCGAAAAAAAATGCTATGTAGCGGGCACCGCTCAAAGCTCAGACGGCGCAAGGAGCTATCTTAAGCATAGCGCGATCTGTAGCGGATATAGCGAGGGGAATTTAAAGCGCGACAAAAACGGCGACTGCAACAATTCCTGCGCGGAGCATAACGAAAACGGAAATTTGAAGCTCCAGATGGTAAGCAACGTGTGCTGTGCCTCTAATAGTAATGAAGTGAGCGAGCGCACACATGATATTGTTCGATCGAGCAATACGAAACAAGAAGCGAGCGCCGATCGTCGCGCCGCAAAGAATGACGATGAGTGCAAATTTAGTGCGTGTGCTACCGCTCGGCTGAGTGGTGTAAGGCCCACAAGCGAAGACGTCAATGATCAAGGCGCAAGCGACTATGAGGCGGGTGCGCCAAATATTACGAATGACGGCAGTGAGGTGGGCAAGTTGGGTGCCGCAAAGGATGATAGTGCGGATAAGTGTAGCACTGCTTCCAAAGGCGGCGCGATCTCTTTTATTCTTGCAGGCGGCATCGGTGCGCAAAATATCCTTGAAGCGCTCGCGCTGCGCCCTTACGCTATCGATCTAAATAGCCGGGTGGAGGATACACGAGGCATTAAAGATCCACAAAAGATAAGCGAAATTTTGCAAATTTTAAAAAATGCGCAAGGCTGATCTCCGTGTGCAAACTCGCGCGATAGTTATATCTAAATCAAGCGTGTATAAGGAGGAACCAAATGCTTAACGACGAAATTGCTAGGTTTGGCATAAGCAAAACGCGGTATGATAAAAATATAAAGGATTTCTTGCAAGATAAAAATTGCGATAAGCGAAATTTGGCGGGCGGCGGGCTAAAATTTACGAGCGACGGCGGGCAAAATTCTATAAATGCCAGCGAACGAAATTTTACGAATGCCGTTGAACAAAAATTGCAAAGCAATCTCTCTTGTGCCACTGATACACTCTCGCAAAATTTTAAAACTCAAGCTAGAAATTACGACAAAGAGCCGATAATCATAAAAGATAATTCAATAGAGATGATTAAATTTTATTCGCCATTTCTGTATTTTCTTAATTTCATAGATTTTGGAACAAGGCAAGACTCGCCAAGATCCGTTAAACGCTGGCTAGAACTTTCGGATAAATTTGGCACCTGCTATATAAAATTTAAAAATTCAGTTATCGAATATTATTCAGAGAAAAAGAGGGCGACTCTATACTCTATAAATTTATCCGAAATAATTGCAATAAAACGCACCTTTGGACCGTCTACTTTTAAAATGACAAAAAAAAGTAAAATTTCAACATTTTTTGTCGCGTTCGTGTGGATAATCCTTTTATCTTTGGTAGTAACTTTTAAAAATAAAATTTCTTATGGAATTTTAATTGTGCCGATCTCCTTATTTTTGGCGTTTGCGCCCTTAATCATATTTAGATTTAAGAAAAATTTGGGATTTGACATAGGAAACGACAGCCTTATTTTTATGAGCAATGGTAATTATATCGAAGCAAGCATATTAACAAGCAAAGAATACAAAGAGCTAAAAGCCTGTTTTCTACTCAAAATAGGGAAAAATTTAGATAAAATCCCGCCGCAAATTTTTGTGTAGACTATAAAGAATAAAAGATGAATATAAAACATAGGCTCGAAGAGCTAAAGAGGCTTTTAGATGAACGATATCGAAATTTAGAGCGGGGTTCAGGGCGGAATTTTGATGCCGAAAATTCTGACAGTAAAAATTTTAAATTTGAAAAACTCACGGATGACTCTACGATAAATACAAACGAAAAATCTAATAAATTTGAACAAAATCCGAGTTGCGCTAGTGATTATAATAAAGAGCCTTTAACGCTCAAAGATAGGACGAATTTTTATATAGTTCTTGCTACGGTATGCACGCTTGCGATTATGATTTTTATGTATTCATACGAACCCAATCAAACTAGATATAATCAGCTTTTTATAGTATTTCCATTTTTCGGATTGCCTATAATAATGGAATATTTTACAAATTTTTACAATAAGAAATTTGTAAAATTTTATAATGATCGAGTTACTTATTATACAAATAAAATGCCCGAAAAAACTATATTCTTAGATGATCTTAAGGATGTAAAAAGAGCCTATTTTGCAAGAGATAATGAGTGGCTTAGGAGGCAAGGCGCTTTTTATAGATTTTTCTTAAAATTTGATCCGTATGCTACGATAATCGCTTTTTTATTGATCTGCATATTGGTATTAGCTATCGGCGTAAGAAAATATATAGAAACAGGTAGTTCCAAAGTAATTTTTATATTAATATTGACGTTTTTGTTTTTATTCATCTCAAAATTTATGTATTTTTTGGTTTTTAAATTTCAACTTAGACTTATATTCTACGATAATATAATAATCCGAGGCAAGGATAAAGATATCGCCTTTACGATAGAAACTATGGACGACTACGTCAGGATAAAAGAATTTTTTATAAAGAGAAAAGGTATTGATTTGGATAAGACCCAGCGCCACGTATGGCTGGATTTTAATTAGCAATTAAAGAGCTTTAGATGAAAAAAGCCTCAAATGGCAAAGCCTTTAAATTTCAAAATTTAAAGGAGCGGCTCTTAAAAATTGATCGCAATCTTTCTTGCGCGGAACATATTTTTATCATTTGCTTTATCGCGTTACTAAATACGGCTATAAATTCTTAAATTCTATCTCCAGCTGCTTGCGCCAGTCTTGCAGTGCGCGCTCTGCTCCGACAGCGTATTTCTTTATAAGTACGCCGCCAGAGCTTGACTAGATACGCCGCCTCTGTATAGATTGATCTCTGAGATTAAATATCAGCCTTAAGCGCCGCGTCTTTGAAAAATCCCCACGTAAAGCGCAAAAACAAAACCGATCGCAACCGCGTAAGGAGCGAACTCGGTGATGCCTTTAGCTGAGCTTGCGAGCAAGAAATTATGCGCGATCGCAGCGCCTGCCGCCATGCCGATAACGAATATGCCCGAGCTTAAATTTCCCGTGCCGGCCTGCACCAGATGCTTGCCCGGGCAGCCCTCGCTGAGGCTGAAGCAAAGACCCGCGAGCACCATACCCAAGAAATTCCAAACGAAATCGTTATGAGCGATAGGCTGGCTCTCAAAGCCGAGTTTGTATTGTCCAAACGCGATATTTGCGATGCTAGCAAACACGATAACGCTTAGCACGCCCCAAAACATCGAGAAATCGCCGCGGAAAATTCTACCGAATGCGCCGACGCTGCAAAATTTGCTCTTGTGCATCAAGGCGCCCACGATAATGCCCGCAGCCAGCGAGATGCCTACCGCTGCGTGTTGTGCGCCGGGACCTTCAGCGGAGATAAAAAGCGCGCCGCTCTCGCCCGTTTTGAGTCCGAAAACCAAGGCCGCAAGTAGCGCCGCACCCAGTATCACGGGCAAAATTCCGATCGGGCCGCTAAGCCTTGCCTCTTTGCTCGCCTCATAGCCGCGCTTTTTAAGCAAAAACCCAATGAGTACGCCGCAGATCAGACCCGCTAATCCGGCTAGCGCGGTCAAATCGCCGCCGCCTAGGCGTAAAAACGCGCGCCACGGACATCCCAAAAATACAAGGCAGCCGATCATCGCGAAAATCCCTAGGAAAAATTTCGCAAACGGCGAGCTGCCGGTAACCGGCGCGAACTCGCGCGTCCAAAGCACGCTTGCCAAAAAGCCGCCGAACACGAGTCCTATGATCTCCGGGCGGATGTATTGCACCGCGCTAGCTCGGTGAAAGCCCAACGCGCCGGTGGTGTCGCGCAAAAAGCAAGCGACGCAAACGCCCATATTGCCCGGGTTTCCGAAATGCACCAGCGTCGCACCCAGCACGCCTAGCACGGCGCCTGCGATGATATACCATTTAACGTTATTCATGAAAAAATCCTGAAATAATCTAGATCGACCGATCTCTTAGGCGCGATTTTATCCTTTGTAAAATAAAAAGCAAATAAATTCCGATCTAAATTTTAAAAAGTAAGAATTCTATCCATACTTAAAAATGACTAAAAATAGAATTTAAAAAGTAGTTAAGACGGGGTTCGGACATACGAAGCCAGTCTTAACTATAGAATTTTACTTAAATATAAATAAACCAGCCTTAATTTCTCGCACGAAGTCGGAAATTCTATTTTTACATACGGCCACAAAGCCCGCAAGTTACGAAATTCCACGCCTCATCAATCGATAGCGTTGGAGCTTTTTAACACCACTAGATGTTTTTTGCCCGCGAAGCTTAGCACTACGGCAGCATTATTTTCGTCGATTTCGCGCACCAGCTCTACTCGCACGTCGCTAGGTCTTGCGGTATCCGAGCTAAGCAGCTCATTTTCTAAAATGCTTCTAAATGCCGAAATCTTGGGCTCTTTTGCATCCGATCTTTCTTTTGCTCCCTCGCGAAATTCCATCGTACCACTCTCGGCAGAGCTTACTTTAAGCGGCGAAATTTTATCCGCTGCTCTTATATTCTCGGCACTCTCATAGTTTTCGTCCGCCTCCGTAGCTTCCGAACGCTCGGCACGCGCAACCTCATCGTAAAATTTATCGTGTGCACTCTCTTCGCTCACGTTCTCGCCTCTTAAAAAATCTGCGCTATCTACGTTTTTTGAGTCGTTAGAATTTTTTAAATTTAAAGCAGAGGCTTCATCTTTCTTCGCAAACTCCTGCGCGTCAGAATAATTTGGGTTCTTTGATCCGCTCTGATTTTTAAAAGAGGAGTCGTTTAAAATTTCATCTATGCCCGTCACGTCGACATCGGCGCCCTCCATGCTAGCGTCGTCTTCAAAAACCCGCCATGTCTCGTCGATACTTTTTTGCGGCTTGTGCGATAAAAATTTTCGCACGCCTACGAAAACCGCAGCCGCAAGCAGTAACGCTACGATTATCGGCATCATGGAAACCCCGCTGCTACCGCTTTGCGCCGTCTCACTCGCCTCGCTCTTTACGCTCATCTTGCTCTGATCGAAAGCAGGGTTTTTTACGCGCAAAATGAGCTTTAAATTGCCATCTTGAGTAAGAGCATCGACTGATAGATCGGCTCCGGTAGGGAAGTTGATCTCGATATCCTTGCCCTTGGGCGCGATCGTAAAGCTTTTAAGCACCTTTTGGTTGGTACGCATTTCGTTAAATTTCTCATCGCCGCCGAGCCCCTTTAAAATAAGGCTCATCGACTGTCCATCGACGCTGCGCACGATGTCGGGCTTGTATGCGGAGTCAAACGCCAAGACGATATCCACGCTATCGTCGTGGTTGAAAAGATCATATTGCATCAGATTGGCGCCGAAGCAAAAATTTGCGATTAAAATCAAAAATATCTTTTTCATATTTATTCCGTTAATTAAAAAGTTCGGCGATCTTGTCTTGCAGATCGCGCCCGCCGTAGTTCGCGCATAAATTTACGATCGCAGTACCGATGATAGCGCCGTCTGCGTATTCTTTCGTGGCGCGAACGTCGCCCGCCGTGCGAATACCAAAGCCGATCGCCACGGGTAGATCGCTCATTTTTTTAAGATCTGCGACCATATTTTTAAGGCGCGAGATCGGAGTTTGCTTGCTTCCGGTCACGCCGATAGCGCCCACGCCGTAGATGAAGCCGCGCGCGCGGCTCAAAACTCGCGTAGCACGATGCTCGCTCGTAACGCTGATAAGCGGGATGAGCGCGATACCGAACTCCTCGCAAAGCGCGAAAATTTCCTCGTTTTCCTCATACGGCAGATCGGGGATTATTAGTCCGCTGATGCCGTAGCGCGCCGCCTGCGCTACAAACTCGCGCACGCCGTAGGCAAAGATCACGTTGTAATAGACCAAAAACACGAGCGGCTTACGCGTTTGCACTCCTTTTAAAATTTCAAATACTGTGCCCGCGTTTACACCGTTTTGCACCGCGGAGAAGCTCGCCTTAAAAATTTCCGGGCCGTCTGCGAGCGGATCGGAATACGGGATGCCAATCTCAAGCAGATCGATCGCGCTTTCGTCTAAATTTGACAAAAACTCCTTCGTGTGCGCGGGGCTCGGATATCCCGCCACGATATAACCGATATTTGCCTTTTTGCCCGCAAAGGCCGCTTTGATCTTATCCATAAATCGTTCCTTTTTTGTAATTCATCACGGTATCCATATCCTTATCGCCCCTGCCGCTCACGTTTACGACGATCGTTTTTCTGCCTTTTAACTGCGGACAGAGCTTTTCTAAATACGCTAACGCGTGCGCGCTTTCGATCGCAGGGATAATGCCTTCGAGCCTACAGAGCAGTTTAAGCGCCGTGATGCACTCATCGTCGGTTACCGCTTCGTATTTTGCGCGACTTATCTCGTGCAGATGCGCGTGCTCAGGACCCACGCCGGGATAATCAAGCCCCGCCGAGATGCTGTGAACAGGCTCGATCATGCCGAATTTATCCTGTAGCACGATCGTTTTCATACCGTGGATGATGCCCGCGCGCCCATTGGTAATAGTCGCTGCGTGATAAGGGGTTTGTGCGCCCAAGCCGCCCGCCTCGATGCCCACGAGCTGCACGCTAGGATCATCCACGAACGCGCTAAAAATTCCTATCGCATTGCTTCCGCCGCCCACGCAGGCTAGGACGTAATCGGCTTTAATCCCCTTGCTCGCAAGCTGCGATTTGGTCTCGGTACCGATGACGCTTTGAAAATCCCTAACCATCTTAGGATACGGATGCGGCCCGACCGCCGAGCCGATGACGTAAAATACGCTCTCAATCTCGTTCACCCACGCCTGAATCGCCGCAGTGGTCGCCTCTTTGAGCGTTTTTAAACCGGTGCCGATTTTGATTAAATTTGCACCCAAAAGCTGCATCCTAAAGGCGTTGAGCTGCTGGCGCGCGGCGTCGGTCTCGCCCATATACACGTCGCACTCAAGCCCAAATAGCGCCGCTGCCGTCGCCGTCGCCACACCGTGCTGACCTGCACCGGTTTCTGCGATGATCTTTTTTTTGCCCATTTTTTTGGCTAGTAGCGCCTGCGCTAGGGCATTGTTGATTTTATGAGCGCCCGTGTGGTTGAGATCCTCGCGCTTTAGATAAATCTCATGCCCGTAGTGCTCGCTAAGGCGCGCAGCGTGATATAACGGCGTCGGACGCCCCGCGTATTCGCGCAGCAAGTAACCCAGCTCATCTTTAAATTCCTTAGTCTGCGCTATGGTGTTGTACGCATCCTCCAGCTCCTCAAGCGCGAACATCGCCGTCTCAGGCACGAACTGCCCGCCGAAACTCCCGAAATACGCCTTTTTATTCATCTTATCTCCTCGCATTAAATCGTGAGATTATATAAAATTTCGCGTTAAATTTCGCTTTTTTGACAGCACCTTTTGCGGCGCTCTTCTAAATTTATCGGATATACGGTCACAAAAAAACGCACGGCATAAAATAGTAAATTTTGAAATTTACACTTCAAATTGCGGCTAATGTTTTGCTTGATGAGCAGCCCCAACTTCGTAAATTTATTTACTTTCATTGCCAATATCGCTCTTTTTAGGATTACCAATAGGACAAATTATATTGTCAGTATCTGTAAGTCTTAATTTTTTCCATTCTTCAAAGCTATTAACTCTAATCAAATTATGCGGAATTTTTGACGATTCATCAATAATTTCGAGGCACTCGCTCGTTTCTCTTTTAAAATACTGCATAATAAGGTGATTATCGTTATTTTCCAAAGCCTTTTTTATACATTTTGCTTTTAACTCAACATAATCACTATTACTTAGAAAATTTTTTGAAAAAAGCCTTATTGGGGCGCACTCGCTAATTATTTCCATATAAATCATACGAAAAACAAAAAACGAAATAATTAGCATAAACGGCAGTAGAATAATATTTTTGTATCGTTTTAAAAATTTCATTTTATTTCCTTATTTAGAATTTTTATATTTTACGGATAAAAACCCTTGATTTTTATGTTTTACTGCCGCTTATGCCTATACCTGCCCCTATAGAGCTTGATTTACTATCG
>NZ_CALKTC010000041.1 GCF_937996225.1 uncultured Campylobacter sp. | reverse complement strand
TATTGAAACGTATATTGACAATGCTCGACAATACCATCAACTACGCGTAGAATTCCATCCCGTTGGGAATTGAAACTGCTATGCTTGAAAATGAAATGGTTGAACGAGGCTTGTAGAATTCCATCCCGTTGGGAATTGAAACCCGCGATTGCTATCGTTGCCGCTATCGGTTTGGCGTAGAATTCCATCCCGTTGGGAATTGAAACTTTTTATACGAATAAGGGTTCTCGTGTTTCTATATCTCGTAGAATTCCATCCCGTTGGGAATTGAAACCATCTATTTTAATAATGGAAATAAGGTTGAGGGCGTCGTAGAATTCCATCCCGTTGGGAATTGAAACTCGGTTAGCAGAAACTCGCCAAAAATTTCATCGAGTAGAATTCCATCCCGTTGGGAATTGAAACTTTCTATGATCTATACAATTTGGTTGTGAATTTTCGTAGAATTCCATCCCGTTGGGAATTGAAACAAAAACCTAAGAAAGCTGATAAATACACTATCTGCGTAGAATTCCATCCCGTTGGGAATTGAAACAATCGATAAAGTCATACATAACAAAACCCTGAAATTGTAGAATTCCATCCCGTTGGGAATTGAAACATCCGCTTGAAACCTATAGCAAAGAGCTTCAGGATCGTAGAATTCCATCCCGTTGGGAATTGAAACCTGATTTTCTCTACGTTGTCAGTAATGAATTTGTCCATGTAGAATTCCATCCCGTTGGGAATTGAAACTCTTTTAATTTTTCTCTCGGCATTTGTCCTCTTCAGTAGAATTCCATCCCGTTGGGAATTGAAACTCGACGTTAAATTTTTCGGGCGCATGGCGGAGGTCGCGTAGAATTCCATCCCGTTGGGAATTGAAACTGAAATTTAGCTATTACGCCGATTTGTATTTAAAAGTAGAATTCCATCCCGTTGGGAATTGAAACTATTGGGTCGAGCTTGGTTTGTCGGAAGTGGATTTGTAGAATTCCATCCCGTTGGGAATTGAAACGCAGTAGCAATACCGCTAATGGCATCTTTCCAACTCAGTAGAATTCCATCCCGTTGGGAATTGAAACTATCGTATTTATAAACGCCTGTGTTATCGGCTGAAGTAGAATTCCATCCCGTTGGGAATTGAAACATCATTCTAAAAGCCCCAATGTAGCTGTGTTTTAGTAGAATTCCATCCCGTTGGGAATTGAAACAAATTCTATCCCCGGCTTCGTATAGTATAGCTTTAAGGTAGAATTCCATCCCGTTGGGAATTGAAACAACGACTTCACAGCTGCAATATGCGGCACTACACAGTAGAATTCCATCCCGTTGGGAATTGAAACCATCGCTCCAGCGCAAGCTTAAGACCTCATTTTTACGGTAGAATTCCATCCCGTTGGGAATTGAAACAATTCTTTGGCGATTTTGCTCGGTTCTGTCTTTTGTAGAATTCCATCCCGTTGGGAATTGAAACTACGAAAGGATCACCCGTGCCAAAACAACACCCCGTGTAGAATTCCATCCCGTTGGGAATTGAAACGATCCTTTTCTTTTTGTGGGCGACGAGGATTTTCCGTAGAATTCCATCCCGTTGGGAATTGAAACTCTCTCTCATCGTTCTCTCCTTTATATAATTTTTCGTAGAATTCCATCCCGTTGGGAATTGAAACAAAATCTAAAAACCGCAGGCACCGACGAGACAATCACGGTAGAATTCCATCCCGTTGGGAATTGAAACTCATATCCATGCCGCTACCTTTTCCGCCCTCTGCGTAGAATTCCATCCCGTTGGGAATTGAAACCTCCGACAAACTCGCTAGGGGCTGCTGCGCTCCCCTAGGTAGAATTCCATCCCGTTGGGAATTGAAACGCGCTGCGCCGCCTTGATCTGCCGCATCTTGTGCTGTAGAATTCCACCCCATTGGGAATTAAAACTTCTACCACTGCATTTTATAGCGTCCCGCAGGAATGTGGAATAATTCTATCCTTTGGGAATTGAAATGCATAAATGGGCTTATTGCACGATTTGCGTAGGCGGTAGAATTCATCTTGTTGAAATCAAAACGGATCCACGCGATGCGACTTTTGCGGCAGAAATGGGTAAAATTCTCATCTCGCTATAAAATTTAAAAAGATTAGTTGTGGCTGGGATAAGATACAGCATGGGGCACTTATGCGAAATTCATTCGGTTTCAATTCACCTACTAAATATGTTAAATTTATGGGTTACGAATGAAATTCTGGAGTTACTCACAAATTAAAATTTTAACGAACTGTATATTTGCCGCAATATAAATAAATTTAAATGCAACTCATTTAATAGCAATTCAAAATATTTATAAAAATGCACGCTATGGATCTTAAAAGCTAGGTTAAAGAAGGAATTCTGCATTAATTTCAATTAAATTTACGCCATAAATTTAAGATCATGTGCCAAAGTTAGAATTTAAAATTAAATTAGATGATACCAAAGAGGCAGAAAGATAGAAAAATTTTTATAAAGCAGAATTCGGTAGCATCCTCTGAAACTGCAAAACAAAGAATATCGGCGTGCTCGTCATAAAAAGGAAAAATCATCTAAATTTAATGGATACTACCGCCTTTGCCACATAAAACATAATAATTAAATGCCTCCGCCAGTTATTTTTTAAAATTTTTAAAAAATTTCTTCAAAACCGCCTTGTAAAAGATCGCGAATTTCGACTCTTTTTTCTCATAAATCACGCGAAAGACGCCCTGTAGATCCAGCTTTTCTTGCAAAGTAATGTTTTGCACTCTACTCTCCTATAAGTTTTTTTATCTTATGCAGCACAAACGCAGCGTCGTCGCTATCGAGCTCGCACAACATCTGGCATATCGCAGTCGCAGCTTGCGGTTTGGTCGTGCCCAAGCGCCAGTCCTGATACGTCCGCATTGATACGCCTAATCTCTGCGCCATCGCGGCGTGCGAGATCTTTTTGCCGTTATTTTTGGCTTCGACGGCATTGTGCAAAATGTTGAATATATCGCTCGTTTCTAACATATGAAAATTATACAAATTTATTCGTTAATTATACATAAAATCGTATAAAATGAATAAAAATCGTGTCATTCATAAGTAAAAATAGCAAAACACTTCGTTTATCCGTGTGAATTATACAGAATACTGCATAAAATAAACATAAAATTTTATAAAATTTTGCATATTATGCCGTAAAGACGAACCGACTTGCGCAAATAGGTGTCTTATCGAGTGGCACATTAAATTTTAACCGGGATAGAATGAAATTTTACATATCGAAGCTTTCAGGATTTGATTTTTTTGATCGGTTCTGGTAGCAATTACAAACAAGATGGAATTTTACCCTTTACCCAGCTATACTTGCCGACGCAAAGAGTGCTTCAATTCCCAACGGGATGGAATTCTACAAATTTCTGGGTTCTCGTAGATGTTGCCGATGACTTGTTTCAATTCCCAACGGGATGAAATTCTACTCGGCGTTTTCTTTTTTCAGCGCCTCGACTTTAGCCTGTTTCAATTCCCAACGGGATGGAATTCTACAAAGTAGGTTGCGAGAAGTGGCACAAGCGTCAGATGAGTTTCAATTCCCAACGGGATGGAATTCTACAAGACGAACAAGATAAAGACGTAGCCCAAATAGAGCGTTTCAACTCCCAACGGGATGGAATTCTACCCCTGGATAAAAGTATGTCAAATCCTGATAGTGCGTTTCAATTCCCAACGGGATGGAATTCTACACGACAATCTACAAAACTCCATCACGAAGTTTATGGAGGAGGTTTCAATTCCCAACGGGATGGAATTCTACCAAAATAGTCTTTAAAGAACTCGCGCAAAGAGGGTTTCAATTCCCAACGGGATGGAATTCTACCAAGCCTTTACAAGCTGAAATGATGAAATTGATAGGTTTCAATTCCCAACGGGATGGAATTCTACGTGTTGTTCTTGCTTTTTTGTTCTTTTATAATTTGGTTTCAATTCCCAACGGGATGGAATTCTACTCGATACCCAAGCTCAAGCAGATACACGCCAAGAAGCGTTTCAATTCCCAACGGGATGGAATTCTACTGAGAGAAAAAGAATTCAGATCGAGCGTGTCAGGGAGGTTTCAATTCCCAACGGGATGGAATTCTACAGACATCGATATAGAGCTTACCGCCGCCTAGGGTGACAGTTTCAATTCCCAACGGGATGGAATTCTACGCTTCGACTTCTACAATGAATTCGGCGGGTGGGAGTTTCAATTCCAAACGGGATGGAATTCTACACACACGCAAAGATGAGCGCCGCAGTACCCTCCGCAGGTTTCAATTCCCAACGGGATGGAATTCTACAACGCATTGCGCCACTGCTTTTTATTTAGCGAGCGTTTCAATTCCCAACGGGATGGAATTCTACTCAAATTTACCCGAAATTTTACCGCTAGATTGAGGTTTCAATTCCCAACGGGATGGAATTCTACATAAATTCCACCACAAAACTCCGAAAACCTTACTGTTTCAATTCCCAACGGGATGGAATTATACTATATATGGTATCGGCTAGATCGTTGCGACGTTTGTTTCAATTCCCAACAGGATGGAATCTTGCTAAAGATTTTAAATGAAAAGCTGTAAAATCCAATGCGTTTCTATATATTAGGACATAAATTCCTAATGAGCAATTCCCAGCAAGCCTCCCTAGCAAGTAATCTTCATTGGCAAAATTTAGCCCTTTTTCTTATCCTTCTTGTTCTTGCGAGAGGGGCTTTCCAGCTTGCGCCAAGCCTCGCTTTTTTGGCTATCCTCCATTAGCACTATCTCCCTGGTGCCGTTTCGCACGAGGTTTGGATCCACCGCAAGCTCCTTTGCATCGATCTTTTCGGGATAGTCTATGCGTGAGAGGATGCAGCGAAAGGCGTTTAGCCGCGCGATCTTTTTGTCGTTGCTATCTAGGATCGTCCACGGCGCAAACTCGGTATTTGAAGCGAGCAGCATCGAGTATTTTGCGAGCGTGTATTGATTCCACAGCTCCTGCGATCTCGCATCCACCGGCGAAAGCTTGTATTGCTTCAGCGGATCGGTGCGGCGCGATTCGAAGCGCCTTTTTTGCTCCTCTTTGGAGACTGAGAAGTAAAATTTAAACAAAATTATCCCCGCACTTACCAAAAGCTCCTCAAATTTAGGCACTTGGCGCAGGAAATCTTTGTGCTCGGCGTGCGTGCAAAAGCCCATCACCGGCTCAACCATCGCGCGGTTGTACCAGCTGCGGTCAAATATCGTGATCTCGCCGCCGCTGGGTAGGTGCGCGACGTATCGCTGGAAGTACCACTGCGTCTTTTCGACGTTGCTCGGCTTTTCGAGCGCTACGATGCGGCATCCGCGTGGATTTAGATGCTCGGTTAAACGCTTGATCGTGCCGCCTTTGCCCGCCGCGTCGCGCCCCTCCATCAAAATCAAAATTTTTAAGCCTTTTTCTTTTACGAATTTTTGCAGCTTCAAAAGCTCGATCTGATATCTTTCAAGCAGCGTTTCGTAGTCTTTGAACGAGATTTTTTCGTACTTTGAGCTTTTAAATTCTATCTCTTTCAGTGCTATTTCGCCTGTTTCGGTTTTGATCTCTTTGCTCATATCGCCTCCTAAAAATTTTGAGGAATTTTACAAAAAAGTTCTTTATATTACACTATAAATTCATACTTATTACGTTAGAATGTAGGAAAAAATTTCAAAGGATAAAATTTGATCAGATCACTTATTTTGGCAGCGCTTTTTCTTTTAGGTTTAGGCGCCGAGCCCCTGAAACCCTCCGATGCGTTCAAGCTTAACGCGACGGCGCAAAGCGATAGCGTAACGCTAAGCTTTGATATCGCGGACGGGGTCTATCTCTATCAAAACGAGATAAAAATTTTCATTGGCGGCGCGGAGGTGACGAATTTAATAAATCTGCCCGCCGCGACCGAATACAAGGATTATAAAATTTACGAGGGCAAATTTAGCATCGCCGTGCCTTTGGGCCTCGTGCTTGCAAATGCTGCAGACAGCGATGATTTCGTGCTTAGCGGTGATTTCCTGGGCTGCACGAAATCGGGCTTTTGCTACCAGCCGCAGCAGTTCGGCTTTAGCTTCAAGCGCGTGGTGGAGGGCTATCAGATCAGTAAAATTTCAAACTCCGAGCTGAAAAGATACCGAAGCGGCGGAAATTCCGCGCAGATTTCTGCCGCAGACAGCGCACAAGGCGGGGCTGTAAATTTTAAAAGCAATACTGCAGCAGCGGGCGCAGAGACAGATTCCGTGGCAAGCTCGCACGCAGCGGGGAATTCCGCGGCAAGCTCGGCTGAAAACACTGCTGTAAATTCCGATGAATCCTCCGCTCACAAAAATCCACGCGGCGCAAATCCCATCTCCGAGCAGGACAAAATTTTAAACGTTCTTGGCGGCAAGAGCTTCATCGCGGCGATCGCGCTGTTTTTCGGCTACGGCGTGCTACTCTCGCTAAGCCCTTGCGTCTATCCGCTCATCCCGATCCTCTCGTCGATCATCGTGGCGAAAACTTCCTCGAAGCCGAGCGCGAAAAAAAGCCTCGCCGTAAGCCTCGCGTATATTTTTGGGATGGCGAGCTCGTATGCGATTTTAGGGGCTTTCGTGGCGGTTTTCGGGCAAAATTTACAGGGCCTGCTGCAAACTCCTCCCGCGCTGATCCTAACCTCGCTCATATTCGCCGCACTCGCGTTTTCTATGTTTGGATTTTACGAGATTCGCTTGCCTGCGCGCTTTCAAAGCTTCTTAAATAGCAAAAGCGAAAATGCTGGCGGCCTGATCGGAGTTTTTTCGATGGGGCTTATCTCGGCGCTCGTCGTATCGCCGTGCATCTCCGCTCCGCTTGCAGGCGCGCTCGTTTACATCGCGGGCAGCGGCGACGTTCTGCTGGGCGCGGCGGCTCTTTTTGCGCTGGGGCTCGGAAGCGGCGCGCTACTGCTTGTGGTGGGGCTCGGCGGCGCACTGCCTAGACCCGGAGCTTGGATGGAGGCGGTGCCTAAAATTTTCGGCTTTTTGCTGCTTTTTACGGCGGTATGGATTTCGCGCACGCTCATCGGCGAAAATTTAAGCCTGCTGATTTACGCGGTTTTGGGCGCGATCTTCGCAGGATTTTTAGGGCTGTTTGACGGCGGCGCGGGCGGGGTAAAGCGCGCTTTGGCCCTTGTAATCGCGCTATATTCGGCACTGCTGCTCGCGGGCTTTGCCAGCGGCGCGAAAGATTTTTCCAGACCGCTTGGTAATCTAATCCCGCAAAGCACGAGATATTCCAGCGGCGGCCCCGGCGGCGAGAACTTGCAAGTGGGCGAAATTTCTAGCGCTCAAAATTTTGGCGGCGCGCATTTTTCGTTTGTGCGCGATCTGGCGCAGCTGCAGGGCGAAATAGAAAATTCCAAAAAGCCCGTGATAGTGGACTTTTGGGCTAGCTGGTGTAAAAATTGTGAGCAGAGCGAGCGAGCGTTCGCAGATCCCGCTCTTGCGGGCGCTCTTGATAAATTTAGCCTTTTAAAGATCGATCTTAGCGAAGATAGCGAGCAAAATAGGGCGATAAAAGCGCATTTTAACGTATTCGGTCCGCCTACGATTCTGTTTTTTAAAGAGGGCGCCGAGATTGCGAACCTGCGCCAGATCGGCAGCGTAAATTCCGAAAAGCTGGCCGAAATTTTAAGCGAAATTTAGTGAAATTTAGATAGATTTCAAACAAAATTTAGTTTTAAGGATTGCGCGATGATAAGCAAAAATAGGGCTACGAAAGAGACCAAAATCGAGCTTGAGCTTGAGCTTTACGGGCGCGGCGCGGCGCAGATACAAACTGGCATCGGTTTTTTTGATCATATGCTTAGCGCGTTTGCCAAGCACGCGTGGATCGATCTGAACCTGCGCTGCGAGGGCGATTTGCAGGTCGATTTTCACCACAGCGTCGAAGACTGCGGCATAGTGCTCGGAAGCGCGATCAAAGAGGCGATCTATCCCGCGCAAAACATCGAGCGCTTCGGCGATAGCGTCGTCGTGATGGACGAAGCGGCGGTTTCTGCGGCGCTTGATTTTTCCAACCGCGCGTTTTTGGTATTTGATTGCCCGAGCCTGAAACGCGGTAAGATCGGCGAATTCGACGCAGAGCTCGTGGAGGAATTTTTCCGCGCTTTGGCTTTCAACGCAAATTTAACGCTGCATCTAAGCCAGATCCGCGGCGAAAATCTACACCACGTCGCAGAAGCCGCGTTTAAGGCGTTCGCCGTCGCATTTCGTTGCGCGATAAATATCAACGAGCGCGCCGGCGTGCCTAGCACCAAGGGCGTTTTATAGCGGCAAATGCGCGCTAAATTTAGCAAAATTAGCAATTCGCGATTTTGTAATTTTATCGACGTTTGAATTTTACTCTTGCCGCTCGCTTAAAATCCGCGAAATTCCGTCTTTGCTAGAATTGATTTGCAAAGGCGCGCCGCTTGGCTGAAATTTTAAACCAGCGGCGTGCGTATAGGCTGTCTAAAATTTTGCGCTCGCATTGCGTCGAAATATCGCTTTGCGTATTAAATTTTGAAGGTGAGATATGGATTCTTACTCGATTTTTATTTTCCTTTTGTTCGCGCTGCCGATCGTTTCGTTTATTTGGTTCGTCGTGCGTTTAGTAAAATTTATCAGATCAAAAAACGAACCCGCGCGCCGCAGAAAGGATAAAATTTTTCTGATCCTTTCTGCGCTTGTGCTTGCGTGTTCCACGGGCGCGGTGGTCGGCTTTTTATGGCTACTTGACCGCGCGCTTGCGCATATGTGAGGCATAAAATGAGCGATGAAATTTTTCAAAAAACGATCGCAGTAATAATTACGACGTGGGCGATCAGCGTTTGCGCGCTAACCGCAGCGGCGCTGTATCTGCAGAGCAAATGCTCGATCATCTCCTATATCGCAAACGGAAACTAAGATGAAGCGTGTAATTATCATCATTTTGCTAGTGCTTAGCTTGGCGGCTTTCGATTTTGCGTTTTACCGCTTCGTCGTGAAGCGATACGTAAATCAAAGCAGCGCCGAGATACAGGCTAAATCGATCGAGCTGCATAAATTTCTGCCGTTTGAGCAGGGCTCGCAGATCGTGCGCGCCAGCTCTAGCTTAAAACTTAGCGGCGATCTGCCGATAATCGACGGAGCAGCGGCTTTGTATCCCGTCTTTTCGGCGTTCGTCGCGGCAACCTATCCCAAAGAAAGCGTGGAATTTGACGGGCAAAATTTTACCGATGCTAGCAGGCTTAAATTTAGCAACACTCGCGGCGCATACAAGGCCATAAGCGACGGCGAGGCGGATCTCATTTTCGTCGCCGCACCTTCGAAGCAGCAGCTTGATTATGCGCAGGAAAAGGGCGCGCGCTTACGCTTCGTGCCGATCGGGCTGGAGGCGTTCGTCTTTATAGTAAATGCGAATAACAAAGTTTCAAGCTTAAGCTTGGATCAAGTGCGAGGAATTTATTCGGGGCAATATAGCGACTGGTCGCAGCTCGGCGGCGAGCGCATGCGAATAGATGCCGTGCAGCGAAACGCGGGCAGCGGCAGCCAGAGCGCGTTTTTGAAATTTATGGGCGAGACGCAGCCTAAGCGCAAGATCACGGGCTTTTTCGGTAGCGCGATCGGCTTTTCGTTTCGATACTACGTCGAGGGGATCGTGCAAAACGGCGGCGTGAAGATGCTTAGCCTAAACGGCGCGTATCCGAATAAAGAAAATATCGCTAGCCGTAAATATCCGCTCGTAGCTGAAATTTACGCGGTTTACGATGAAAACAATAAAAACGAAAATATCCGCATCTTGATAGATTGGATCCTTTCGCCGCAGGGGCAAAGTATCATCGAAAATAGCGGCTACGTGCCGATTAAAGGTTAAGATCGCAGCTTAAATTTATGCGCCGTTTGCCAAAAATTCAGCCAAATTTCGTTAAAATCATAAAATTTCAAAAAACGGAAAACGAAGTGATAAAGATCATATTTTTAGACGTAGACGGCTGCCTTAGCGACGGTGGGCTGTACCATTCAAACGGCGGCGAAGAGATGAAGAAATTTAACGTAAAAGACGGATTCGGCATCCAGGAATGGCAGCGGCTGGGGCTAAAGGTCGCGATCATCACCGGCAAAAGCTCGCAAATCGTCGCAAACCGCGCGCGCGAGCTAAAGATCGATACGCTCTTTCAAGGCGAAAAAGACAAGCTCTCAAGAGCGGAGCAAATTTTAAAAAATTTTAACCTAAGCTTCGATGAGGCCGCCGCGATCGGCGATGATATAAACGACGCGAAGCTTTTAAACGCAGTCGCGATCAGCTTCAAGCCCGCCGATGCGCTAAGCTCGCTAAAAGCGGACGTCACGCTAAGCAAAAACGGCGGCTGCGGCGCGGTGCGCGAGATGATCGAAATGCTCGATAAAAACGGCATGCGCGAAGAGTGGAATAGCAAATGGCTGTAGTTTCGCAAGCGCGCGTGAGAATGCCTGCGAGAGGCGAAATTCCGCGCAGATCAAAAGGGGCCGAGCGATGGTGATAAAAATTTTCTACGTCGCGATTGCGATCTTTTGCGTCGCGATGGTCTTTCTAAGCGTGCAGACGCCGTATTTTAGCGATATGTTTAGGCAGGATCTAAGCATTGCGAACATGGAGATGAAAAAGATCGTCGATTATCAGATCGGCGAGCGCGTGGATGCTAAATTTACCGCGGACGGCGGCACTCGCTACAAGGATCGCGACGAGTTTGTAAATTTTAAAGCCGAGGAGATTAGCGCGGATATGAATCACACTTTGGTTTCAAAAACCGCGACGCGCGCCGGCGAGCTGATAAAATTTAACGGCGACGCGCACTATGTAAATAGCAGAGGCTTTGACTACACGTCGCAGGAGATCATCTACGATACGAGCAGCAAGATCGTCCGCTCCGACGTGCCGTACGTCCTGCGCCAAGGCGGCGACCGTATCACGGGCGCAAGCATCAGCTACGATACTAAAACCAAACAAACAAACTCAAAAGGAATCCACGCATGGTATTTAATAAAAGATCAAAACTCCACAAACTAATACTCGCAGCCGCGCTAATTGCGGGCTCCTGCGCGACTACTCTTAGCGCCGCGCAGGAGCAGGTCGAGGTCACGGCGGATAATTTTTTCGCCGACGAGATCAAGCAGATCAGCGTCCTAACAGGCAACGTTCGCATCAAAAAGGGCGCTTACGATACGCTAAATTCCGATAAAGTGACGATCTACTTCGACGCCAAGCGCCAGCCTACCAAATACGTCGCGACGGGAAACGCAAATTTTAAAATTTTACTCAATCAAAAGCATTACGACGGCAAGGGCGGCGTACTGACCTACGATCCGACTATCGAGGCTTATACGCTTGAAAACAACGCCTATCTGCACGAGGCCGAGACCAAAAAGGAGGTTTACGGCGATAAGATCATCGTAAATCGCCAAAAGGGCACCTACGAAGTAAAAAGCGGCGGCGGCGAGAAAAAGCCCGTGCGTCTGATCTTTCAGGTCGAAGATCAAAACAAATGATCTATCCTAGCAATGCGCAGTTTATCACCTCCGCCGCAAATATCGGGGGTGCGCCCGAGTTTGCGATGAGCGAAGTGGCGTTTTTGGGGCGTTCCAACGTCGGCAAAAGCAGCCTGATAAACGCTCTAGTCGGGCGCAAAAATCTAGCCAAATCAAGCTCGACGCCGGGAAAAACGCAGCTGATAAATTTCTTTGAGGTTAAATTTAAACAAAAGCTTGCCACAGACTCGGACGGCTCGCAAAATGAAACATCGCCCGATCTAGCAAGCAAAGAGGCTTTAAGCTCGGCTGCAAATTGCGCGCAAGATCACGCGGAGGCTGCGGCGTCTGCGCAAAATTCCAAGCAGAATTCTATTTTAAATTTAAAAAGTGCCTCGGCGGATTTTAGATCGGATCGCGAGACAGATCTTGTGGCAGGTTTCGCGCCGAATTCCGCGCAAAGCTCCGAATTAAATTTTATAGGCAGATCCGCGCTAAGCTTAGCGGGCAACCCCGCCTTTTCGGATCTTGCGAGCTTGGGGGAAAATATCTCTTTGATCTTCGTGGATCTGCCGGGGTTTGGGTACGCTAAGGTTTCTAAAAAACTGCATTATATCTGGCAAAAAAATCTCGACGAGTTCATCAAGGAGCGCCTAAATATCAAGCTTTTCGTCCATCTCATCGACGCGAGGCAGTTTGATCTTGAAATAGATAAAAATTTACAAAACTATCTCGCTAGTTTTCTGCGCGGCGATCAAAAGATCGTGAGGCTCTACACCAAAGCCGACAAGCTCAACCAAAGCGAGCGCGCAAAGCTTTTGAGGCACGATCCGCAGGCGGTTTTAGTCTCTACGCTAAAGGGCGGCGGGCTGCAAAAAGCGCGCGAGATCATCGTACGCGGAGCGTTTGGATTATGAAATTTCTAAATTTAAATACGTTAAATTTAGCGACGCATAATTTCAAAATAATTAAATTCAGCGGATATAAAATGCGCCGCCAAGATCGCGCAAAGATTAGGGAAAATTTTAGATGATACGGCTAAAAAAGGCGCGCCTTTGCGACATTTCGCGTATGCAGGAGCTCGTAAAAGAGGAGGTTCAAAACGGCGTAATCTTGCCGCTTGAAAGCGATGAGATCGCTGCTAATATCCGCTCATATGTGCTGGCGTTCGGCTGCAATTTTAAGGCGGATACGAGCTTTGGTTCCAAGGAAAATTTGAGTTTTGATTCTAAAGAAAATTCCGATTTAAATTTAGTCAGGAATTTTGATTCAAATTTAACGCGCAATGTCGATTTAAATTTAATCCAAAGCTCTGCCGCAAATTTTGCCGAAAATCCTGCCAAAAATTCCGCCGAAAATGCCGCGGGCAATGTCGCGTCGCAACGAGCTACGTCTCAAAATAGCGCGCCACGAAATAGCGCAGCGCAAGCCGTATCCGGGGCGAGCCGCGCGCAAGCCGGCAAAGAGCAAATTTTACGGAGCGAGTATTCGCAAGAAGCAAGCGTTTTTCAAACCGAACGTTCGCAGCCCTGCGAATCGCAGTGCTTAAAAGAAGCCGAAATTTTAGCGGGCTTTGCTTCGCTTAAAATTTTTAACGCGGATCTTGCCGAGGTGCGCTCGCTCATCGTCGCTCCGCAGTTTCGCAGGCGAGGCATTGCCAGAGCTATCGTAAATGAGCTGCTCGGTGAAGCGAAATTTTACGGGCTAAAAAGCGTATTTACGCTCACCTATCAAAAAGAATTTTTTGAGCGTCTGGGTTTTATCGAAATCCCAAAGGACGAGCTGCCCGCGCAAAAAATTTGGGCCGATTGTATTAAATGCAAAAAGTTTCCGGTATGCAACGAAATCGCACTTATCTATACGTTATAGCTGACACGCTTTTTAGCGCGGGGGTTCTTTTCTACCTGCTTCTAAGTGCGGTGTATAGGGGGCTGCCGCCGCTGATCGGATTTTTTTTCACGGCGATGGTGGTGCAAAAATATGAAAACGACGTAAAATTTAAAAAGTTCGGCTTTACCTGGTTTTTCTCTATTTTTTATCTGTTTTGCGCCGAACAGATCCACGGATTTAACCTATTTAGCGTGGCTATCGCGTATTGTATATTTTATTTCGTGGTCTATGAAAACTCATTTAAATATATTAAATTTAGAAATTTTTTGATTTGCTTTTACGTGATGATTAGCTATGTTTTGGTCTTTGTCACGAGCAACGCGATCTCGGCGATTAAAAAGAGCGAGTATCTGCCTCTAAGCGGCGAGTATTTAAATTATATCGTGATTGAAATTTTGCTTGCTCTGCTCTTTTTTAAGGGGCGGCTGGTATGAGACTGAAGTTCGTATTCGTATTTGTGATACTATTTTTTAGCATGCTTTTGGTTAGAATTTATTATCTTTCGATCAAATCGAATGAATTCTACGAGCAGGTCGCTAAAAATAACGTCATCTCTACCGAATACATCCCGCCGGTGCGCGGTCAAATTTTAGACGCCAAAGGCCGCCCGCTTGCGATAAACAATCTCGGCTTTTCGCTATCCATCGCGCCGCATCTAAAAGACGCCGCGCTGCAAAGCGAGCTAAATAATATCTCGCGCTACTTCAAAGATCTCAACGTCACCGCGATGAGCAAGAGCTACAAGGACGCGAATTCCGCTTATAATCAAGACTTCATCGAAGTCGTGCCGTTTTTGGACTACAACGCCACGATAGAGCATTTCGCAAGCTTGAGCCTGCACGAAAATATTAAAATTTCGCCCGCTTCGCAGCGCTTCTACCCTTACGGCGCGCTTGCTTCGCACATCATCGGCTACGTCGGCCGCGCCAATAAAAAAGATATCCAAAATAACCCCCTAAGCGCGCTTACCGGATACAACGGCAGAAGCGGCGTCGAGGGGTATTATAACGAGCTTTTGCAGGGCAGCAAGGGCGAGCGCAAGACGAAGGTTACGGCGCTAAATCAGGTCGTAGAGGAGATCTCGATGCAGGAGCCCAGCAGCAGTGAAATTTCGCTTACCATCGATCTTGAGCTGCAAAAATACCTCGAGGAAATTTTTAAAGATAAAGACGGTGTAGCGATCGTGATGGATCTGCGCGACGGCGCTATCATCGCGGCGGGCAGCTTCCCCGAGTACGATCTAAACACCTTCGTAGGCGGAATTTCGCAGACGCAGTGGGATGAGCTGATAAAAGACCCGCGCCACCCTTTTACGAATAAGCTCGTAAACGGCCTCTATCCGCCCGGTTCGGTCATCAAGATGGCTGTAGGGATGAGCTTTTTAAACAGCGGCAAGATCAATGAAAATTGGAGCGTGTTTTGCAGCGGCGCGATAGAGCTAGGGGGGCGAAAATTCCGCTGCTGGAAGAGCTGGGGTCACGGCCGCGTGAGCTTAGTAGAAGCGATCAAGGGTAGCTGCGACGTGTATTTTTATGAAGGCTCGCTGCTGGTGGGGATCGACTATATGTCCGCGTATCTGCAGCGTCTGGGTTTCGGTAGCAAAACGGGCGTCGATCTACCCAATGAGTTTGTAGGCACGATGCCTAATAAGGCCTGGAAAATGCAGAAATTTAAGCGCGCGTGGTATCAGGGCGAGACGGTCAATGCCTCGATCGGCCAGGGCGATGTGCTCGTCACCCCTATGCAGGTGGCGAAAAACACCGCGCAGATCGCCTCGGGCAAGGCTATCACGCCGCATTTTTTAAAAAGCATCGACGGCAAGCCGGTGGAATTTGCCCCTACCGAGCTTTTCACGCCGAAAGAAAAGGCTCAGCTGCCCCTCGTACGGCGCGGCATGTATGAAGTCGGCAACAACCCCGACGGAGGCACCGCCTACAAGCTCATCCATACCGCAGTAGTGCCTCTGGCGGTCAAGACGGGAACCGCGCAGGTCGTGGGCATCTCGCAGACCACCAAGAAGCGAATGAAAGAGGCTGATATGGACTACTTCCACCGCTCGCACGCCTGGATGACGAGCTTCGGGCCGTACGACAAGCCGCAATACGCCGTAACCGTGCTCGTAGAACACGGCGGCGGCGGCGGAAGCGCAGCAGGACCTGTGATAATGCAAATCTACGAGAAACTCGCCCAGATGGGCTACATCGACGCCAACGCAACGACCAGCAAAGACAGCGCAAAGAAGACGAAGTAGGGTGTAATTCTAAAATTATAAAATTTTAGAATTTTGCCCGTGCTTTGTCTGCTTTAAATTTTAAAATTTATAAGCCTTCGCGGGTTTGAAATTTTAAAATTTAGCTTAGAGCATCGACACAGAATTTTAAAATTTTATGAAACTTGGAGGAGATAGAATTTTATCTCGCCTTTGCCTGTTTGAAATTTTAAAATTTAGCGCAGTGCGGGGGGCTTTGAAATTTAGAATTTTACCCGTCCTTCGCAGACTTTAAATTTTAAAATTTAGAGTAGCAAAATACCATAAAATTGAGTAGATCAAAGCGGTTTTAAATTTTAAATACATTATATATTAGCGCATACGCGGATATAAATATATCGTGGTATGATCCGAGAATTAAATTTTAAG
>NZ_CALKTC010000040.1 GCF_937996225.1 uncultured Campylobacter sp. | reverse complement strand
GAAAATCAAAACGTAAATATCATCGCCGCGCCCAAATACGCAAGCGAGCGGCTGAACTTTAGCGAGGATGAAATTTTGCGCACTCTTTCGCGCCGTCCGCAGCGCACGAGCGACGTGGAGGCGATGTTTGACGAAGCGAGCGCGCAGCTTTTAAAGCGTCTTGCGGATGCGGGCAAGGTTGTTTTTAAAGACGGTTTTTACGAGATTGCAAAAGGCTAGGCGTTAAAATTTTAAAAGCTCTTTTGCGGCGCGGCGAGGGAAGGGCCTACATTTACGTCGTAGCAAATGGTGCTGCCGCACGCCGAGCTAGAGAGGCGGTGTAAGGAGAGCTAGCGTTAAATTTAGCGCCGAGTTGCGCCGCTGCAGCAAAGGTGCTAGCACACCCGGTTTGGGAAACGATGCTACACGGTATGCGTTGGTCTTTAATAGGCTAAGTGCCGTTAAATTATGAAATTTATACACACGGCGCAAAAATACAGACCCTGAGCGGCACTTTTTGGGCGCCGGTGGATTATTGAAGTAGGCTTAATGGATAGCAAAAGCGGGCTTGGACCTGCAGAAAATTGCGAATGCACGCCTTAAATTTAGCCTGATTACCGTGCTTGCTTGGGTTTTTGCGTTTATTTTGGCGAATTTTAATCGCCTGCATGCCGAATACGCGCTCATGCGCGATACCTGCGTGCTCAAATATCTGCGATCGGATAGTATAAACGCCGCGAAATTTTATCGCATATTCAGTCTTTAAATTTAAAATTTAGCCTGCAGAATTTGATTGTGCCGAAATTTAGCGCAGATCGCGCTAAAGGCTCCAACATAAATCGTCGCGACCGATAAAATTTAATTCGCGCCGTTTTGCCTCGATAAAATTCTATGGAATTTTTTGAATGGTGGCTGCAAAATTTCAAGCCGTTGCGCGCCTTGCGGCGATGCTAAAATTTTGACGCGATAGAATTTCGCAGCGGAATTTTACGCCGCGCCTGCGTATCTGCTAGGGAGAGCTTTAGACGATAAAAATTTTACGGCAGAGCTGCGGGTAAAATTCTAAATCTAAAGTAAAATTTCGCCCGTTAAGCCTGCTGCGCGACTACTTTGTCGATCCAGTCAAAAAGCTCATCCAGATCGTAATCTCCGCCGTGTCCTTGCCCCCAAGGCACCGCAAAATCGACGTTCTTGCCCGCATTTTGCAAGCTAAGCGCCAAAATAGCGGGGATCGCAAGCGCCGTATCGCGATCGCTCGCGCCGTGGCGGATGCGGTAATGCTTCGCGCCGTTTTCGTTGCGCACGAAGCTCATCGCATCCATCATCTCCACGAGCTGGGCATCTGCGATTAGCACCCCTTTGGCGGGGTCATTCATCGCGCTAAAATCCGTAAAATGCGCCGCGTTAAATTTAGCGCCGCCGAACAGCTCGTTTTCGGGATTTTCAAGCGCAAAGCCGTCGAATGCGGGCGGGGTCTTGGCGCGCGGCTCGGAGGTCGCGTAGCCCCAAAAAAACATATGCGATTGCGACGCGTCGTCCTTTATCTTGGCGGCGAGGTATAGAGGTGCCTTCGCGCGCGGATTTTTCGCCGCAAAATTAGCAAACGAGGCCGATATGAGCCCGTTTATGTAATCTTTGAAGCTGCCGTCGCCGTTTTTATCCAGGCTTAGCGCGCGGCCGCCCCCGTGCTTTAAGCTTAGCGAGTTCAGATAGGCGGGGAATTGCGCCTTTAGTTCGTCTGAAATTTTAATCTGTGCCGCGCTTAGTTTGCCGCTTAGCATCTTGCGAGCGGGCTTTGCGGCGCTTTGATTTGCGTCTTTTTTGGAATTTGCTTTTAGATCGCCGCCGCTAGAATTTTCGCCCCGCTCGTTAAATCCCGCCGCATCAAGGCCGCTAAAATCCATCTTTTCATATTCGCTCTGCGCGCCGAACATCCACTCATACGCCGCGTCCGCGTGCTTTAGATTTGTGATCGGGCAGTATGCGGACGCCGCGTAAATTTTATCGCTCGCCTTTGCAGCGCCCAGCTCCTGCAGATACGGCTCGTACGCGGCCTCGTCTCCGCTCGTGCCCAAAAGTGCCGAGAGCGCTCCGCCCGCGCTCATGCCGTTTGAGATTATCTTGTTCGCGTCCCCGGGCATCGCCGCGTCGTTAAATTTCAGATACCGCACGGCCGCCTTTAGATCGACGATCGCTGCGGGCGCCTTGCCGATATAATCGCCGTTTGCGCCTTTTAGCGTGCGTCCGCGCGCTGCGGGAGCGGCTACGACGTAACCGCGCGAAAGCGCCGTAGCGATTGCGTTTGGTTTGCCGCTTTCGTCTATTTTGACCTCGCCCGCTTCGCCCGGCATGTAGCCGCCCACGCCGTTTGGCAAAAATATCGGCGCGCTCGCGGCGTCAAATTTGCCGCTCTTGCGCCCCTCGAAATATTGCTGCGGGATGAAGATATTCATGCTCTGATAGTGCGTGCTTACGGGTTTTGCGACGTAGATTATGTTTTTGTAGGCGCGAAATTTTATCTTTTTGCCGCCTACGATCACGCTTTCTTGCGTAAAATTTGCGGCGTTAAATTTCAGATCTATTTGCGCGCTCTGCGTCGCCGCAGCCTCGGCGTTTAGGCTTAGCGCACCGCAAAGCATCGCGGCAGCGCCTAGGGCAAGGGATTTTTTACTCATTGACATCTCCTTTCTATTTTGATATCGCCGCTTTTTAGCTATTTAAGCAGCTTAGCAACAAAGCTAATTTTAGCAAAACTCGGCGAATACTTAAATCCGCTGCGCGTCTAAATTTTGAAATTTAAACGTAATAGTGTCTGAAAGTTGAAAGAAATTTAAAACTAGAAGTGTTAATTTTAGTGAGTATTTGCAGGCCCGCCGTAAATCCGGCTGCATCAAATCCACTCGTTAATTCATAAGCTTGAGCTGCGTTTCGAAGGCAGATTTGGGGTAGAGGCCGATGAGCTTTTTGACCGCCTTGCCATTTTTATCGTAGATCACCGACGTGGGGGTGCCGAAAATGCCGCCCACGATGGTTTCAAAGTATTTCACTGAGCTCGCACCGCTGACGCTTGGGAATTTTATCCCCTTTTCGCGGGCGACCGCGGCGTCGGCTTCTAAGCCTTTACCGTCGCCTAGAATGCCGATAATCAGCGCGTCGCCGTTAGCTTGCAGCTCGTTTAGCGCGGGTACTTGGGCTTTGCAAGCGCCGCAGCCGCTGGTATAGAAAAACAGCACGAGCGGCTTGTCGTTGCCCTCGATCTTTAGCGTGCGCTCGGAGGGGTCGAACTTAGAGGCGAGCGAGGTGCCATCAGTGCTTAGATGGTGCTTCTGTCCGTCGCAGCCTGCGAGCAGCAGCGCGAACACAGCGGCAGCAACTTTTAAATTTAAAAATTTTATCATCTAAAACCCGCCTTCGGGCGCGTTAAACCCGCTTTTAAATTTGCGTTTGAAATTTTAAAATTTATATCGCGATCTTTGCCGGAGTTTATATCGCGATCTGCATTAGAATTTATGCCGTGACGCATGCCGCGATCTGCGCTAGAATTTATATCGCGGTATGCGTTGAAATTTATATCTCGATCTATGTTAAGGCGCATGTCGCGACTCGCGCCGTAATTTGCGCCCGTGGCGTTTCGGCTTCTAAAATTTAGGTTTTTAAAATTTTTACCCACTCCGCTCGGTTTTGCGACGATGCTTGATCTTTTGAGGCAAATAGCTTCGGCAGGACGTGAGTAGCAAAGAGCCGCACCTGCTCGCGTGAGCTTTGTGCGGATCCAAAAAGAGCGCGGGCGGGCGGTGAAATTTTTAAATTTTAACGTAGCTTTATTTTTCATCATGCGAGCTAAATTTTATGCACCGGAATTTTGTGCATCCGAATTTTTGGCACCTTGATTTTTGCCGTTAGAATTTTCGGCACTCTGATCTTCGCCGCCAGAATTTTGCGAGGCGGGATTTTGCTCGCTCGCAGCTTCGGCGCTAGAGCTTTGCGAAGCGCTTTTGTTTGGATCGCGATCTGAAATTTTATCCTGCGAGCCGAGATTATGCTTCATCGTGCTTTGATCCAAAAGCTCTATTCGATCGAGCTTACCGTGTCTTAGGCGCACCACTTTGTCGGCAAATTTGCCGAGCTCTTCGTTGTGCGTGACCAAAAGCAGCGTCTTACCCTCGCTGCGAAGCGTCTGAAAGAGCTGCAAAACCACGCGCTCGTTGGCCTCGTCGAGGTTGCCCGTAGGTTCATCCGCGATGATGATGTCGGGATCATTGATGAGTGCGCGCGCGATGCAGACACGCTGCTGCTCGCCGCCGCTAAGCTCGCTAGGGCGGTGCGTGATGCGGTGTGCGAGCCCCACTTTCTCAAGTGCTGCCTTGGCGCTGTCTTCATCCACGCAGCTGTGGTAGTATTGATTTAACATGACGTTTTCGACGGCCGTTAGGTAAGGAATTAAGTGAAACTGCTGAAACACGAGACCGATCTTTTTGCGGCGAAATTCTAAAATTTGCTCGTCGTTTAGCGCACTCGCGTCGGCTCCGCCTAGGATATATCTGCCCGCGGTAGGGGTGTCCATCAGGCTTAGGATATTTACGAGCGTGCTCTTGCCGCTGCCGCTTGGGCCCATTATGCTGACCCACTCGCCGCTTAAAACGTCGAAGCTGATATTATCGAGTGCCTTGACCTCGCCGAAGTATTTGCAGATGCCTTCAAATTTTAAAATTTCCATGTCATTCCCTTAATAGATTCGCTAAATTCGGATTCAGCGCTTTTTTGATCGGATAGTAGCTTGCCGCGAGCGCAAAAATCAGGCTCAGCGCGACCGCCGCAAAGAGGCTAATCAGCCTAAAATCCACGCTGCTTGAAAATATCAGATGCCCGAGCAAGATCGCTAGCAGGTATCCCACGAATACTCCAGCTAGCGAGCCTGCGACGCAGACGGTTAAAATTTCGCTCAGGATTAGGTGGAGCAAATTTTGTTTGCTCGCGCCGATTGCGCGGATGAGCGCGAACTCTTTGATGCGCGAAAGCAGGATCGAGCTAAGGCTCGTGTTGATGCAGACCGAGGTGATCAGAAGGATCGTAATGCCGATAAGAAGCATCAAAAGCTTAATTTTGTTTAAGATGATGCCCTGGGTCTTGGATACCTTACCGATCGGCGCGAAGCTCATCTGCGCATCGCTTAGACTTTTTGAAATTTCGCTAAGCTGCTTAAAATCGCCGCTTACGATCGCTTCGGCGTAATTTACCTGCGCGGGTTGATTTAAAATTTTTTGCGCCAGCGGCAGCGAGATTAGCAGCATGCCGTCCTCTTTCTGCCCGTCATAGACGATGCCTTTTATCTTTACCTTGCTCGTTTCGTTTGAGCCGATCGGCGTGATCTCGATACTATCGCCGAGCTTCGCGCCCAAAAGTTTGGCGAGATCCTGCCCGATGAGCGCGTTTTTATCGTCGAAATCCACGCCTATAAATGAACCCTCTTTAAGATCCAAAAACGGCATCGTATCGCGCAGAGAGGAGAAATTTACCCCCATGATGATGCCTGAGTTTACGCCTAAATTTGCGCTGCCGAAAAGATATTTATTTGCGCTTTTTAGAGCTGGAATTTTAGCAAATTTCGCATCGAGCGCTGCTTCGTCCATATGGGAATTTTCTAAATTTGCGGGGCTTACGATTAAATTTGCGCCGTAGCTGTTTAACTCGCTGGCGACCTTTCTATCGATGTCGGCGTAGATATTTACGAACGCCGCACAAACTGCGCTGCCTAGCATTATCGCGACAAAAATCACGAAGCTGCGAATACCGCTGTTGATGATACTTTTAAAGATCGCGCTTCTGAAAAACGCGCCGTTATTTCCTGCCATAAAGCACCTCCGCAGGCAGTAGCTTGATTACTCCGCGTAGCGGCAAGATCGAGCCGATAATGCAAATAAGAAGTCCAAAGACTATGCTAAGCGGAAAGACCATCAGCGAGACGCCGATAAAGGAGCCAAAAATTTGATATGCGATCGCCCAGCTAAGCGCGTAGCCCACAACTGCGCCCACGAGTGAGCTTGCTACGCAGATGACAAAAATTTCGGCGGCGAACTGGATATAGATCATAAAGTTGCTCGCTCCCAGCGCCTTAAGCAAGCCGATCTCCTTTTTGCGCTTATAAATCTCGCTGCTTAGCAGGCTCGTGATGCAGATGCTTGAAATCAGCAGAGATAGAATACTTACGACACCCATTAAATTTTGAATTTTTTTCGTGATGCCGCTTTGAGCTTCGCTGACGCTAAGCACCGCCTTAGCAGTTGCGTTTGGATACTCCTCGGTGATCTGATATGCGATGGAGCTTACGTAGGCTGAGCAATACCAGGTCTCGTATTCTGTGGCGTCTAGATTATCGAGACTCCTTCTTGCCTTTACGGACAGATCGTCTTCCGGGATCGTCATGGCGCTAACTTCTGCCTTGGCGATGAGGCCCTCTTTGTGCGTTAGCTTTTGCACTAGCGATAAATTTGCGATCAGCTTTTTGGCTTCATCCTCCGCGCCGTGCAAAATCCCAACGACTTTAACCTCATAATCTCCAAGCTTAACCGTATCGCCGATCTTTAGCCCCAGCGCGTCGCCTGCGAGCACCTCATCCTCGGCGTCATCTTTTACCCACTGCCCCTCTACGCTCCAAAACGGATAGAGCGAGCGCACGCCCGATCTGAAATCAGGCTCGTCGCTAACGCCCACGTCCTTTTCGAAGTATGTCCCCACGACGTCGTAATCTCCCGCGCGGGTAGCTAAAAAGGGCGCAAAGGCGGTGATATTGTTGCGCCAAAAAATTTCTTTGATCTTATGCAGATCGCTCTCTTTTAAGAAATCGTCGTTCTTAAGCGGCGAGTATTCGCGTCCGCCTATCTCGATGCTTAGGCTTTGCGAGCGCGGTAGCACGACGATATTTGAGCCGTAGCTGCGTAGCTCCTTAGCGACCTGATCGCCGATTTTTAGCGTGATATTTAGCATGCAAGCGATCAGCGAAACCGATAAAAATATAGTCAAAAACGCTAAAATTTTGCTATCCCTGGAGTTTAAAATGGAGGATTTGATGATGCGTAAAAACATTATTTAAGCTCCTTTAGCGTGCCGTTTTCATCTACATAGCGCTCGGGGTGCGCGGTGAAGGCGTTTGCATTCGCTTCGCTTTCAAAAAAGTAGGTGCGTCCGTAGTAAAGATAGCTAAATTTAGAGGTGTTTAAAATTTCTTTTCTACTGACCGGATCGATCACCTTTTTATCCACGATCTCCGAGAAATAGGACGCGCCGTCCTCGATCGTCTTAAGCGCGATAACGATATTTTGCCCCTCTAGCTTATAATCCAGCGGGATCGGATTGCAGCCGCCCAGCTTGCCGACGCTCGGCAAAAAGATACGCACGTTGCAAGCGATGCAGATGAGCTCGTCGCCTTTTTTGATGTAGCCCATATCGCCGCAGATCGAGCACGCGTCAAAAACCGCGACCGGGGCAAATTTGTCCGTGAAGCGGTTTAGTAGAAAAAATCTGACCTTATGCCCGTCGTCGGTGACGTAGGCAAAGCGGTGCAGCTTGCCATCTTTTACGATGTTTGCATCGATTATGAATTCCGCGCCTTGCGGCTCGATAATCTTGGGCTCATCGATCGTAGGCGGTTTTGAAGCGACCAAGATATAATAAAGCCCCAAAAAGCTGATTAAAACCCCAAGCGATAAAATCAGGCTAAAATCTCTAAAAATGGCGAATCTGCCCGCCTTAACCTCTCTAAATTTTATAATGTCCGCTTCGCGAGGCACTCGACTTGGCGCACGAAATACCGTAAGTAGCGCAATTAGCGCGGCTATAAGGCAAAGAGCTAGCGCCAGATAGGAGTTGTTGTAATGGATAATTTTAGCGATGACGCTTAGAAACTCGGACGAGCCAATCGCGTTTGAAAGCCCTTCAAAGCCTCGCGTAACTAGCGCTTTGGGCGCGTCTGCCTGGCGCAGATCAAGGCCCAAAAAGCCGATTTTGGCAATAAAGGCAAACGCCCACGCGATGACGAATGACGCCAGCTTTGCACCTCTACTCGTACGCGCTAGAGCTGAGCGATAAATAAAATAGAATAAAATGAGCGCCAGCGCACCTAAAACCGCCATGAAGAGGTTGGTTAGGCTGAAGCTGTCCAGTAGCTCGCCGGAGAAAATTTTAAAATTCATCCCTATGAAGCGGTATTCAAATCCATACGCGCAGCCAAGAGCAAAAATAACTGCAGCGGTAAGATAGAATCGCTTAAGCCTAAACGCAAACAGTAGCGCGAGCAGCGTTAAAAGTGCGAGCGCGTCAAATATAATCTTGCCTGTATCGGCGTTTGCCGAGCGCGCAAATGCGCTAAAGCACAGCGCCCCGAATGCAGCTCCCAAAAGCGCGGGCAAAAACGATGCGCTGATAAAGCGCCTGCCGCCCAGATACGCGCTTAAAAATACAAGCGGAAACAGAGCCAAGCTTATGTGATAAAAAAATATACTCATCAAAAATCCTCATCGAGCCTAATGCGCGTAAATCGCCTCTAATTGCTTAAATTTTAAAATTTTAAAACCTACGCCGCTTTGTAAATTTTAAAATTTCAAATCCGCTTGCAAAAAATTTGCAGTGGCAAGAGCCGCCCGCAAAGAGAAATTTCGCCTCGCTATTGCTTTGGTTTTGTCTCGCCTTCGCGACGCTCTAAATTTAAAATTTTAAAATTTCAAGCCTCTTGAAATTTTAAAATTTTGCCGCAGCTAAAAAGATTCGTAAGCTTAAACGCATTAAAGCAAAAACGATGCGCTTTGACTGCGGCGTAGCGCCTAAATTTAAAGCGTGCGGCTAAACCCAATACCGCTAGGGCTCCGCCAAAACGGACTCGGCGGAGCCTGCTACGATTTACTCTTTAGGAGCGCCTGTGTATTGGAAGGTGTATTTAACCGAGAACGGCTCCCACCATTTGCCTACGCCGGTCGCTTTGTCTGCGTGGCGACCGAATCCGTTGGCGCTTGGATTTTCGATGTTGTAGGTTAGCTCGTAGTTACCTACACCGTTTACCATCTTGATATTGGCGCCGTAGTGAGGGCCGTCGCTAGCTACCATCGGCATGAAATTTCCCTTTTGGATCTTGCCGGTGTCTAGGTTTTTAAGCACGTAAGCGATCTTTAGGTAAGGGATCCACTCGCCCTCGCCAAATCCGTTTGCGTTGCCTTTGATAGCGTGGATATCCGCCTCAAGGTGGATGTCCGCCTTGCTAGGAGCTAGATCGATGCCTTTAGGCTCCATATCAATAGGCTGAAGATACACAGCAGCGATCTCCATTCCATTTTGCTCAATCGGCTCGCCGATCGGATGCTCTCCCGCCATTGCTATAACAGAGGCTAGGCTTAGCGCCAACATACCTGAAAAAATCTTTTTCATCTTTTCTCTCCTTATTAAGATTTGTTTTTTTGCTTATTTTTTAAGATCAAAATTCCTACGATCAAAAGTACGATCATCACCGCTTGCGGCACGAGGCTCTGGACGTAAGGATAAAATCCTATCCACGTAATAGTTGGAAGCCCGTCTATTACCGTAGGCACGAATACCTTGCCCTCGACTAGCTCCATCACGCCCTTGCCCACGAATACGACGGACATATAAAATATGATGACCGATGTAGCGATAAAAAATGGCTTGATAGCAATTTTAAGCGAGAATTTTTTGATGACGATATAAACTATGATAAGAGCCGCCAGACCAGCTACAAAGCCTGCTGCTACCATGCTGGTAGCTGCTGGACTTTTAGCATCGAAAAGTAGTGCCAGATAAAATAGCACCGTCTCTGCGCCCTCGCGATAAACCGCTAAAAATACCGTCCACCAAAGCATCTTGCTATCGCCAGAGCTTAGGCTGTTTGAAATTTGACCTTGGATATAGGCGCTCCACTTTTTGGAGCTTGCATTTGAAAGAAGCCAAAAGCCCACGTAAAATAGTAGAACTACGGCGATTAACATCACCGCGCCCTCCATCACTTCGCGCGTTTGTCCTGCATTTTCGCTACCGAAGATATAATTCAGCCCGTAAGCCGTAGCGATACTTAGCACAACTGCGACGCCAAGAGCGCTATAAACGATATTTAGGTGCTTTGAGTTGCCGGATTTTATAAGTAGAGCGATGACTGCGGCTACGATAATGAGCGCTTCAAATCCTTCACGCAAGATGATGATAAATGCGTATAAAAATAGATCCCAGTTGCTTGATTTCTTCGTTAGCTCTAGGCTTTGGGTAAGCTGATCAAATAGCTTATTTTGCGCCGCTACGATCTGCTCTTTGGAAGCGCCCGCGCGCATAAGAGCTGAAATTTTATTAAAACTTGCTTCGGTGTCTAGCTTAAGCTGAGTATTTTTAGCACCGACGATATTCTCCATGCCGCTCTCTTCATATTCATCAAAGTAGATATTGCCGCTCTCGTCGATCGCATCATCAACCTTGCCGCTCTCGTAAAGCTGCAAAACCTTAGTCATTTTGTCTTTGATATTTTGCACAATCGGCGTAAAATCCTTGCCCTCATCCTCGCTAGTATCGCTTTGAGCTAACGCAGTCTGTGGCGCTATGGAGTAGCTTTCTTGCGGCAAATCATTTACGGCTTTTAATGCTAGATTATCTAGAGCGTTTATCGCTTCGTCAAATTTTGATTTATCCGTATCGGCGTCCTCGCGCAAGAGATTTCCTATAATTTGCTGGATTGATTGATCGGTCTGAGATGAGACATATTTTCGCACTGCCTCCTCTAGACGTTCGTTGCGGTAGATATCAAATTTAGCGCGATTTAGCGCAGCTTTTAGCGCAGCAGTGTCTTTTTTATCAAACGCAGCTTTAGCGTTATCCAGCTCAGTTTTAAATTCCGTATAGACGCTCATCCAAGGCGAAGTTGTACCGGATGCTGCGGAATTTCCGCCTGAAGTTGGCGTAGAAGTGCTGCCGTCGCCTCCGTCTTGATGCTCGGCTACGAGACGATGACCAGATTCGATCACAGGCAGAACCTCATCAATCTCGCGATTTAGATTATCTATCATCGCTTGGATCTCGTTTAGAGGCTTTTCTGCTTTGATCGCTTTACGGATATCGCCGAATTGCTTCTCCATATCGTAGGATTTTTTCTGTCCCAAATTTATGCGGATACCAGCTTCTAGATTTTCAAAATGCCCAAAATACGCCTCTTGAGTTATCTTTCTAGCTTCAGAATTATTACCATCGACATAAAGCTTGATCGCTTGAGCAAATTTTTCTTTTATCGTCGCTGCTTCCGCACGATAATCCGTATCCGCAAAAAGCATAGCAAGCGGAAAAATTAGAGCTAAAACCGCAAATTTAAAAAATTTCATCTGAACCTTCTTGAGTTGAATTCATACATTAAATTTCAAAATCGAGCGGCAATTATATGTAGAAAAATCTTAAAAAGTAATAAAAAAAGCGGTTATCATAAAGCACGAAAGCGGCTAAATTCTCAATTGCAAGAGCTTTTTGATAGATGGAATTTAATAGAATTTAGGATATGGCGGAATTTTAAACGGCAGTCGGATTTTACTCCGACTGCTAAAATTTTAGTGAAGTTTCGACCAAATTTTGCTTTTCCAAAGACCTGCAAAAACAGAAAGGATCAAGAAATATATCATAATATTTATGGTCGTAGCTTCACGCTCGGCTTTTTTGCTATCGCCTACGTCAGCTAGATATTCCACGACCTTGGCTTCAGCGTTTTCGTTCAAGCCTACGCGCGGCATCGAAGTGCCTGGAAGCTTCTTTTGCGTATCGTTGATAAACTCGTGTAGATAGTTGGCGCCCTTGGAACGGATCATCATCGAAAGATCAGGAGGCGTCGAGCCCATATACGCAGCCAAGCTAGCCTTGTCGCTGGATGCAAAGAGCTTATCGTATTTGACATCGTGGCATCTTAGACAAGCATCCTCAAAAACTGCCTTGCTTAAAAGGAATTTTTTCTGCGCTTCGTCTAGTTCGGTGCCTTGTTTGATGCCGCTAGCAGCAGCCTCAGAGGCGATTAGTTTATCCTCGCTAGGAGCGAGCGACTTTAGATAGGCTACGATATCGGCGATCTCTTGATTTAGATCACCGCCCGCACCGAAAAACCCGGGCATCGGAAAAGGCTTTTCGTCACCAAATTTCTGATCTAGCTTAAGAGCCATGATCGGATCTTTGATGAGTGCAGCTAAGAATTTATCGGTATATAGATAGCCTGCGCTACTAAGATCCGGAGGATTGACGCCGTATGCGGCACTAGCGCTTGCTGCGTCCATAGGAGCGGGGATATTTGCACTTTTTACTCCATGACATGCGGTGCAGCCTGCATTTGTAAAGGTCTCGGCGCCGCGCACGGCATCGCCTTTGCTAAGATCGATTTTATTTATCTCATCCCAAAAAAGCACCGTTTTGTCTTGTTGCTCTTTCGCGCTGGCTAGGGCTTTTTTAGAATTTTTTATCATCGTCTCATCCCCGCCTTTTTCAGCTGCGGCCAAAGCGCTTTCAGCTGCGGCTACGTTATGCGCGGCTAAAGCCGTATCGCCTGCTGCAAAATCGTAATTTACCGGATCGGTGTGCGGACTGAGCTTAGTATGAGCATAAGGCTCGATAAACCAGTATAAAATTCCCACACAAAAAAGCACCAAGATTAGGGTTCTTATCTCTTTCATGGCTAGACCCTCTTTCTTTCTGCGATTGTAATTAACGGAAGCACTACGACGAGCAATCCGATATAGATGATTGATAAAGCAAAGCCCCAGTATTTGTTTTCGATACCGAGCTCCGCGCCGTCTGCAGGGAGCTTGCCGAAAAGGCTAAGCAGGATCATGTCGATTACTAAAATCCAAAACCAAATGAAAAACGCTTTGTTTTTGTGCGCAGGCGCTACTACGCTGCTGCGGTCAAATAACGGGATAAAAAATAGCGAAACTCCGGCAAATGCAAAGGCGATAAGCCCGATGTCGGCAGCTTTAAGCGGTCCTACATCAAAGTAAAATCCACGCAAAATTTCATACTCCCAAAGGAAGTACCACTCCGGATAGATATGCGTCGGGGTTTTGAGGCTGTTTGCCGGCTCGAAATTTATCGGATCCATCGCAAAATCGAAGTGAAAGCCGACCAGATAAAAGAAAAATATCATAAAGATACTGACGTAGAAAAAATCCTTCGCCAAAAAGCCCGGCCAAAACGGAATTACCTTGCTTTCGCTAGTTTTGCCCTGCAGATACTTCTCACCCTCGAGCTCAAAGTCAATCTCCTCACCGTCTAGGTTATTTACATGCGGAAATCTAAGCGAATAAAAATGCACCGCCAGCACCGCAACCACCACGAGAGGTAGTAAACAGACGTGAAGCATAAAAAATCGCGTCAGCGTCGGATCACTAACAGCGTAATCGCCGCGAATCCATTCGACTATTGCATCGCCAACTACGGGAATTCCACCGAATAAATTCGTAATAACCATCGCTGCCCAGTAGCTCATCTGCCCCCACGGAAGCATATAGCCGCTAAAAGCCTCCGCCGAAAAGATGATGAAAAGCAGCATTCCGCTTACCCAAATCATCTCTCGTCCTTGCTTATACGAGCGGTAATATATAGCTACTAAAGTATGAATGTATAAGATCAAAAATACAACCGATGCCGATACTGCGTGGATATGTCGCCATAGCCAGCCGTATTCGACCTCCTTCATAATCGTGAAATTTACGCTATCAAATGCTAAATTTACATCCGGCTTATAATACATCACGAGCATTAGTCCACTAACGAACAAAACTATAAATAGCGTCATCAAAATAACGCCCATCGCCCAAAGGAAGCTGATATTTTTAGGAATCCAATACTCGCTTACCATCACCTTGAAAAATTTCGTTACGGCAAGCCTTTGGTCGAACCAATCCCAAACTCCCGTAGCTTTTCTTATATGTGCCATCTGCGCCTCCTATGCTTTCTGCTTTAGGGCTTGGTATTCGGGGCCCTCTTCGCCTAAAACGAGTTTCGTTCCGTCGATTTTAAAGGGCGGTATATCCATAGGACGCGGCGGCGGACCGAACACGTTTACGCCGTTAGCATCGAAAATCCCACCATGACATGCACAGATGAATTGTTGCGTCGATGGCTTGTAGCTAGGAATACAGCCTAAATGCGTACAAAGCCCGATGCAAAGCGTATATCTAGCATCCCCTACGACGACATCGCGGGCATCGTTTTTAGGCATATCGGCGGTCTTTTTAAGCACGAAAATCGGCTTTTTGCGCCACTGCGTTTGATAAAGCTCGCCCTCTTTGATCGGACTTAAATCTACTGTAGTGACGCCGGCGGCGCGCACGCTAGGTAATGGATCCCACGATTTCTTCATCCCCACGAGTGCGAAAACGCCACCCACAGCGGCAACTGCGCCGAAAGTAAGCCCGATAAAGCCTCGTCTATCCTGTTTTAGATCAGACATCTTTATCCTTTCAAATTAAGAAATTGATAAGCGTCAATTTTAGCCAAATAAAGATTAAATCAATATGATTATAAGCAGAAATTTAGCTTAACCTTGCAAGCTAAATTATATTTTAAGATAATTTTAATGCCTAGCGAGGCGTTTTCGCAGTTTAAAATTTTATAAATTTTCAAATTCTATCATATTCTATCATGGCGCGGAATTTAAAATTTTAAAATTTTATCGCGCAAAAGTTGCTGCTACAATGGCGTGCAAAATTTTAAAATTTCGACATCATAAATAAAATTTCATAAAGCGCGAGATTTTAAATTTTAAATTTAAAAATGAGCATAGAATTTATAAAATCAAATTTTAAAATTTCACTGCTCGGCTATGGCAGCGGCGGGGCGAATTTTGCACTAGCGCGCTAGCTGAAATTTTAAAATTCTAGAATTCGTCGCACTTCCGTCGTATGAAAAAATTCCGCTAGAAGTAAAATTTAAAACATTAAAAACCCCATAGCGGTGCAAATTCCAAATCATTAGAATTTTACGACGCCTTAAAAATTTTAAGCATCAAAGTCCTGTCGCGATGCAAAATTTTAAAATTTAGCGCAATCGTGAGCCATAAAATTCTATAAAATTCTGCGGGATTTCAAAGCCCAGCCAAAATTTAAAGATAAATTTCATAAATCCATAAAGCCTCGGCAAGCTGCGAAATCCGGGCGAAATTTCAAAATTATTATTCTGAAATTTGGGCCCCACCTATCTAAAGTCTAGCCGATTTGCCCGAGCGGAAATACGCCGCGATCGCAAGAACCACCATCGAAGCGACCATCACATACGCCCAGCCGGGCACTGGAATGCGCTCGCCACTAGCGTATGAGTGCATGCCGCTTAGGTAGAAATTTACACCAAAATAGGTCATTATGACGCTAAAATACGCAAACATCGAGGCTACGGCAAAGGCGAATTGATTGTTGAGCTTGTGCATAAACCTAAAATGCACGACCACCGCGTAGATGAAAATCGTAATGAGCGCCCAGGTCTCCTTCGGATCCCAGCCCCAGTAGCGCCCCCAGCTTTCGTTCGCCCACACGCCGCCTAGGAAGTTGCCCACCGTCAGCAAGCAAAGCCCTAGGATCATCGACATTTCGTTGATGTGCGTCGCCTCCGTGATGTTACGAGCGATCTCTGGATTTTTCTTATCGAACAGAAACATCACGAGGGTGAAAATTCCAAGCAGCATGCAAAGCCCCAAAAATCCGTAGCTCGCGGTGATTACCGAAACGTGGATCGTAAGCCAGTGCGATTTTAGAACCGGCTGGAGATTGGTGATTTGTGGATCGATGTCACTAAGATGCGCGACCATCAGCGTAATGCCCGCCATTATCGACGTTAGCGCTAGCGAAATAGCGGATTTTCTCGAGAAAAATATTCCGCTTAGCGACAGCGCCCACGCGATGTAGATGAGCGATTCGTAGGAGTTACTCCACGGCGCGTGCCCCGAGACGTAGCCGCGCAGCGCAAGACCTGCAGTATGCGCGATGAAGGCGATAATATTTACGACGTAAACGAGCTTAAATGCGCCACCCAAGTGAAGCCCCGGCTTCATCATTCGCAAAAAGATAAAGATCAGT
>NZ_CALKTC010000039.1 GCF_937996225.1 uncultured Campylobacter sp. | reverse complement strand
AAGATACCCATAACTGGTCGCTTACGTAGACGACGAGGCGGCATGTGCGAACGATGAGCTAGATAAAAATTTTAAAATTTCTGCGAGCGCGGCTGGCGCAGAGAGTGAAATTTCGCCCACAGACGAGGCGCGAGATCGCACAAACGCCGCGACGAAACAAAATGGCGCAAATTTAATCGTTGCGGTAAAACAAAGCGGCGTAAATTTAAAATCGGGCCAAATCCTCGGCTACGCCTACGCTTCGGCTTTCAAAGGGCGAGCGGCATATGATTGGTCGACGGAGAGCTCGGTTTATGTGTCGCAAAACGTGCGCGCTTTTGGTATCGGCAGGCTGCTCTACGAAGCGCTAGAGCGCGCGCTTAGGGCTCAAAACATCGTAGATATGAACGCTTGCATCGCTTGCGGGGATGACGAATATCTAAACGACGCAAGCGTGCGATTTCACGAGCGTATGGGTTTTCGCTTCGTCGGAAGATTTGAGCGCTGCGCCTATAAATTCGGCCGCTGGTACGATATGGCGTGGATGCAAAAGCCGATCGGCGAGCATCTGCAAAATCAGCCTGCGATGAGGCCTTTCGCGCGCTTCAGAGATGAAATTTGCGCGAGCGCGGGCATTGAAATTTAATTTAAAGGAAAAACTTTGACCCATTTTATCATTGACGACGAAAATATCGACGTCGATAATATATTCGACGTCGTAAATCTCAAAGAGGGCGACGAGCTAAATATAGTCTCCAACACCGCCAAAAAGATCGGCGCCTTAACCCTTGCGCGCCTATCCAAGATGGGCGTTAGCATAGGCGAGGTCTTTACGATCGGTAAGCAAAGAAAGGATTTCGCCGATAAGATCATCGTGTTTTTGATGGGTAAGCTCTGCGGAGCCGAGGGCAAGATCGGCATCGTCAGCAACGATAAATTTTACGACGACGTGATAGAATTCTTTAACAATCTAAACTACCGCAAAAATCCTAAATTTGAAAAGATCAGTCTAGCCTCGCATGCCGCAGGGACGAACGCAAAGCAAGGCAAAGCAAACGGCGCGGCAGAGAAAAAAGCCCAAAAAGCGGAGTCGGAAGCTACAAAGCAGGAGCCAAAAACTGCGAAATGTGAGCCAAAGGCTCAAAAGCAAGGTATAAAAGCCGCAAAGCAGGAGTCAAAAGCCGCACAACAGGAACAAAAAGCCGCAAATTCTAAAATCGTCAAAGCAGACCTTGCCGCGGCGAAGGCGCTGATCCCACAGTGCGTGAGCCTGCAAGCCCTTTACGGCGCGTGCGTCGCAAAGCTCGGCAGAGCCAAAGGCTGCGAGATCTATCGCGAGATCAAGGACGACGCGCGGACGCGATACGCGAGCATCACCTACGATAGCGACCTAAAAGACGGTGCCGTAAGGCGAAACGCGATCAAGCTATACCGCGAAAGCGGCGGCGATATGGCGGAATTTCACAATAAGCTGACGAGCGAATACAAACACGCGGGGCCTGAAATTTACAAGGAATTTAAAGAAAAACTCGTCGGAAAGATGATCTAGGCGACTCGGGCGCAAGGATTTAAGGCGCAGCGATAGAGCGCATCGCGACGTAGCAGCTAAAGCACGGTCTAGCGGCGTTAGATGTATCGTTACGGCGCGCGGTATGATGCAGCGCAACATAAGTGCGCCCGAAATAAAGCTGTTTGCTTACGCGGCATCGGTCTTATTTTACCGTATATAACCAAGCAAAGCCCAAGCGCTTAGGCATAGTAGCAGAGTAAAGATATATACGATAAATTTCATTCTGCCAGGTTCAATCCGGGTCTAATCATAGTTAAAGCTATATGGCTTGTATCCGAAAATATGCAAGGTCTTCAAAGCGAGCTCCCTGACCTCTATCCAGGATTTGTTCTGATAGACTAGATAATCGTAAGTATCTCCTTCTAGCAGGCTTTGATTTTTAAAGTATCTATCTATGAGCTCCATAAGTTCTCTTAACGCATCCCTCTCGTATGGCAGGAAACAAAATTCAAATTGCTCTAATAAAGCGTTCTTGCATTCGGTATA
>NZ_CALKTC010000038.1 GCF_937996225.1 uncultured Campylobacter sp. | reverse complement strand
TGAAAACGTGGCTCAAAACAACGCCGAGAATAACACCAAAAGCGAGGCTCAAAATTTCACCGAAAATCAGACCGTAAATAACGAGTGGGGCAAAATCGAAGCCGCTGCCGAAAATCAAAGCAAAAACCGGGTCGAAACCGACAAAGCCTCGTCCGCTGGTGCTTCCGCGCTTAACGACGCTGTCGAAGCCAACGAAACCTTCTCGGCTAATGCTTCCGCGCTAGGCGCCGCTGCCGCTTCGGGAGCTGCTGTGGGTGTGAAAGCAGGTCTTGCCAAGGCTAACGGGCGCGCGAAAACGAACAAGATATTTTTTATCGGCGCAATCTTGCTGATGTTTTGCTGCGTGATCTATCTGTTCTCGCCGTTTTTGATGGTGATTGTAATCGGCGTGCTGATGGCGGTGGCGACCTCGGGTCTGCACGCTAAAGTGACGAAGCTGTGCCGCGGCAGGCGCACGCTAGCCTCGGTGCTTAGCCTGTTTTTGCTATGCGCGCTTTTTTTCGTGCCCTTCATCTACGCAGTGATCGAGATCGCCAAAAACGCCGCGAGCTTCGATATGGCGCGCTTAAACGACGCGCTTAGCTACGTTCAGAGCCTAGACATCAGGCTGCCCGGGCCTTTTGAAAAATTTGATACGCAGTTTCGCTCGTTTTTGGCAAACCTAGACGTCGCGGGCTTAGCGAAACAGATCATCTCATATCTCTCGGTCGTTGGAAAGTCCAGCGCAAAATTTATCGTCGATATGGTGCTTATCGTCGTGTTTTGCTTTTTTGCATACCTCTACGGCGAGAGCTTCAAGCGCTTTTTTAAAAAAATTCTACCCGTAGAGCCCGCGCAGATCGATTATATCTTTTCCGAGACGGCAAATACGATGAGCGTCGTGTTTTACTCGACCATCTTCAACGCCGTATTGCAGGGCTTTTTGTTTTCGATCATCGCGGGGATCTTCGGCTTTGACGCGCTGCTGATGGGGGTGCTTTTCGCCTTCTGCTCGCTCATCCCCGCAGTCGGCGGCGCGCTCATCTACGTGCCCACCGCGCTATATGTGCTAGCGGGGGGCAGCACCTCGGGCGCGATCGTGATAATGGCGTATTGCGTGATACTGATCTCGACGCTCGCAGACAGCTTCGTAAAGCCGCTCGTGATCAAATTTATCAACTCGCGCCTGGTCGAAAACCCCGCAAACATCAACGAGATGCTGATCTTCTTCTCAATGCTTTCGGGCATCAGCACGTTCGGGTTCTGGGGCGTGATCCTGGGGCCCGCGATTTTAACGCTATTTATCGCTGTGCTAAATTTATACGATTATCTAAAAAAGATAGAATTCGAGTAGGGCTTGCGCTGCCAGGCGCTTTTAAATTTATGAAAATGCTGCCCGTAAAACGCAATGCCCAGCACGCCCTCGCGGCTCTTGCGCCCTCGCGGCTTTTTGTCCGTTCGCAGCTCTTGCGCGGGCTTAAAGGCTTCAAATTTAAAGGCAAATTTTAATTTCGGCGCACCACTAACTCTCTTTGAGTGCCCGCAGTATAAATTTTAAAATTTGGCTTCGGCGCGGAATTCCTACGCCTAGGAATTTTAAAATTTATGCTCTTGTTTTGAAATTTAAAAACCCTCTGCGCGCCGCAAAGCCCATGGCCGAACGAAGGGCTGCGATACTAGGGAGTAAATGCGCACTAAATTTAGCGTGTTTGACGGCAGCCGAGCTAAGCTCGATGTTTTACTGCGGCGCATCTTAAGCCGCGCGCAGAAGTAGTTTCTGCCAGCGGTCGGCGCCCCGGTCGCCGTATTTTTATAGCGCCATCCCAAACAGACGGGCGTCGCAGCGGCTATAGGCTGTGGCGCCGGACGGCAGTTGCGGTATCTTTTTATGCGGCGTCTGATTTGGTACGGCATGTTTTTTATGCGACGTAAAGCATAGCGCTGCGCAGAAATTTCATAAATTTAATTCGTCCATCGCTTTTAAAATTCTGTATCGTCATAGGGTCTAATTGTAGATTTAAATTTACGGCTAAACGCAAGGCGGCGTATCAAAAGCTTAAAAATCGGCTAAGGGTGCAAAAGCGGCGTCGGGCTAGAGATACAAAAACAGGCTAGAAGTGACAAAGATGAGTTTGAAAATTTCAAATTCCGTGGGCGCAGATAAAATTTATATAAAAAATTTTACCGAGTGACGCAGAGATCGTCGAAAATATAAAATTTAGACAAAAAGCACCAATAGAGTGGCGGCGGTTTAGATCCGCACTTTGCCGCCGTATTTGATCTGGCTTGGGTCTTTTTCATCCAGCTCGCGCATTATCTGCTCGCCGTTGTCGGAGTTTGCCGCGGCGATGTCTGCGTCAAGATCGGAGTAAGAATAGATCATCATCGCCTCGCTTGCGCCTTTTATAGTCTCTATCGCGCGAAATGCGGCGATCTCGTCCTCGAAGCTCTCCGCGCTAATCGTGGCTACCGCCTTGCCGTCCTCGCACGCGACGAACTCGCAGCCGCCGATGCTTTGCAGCTCCTTTCGAAACGCCGCTACGTCGGCATTTGCGCTCAGATAGATTACGACGCTTGAAATATTCATTTTAACTCCCAAAAGTAGATATATCTATTGTACCCCGAGCCCACGAGATACCCTCCTGCGAAAAGCAGATAGTTGATGATGTCGTTGTCCAGCTCGATGCTGCGGACGATCTCGCCTGCTTTATCGATTACTCGCACGCCGTTACCAACGGTAAAAGCTCCTAGCTCGGGGCTTAGTGCCACGGCAAAAACTGCAAAATGGGCGTTATAAAATTTAGCGAAATCGCCGTTTTCGTAGTAGCACGATCTTTCCTTGTCGTTCGAGCCACTCATCATGCGATCGCCAAGTAGCGCCACGGAGTAGATTCCGTCCTTGTGCAGGGACTTTTGGCTCATAAGCTTTTTTGCTTTCGCGTCGAAATAAAACACGATGCCGCCTTCGCACGAGATTAGCAGCGTTCCGCTGGAGCGGTCGTAGGCGCTGCCGCCCAAAGACGCGATGGTGAGCTTTTGCTCGAAGCTTACCTTACCGCTAGACAGGTCGAAGTATAAAATTTCGCTGCCAAGACCTAGCAAAATCACGGTGTTTTCGTCGTAGAAATAGACGTTTTTAATCCCCGTCATCGGCAACTTGTAGTGCGTGATCTTGCCGCTCGCAAACACGCCCAGCATCTTTTCAAACGCGTCGCCGTTATATAAAAATGCGTATTTTTCGCCTAGTTTATCGACGTCGAATATGGTAGCGCCCATCGGCTCGTCTAGGTAATTTTTGGACGAGGGCAGGGCGAAAATTAGCGTCTTGGAGATTGCGCTCGGCACGGAATTCGAGATAGAATTTTGAGCGGAATTTAATGCCGTAGAATTCTCGGCAGAATTCTGCTTTATGGAATTTGCCGCTGCGGAATTCTCTACGGAATTTATAGCGGCGGTATTTGCCTCGGAATTTCCCGCAGAATTTACGCTTGCTCTTGCATTAAAATTCTGCGCCGCATTGGAATTTATGCTTGCGTTTGCCGCGGAATTTTGATCTGCGAGATTTTGTCCAGCTGCGGAGTTGCGCGCGGAATTCTCAGTGGAGCTAATGGCGATTTTATAGAGCTTGCCGTCGTCGAGTCCTGCGTAAATTTCGCCGTCTAGATTTTTTAGCACCGCGACATTTGCGTCAAGCTCTAGTATGAATCTAGCGTGTTTGATCTTTGCAGGCGTATCTATGCCCACAGCACCGCTAGGTGCCGCGACGCCATTACCGGCATACATGAAGCAGGCGCAAAGTAGCAGCGGTGGTAAAAATTTCATCGTGCGCTCCTACTCAACCTCGGCGCCTTGATTTAGCGTATCTATGAGATTAGAAGTGGAATTTGCGTCGCTAAACCTGCTAAAATCAGCCTTAAAATTATTTTTAACGAGCGGATCGGTCTGGGCTTGCGGTACGTGGCATTGCGTGCAGTTGAAGCGCTGCTCGGCTAGCGTGCCGTTTAGATCCGCGCCTGTGCGAAAGTCTACCAAGTGGCTTTTTGGAATCGGCGTAGAGCCTACATCCTTAGCGACATCGGGCATATGGCAGGTTACGCACATATTGTTATCCTTTGTGATCGGTACAAGCCCGTCCAGACTGTGCGGTATGAGCGGCGGAGCGTTTTCGAAGCTGCGCTCGATTTTCGAAGCGGCGCCCGGAGCGTCCTCGCTATATTTGAAATCGGGCAGGGAATTTTTATTTTGCGCCGATTCATCTACGCTTTTTATAAAGCCCATGCTATCGGCGTCTATAGATGCCGTCTTGTCCGCGGCAAACAGCGCCGCACAGCATGCAAGAGCCAAGCCTAAAACCATTTTTTTCATTTTTTCACTCCTAATATACTAAAATTTAACGCATCGTCGTCGCATACATCGATGCAGCGTCCGCAGCTGATACACTCGCTACTAACGCACCCGTTTTCGCGCCCGACTATCTTAAGTACTTGCACTTCGGGGCAGACCATTTTGCATTTGCCGCACATCGTGCATTTATCTACCTCGTGGCGAATGCGAATGACGCTAAAATAGCTAAGCGCAGCCCAAAATCCGCCGAGCGGGCATAGCCGCGAGCAGATAGTGCGATCGCCTGCAAAAATTTCAAAAACTACGATCAGTAGCGCGATTGCAAACGCACTGGCACTCAGCGATATGACGGCGCGCGCGAAAAGTGAGATAAAGCTTACGCTCTCAAACGCCGCAAAGCCGAAAGCTCCGCTGCAAACAAGCGCTAGCACCGCTAGGACGTAGCGAGCTTTGCGATTTACGTTTAAAATTTTGGTGTGCACGCCAAATTTTTTACGAAGCCACGCGGCAAGATCGGTCAGTAAATTTATCGGGCAGACCCACGAGCAATATAATCGCGGCGCTATAAGCGCATAAAATGCTCCTACGATAAGCGCTCCGATAACCGCCGTAGCGCCCAAAGAAAAGCTAGCTAACAGCATCTGCGCCGTTGCAAACGGATCGCTTAGATTAATCGTGCCGAAAAGTTTCGACGAGCTTAGATTGCCCTTTAGAATTCCTGATAAAATTCCGTTTTCGCTCGCGGCTTTGAAGGCGAAATTATTTCCTAAAATAAAAAGGACTAGAATAGAAATTTGGCTCAAACGCCTTAAAATAGTGTATTTCATTGCCTAGTTCCTTCCATTAGATCGTCCTCGTTTAAGTAATCCTTACTCTTTTGCGGATCGAGCTTGATTTTGGTGTCTGCGTCCTTTAGCTTCGCGTCGTCGCCCTTGATCCAGCCTTTGACGTAGTTATCGCTGGAAATTCCTATGACGCGCTCGCGTTCCACGACGCTGATAGCCGCCTTTTTCGTGACGCAGGCATGCTCGCACTTGCCGCAACCCGTGCAATAGTCGCTATCTACGACAGGCACGAGCAGGGCGTGCTTTTCGGTGCGGTTATTGTGACGGTAATCGATCCTGAGCGCCTTGTCCATCACGGGGCAGTTTCGCACGCACGCGTCGCATTGGATACCCGCATAAGCGATGCAATGCTCCGTATCTATGACCGCAACGCCCATTTTGGATAGACGCACGTTAAGCTTGGAGTCTTCGCTTACCAGGCTTTTATCTAGTGCGTCGCTAGGACAGGCCGCGACGCAAGGTATGTCGTCGCACATATAGCATGGAATTTCGCGCGGGATAAAAAACGGTGTGCCGTTTGCAATAGCATGATCGCAAAAGCTCGCAAGCTTAAGCGTATCAAATGGGCACGCCTCGACACAAAGTCCGCACCTTAGGCATTTGCTAAGAAATTCTTTCTCGCCTATAGCTGCGGGCGGGCGGAGTCTGGCGTGCTCGCTAGAGTTTGCGACTCCGAGCCCCAAAACGCCAACGCCAGCAGCTAAAGAAAGAATACCTAAGACCTCACGCCTATCCATAATTTACGCCTTGTAAATTTTAACCGCGCATTTTTTGTAGTCGGTCTCTTTTGAAAGCGGACAGGTATGATCGAGCGTGACGCGGTTTATGTAGACTTTCTCGTCAAAAAACGGCACGAAAATAAGTCCCTTCGGCGGAACGTTACGTCCGTGAAAGTCCACGCGCGCTTTGACTTTGCCGCGGCGCGACTCGATCCAGACGATCTCGTTTTGTTGTACGCCGATTTTGGCGCCGTCGGCTTCATTCATATAGCATCTTGCTTCCGGTACGGCGCGATAAAGCTCCGGCACGCGCATAGTCATAGTACCCGTATGCCAGTGCTCTAGCACGCGACCCGTACATAGCCAGAAAGGATATTCCTCGCTCGGCACTTCTACAGGATCCATATATGGGCGGAAGAAAATTTTAGCTTTATTGGCAAGGCTTGTTTTCTCTTCGCCTGAAGTAGCAGATTTCAGATCGCCGCTAGGAAGCGCCGCTTTGGCGTTGCCATAAAAGGCAAAGTCACTATCCGGAGCCGCTTTTTTAGCATAAGGATCGTATTGAGCGTTGAAGCGCCAAAGTGTTTCTTTGCCGTCTACGACCGGCCATCTAAGACCGCGCACTCGGTGATATGTATCGAAATCGGCTAGGTCGTGTCCGTGACCGGTGCCAAATTTGCGGTACTCCTCCCAAAGATATTTCTGGATGAAAAAGCCATATCCTTTAAATTCTTTGCCGTCGCTGCCGATTACGCCACGAGAGTCGCCGTTTACTTCGGAGTTATCGAAGCTTGCCATAATCAGATCTTTTGCCGCGAAAGCCTGAGCGTCTTTGTTTGCAAAGAGCACTTCAAATAGTGTAGTCTCTGGCGTATAGCCGAATTCTGAAATTTTATCTAAGACACTTGGTAACGTAAGCTTATCATTTACTTTAACCTCGCCCCAAAAATCCTTAAGTTTGAAGCGCTTGGAAAACTCTAACATCTGCCACGTATCGCTCATAGCGTCGCCCACAGGAAGAACCTGCTGCCTCCACCACTGAGTTCTGCGCTCGGCATTGCCGTATGCGCCCCATTTTTCGTAGATCATCGCGGTCGGCAGGATTAGATCGGCTACCTTCGCGCTTAGTCCCGGATATGGCTCGCTTACTACGATGAAGTTATCCATCTCGCGCGCCGCGGCTATCCAGTGGTTTGCGTTGGCGATCTGCTGCCACGGGTTATTTACCTGAACCCACAGCCATTTTATCTTGCCATCTTCGAGATTGCGTAGAGCCTGCACGTAGTGTGCGCCCGGTTTTGGGTTTATCGTGTTCTCTGGAAGCTTCCAAATTTTTTCGGAAACCTTTCTGTGTGCCGGATTTGCCACGACCATATCGGCAGGTAGGCGGTGAGAAAACGTGCCCACCTCTCTAGCCGTGCCGCAAGCGCTAGGCTGACCGGTAAGCGAAAACGCTCCGGAGCCCGGCTTAGCTTGCTTGCCGAGCAGAAAATGCACCATGTAACTTTGCTCATTGACCCAGGTTCCTCTTGAGTGCTGATTAAAGCCCATCGTCCAAAAGCTTACTACTTTGCGATCTTTTTCTATATAAAAATCTGCCAGCTGCTTTAGCTTGGTCTTAAACGCCTCTAAATCCTCATCTTCGTTACCCTTGGCCAAAGGCGCTACAAATTCTAACGTGTAGGGCTCCAGCGCTTTTTTAAATTCTTCAAAGCTTATGAGCCAGTGAGCATCCGATTTGTCAGAGTGTTTGTTTTCGAGTACGTCGCCCTCTTTCATACCCAGATATGCTAACGTAACGCCCTCGGATTTGCTTAAAATTTTGGATTTTTGCTTAGCCGCGGTATCAAGCTCGGTTTTGCGGTATTTTTTATGATTTATATCTTCTCGCAAGCCGTAGCCGATATCCACAGGGCCTGTAGCGAACACACAGTGCTCTTTAATAAATTTCTCATCTATCATATCCGGGTGGTTGTAGACGATCTCCCTTGCTATGTAGTTCCATATCGCCAAATCGGTATTCGGACGGAATATAATTTCGATATCGGCGATGTTTGAAGTGCGGCTAGAGTAGGTCGAGAGATTTATAACTTTTACGCGGTCCGGGTTGCGAAGCTTGTGGTCGGAGACGCGAGACCAAAGGATAGGGTGCATCTCAGCCATATTCGCGCCCCAAGCGATGATGGTATCGGTTAGCTCGATATCGTCGAAAACGCCCGCAGGCTCGTCGATACCGAAGGTTTGCATAAAACCTACGACGGCGCTGGCCATGCACTGGCGAGCATTAGGATCGAGATTATTGGAGCGAAAGCCCGCCTTTACTAGCTTTGCTGCGGCGTAACCTTCCGGGATCGTGTATTGACCGCTACCAAGTACGGCAAAGCCCTCGGGACCGCCTTCGTTATAGGCGCGCCTGAAATGCTTCTCCATTTCGTCGAACGCTCTTTGCCAGCTGATCTCGATAAATTTTCCCTTTTTGTCGAATTCGCCTTTGGAATTTACGCGCAAAAGAGGCTTGGTGATGCGATCGGCGCCGTACATGATCTTGGCGTTGAAATAGCCTTTGATGCAGTTTAGACCGCGATTTACGGGCGCTAACGGATCGCCTTTGACCGCTACGATCTTGCCGTCTTTGGTGGCTACCATGATGCCGCAGCCGGTGCCGCAGAAGCGACAGGCCGCCTTGTCCCAGCGCCAACCTTTTTCGGCTTCGTCAGTAGCGCTAAGACTGCTAGGCAAGCTGATACCTGCAACGCTACAGGCAGCCGCTGCTGCAGAGCTTTTTATAAAGTCTCGTCTATCCATGAGATTAACCTTTCGTTTAGAATGTAAATTTCTATTAACGTTTTGGATAATAGCATAAAAAAACGGCTTAGTCTAGATTAAAATCAAGGTTTTTTCTACATAGATTTCAGATATAAGATAATAATTTTATAAATTTTAAATTTAGTGGTTCAAATTTTATCAGGACAACGAGTTTTTGATAAATTTTAATATATATTTTCATTTAATTAAATTAATATATTATACCGATAAATTAGCATTAAAATTTCATAAAAATTTAATCGTGCTTTGAAATAAAACGGAGCGTAATATAATTTCAAAATTCTATTAAAATTATAAAAGTTAGCTTAAAAAGCGTCTTTTGTGATAAGCGATAAATTTTACACTAAAACGCCGTCATTATCGAGGCAAAAGCGTAAAATTTAACTATTCAATTTAATATGCTGGATTTGCATATCGCTTAAATTTCGCTTAAAAAAATTCACTAATTTAAAAATTCTTTTATAATCTAGAAAGTATAATAGCCGTGCAAACCAAAATTCTTGAAAGGAATATTATGCAGTCCAGAGAAAAGATTGTCAAAACGACTTGTCCTTACTGCGGCACCGGCTGTGGTATCGATCTTATCGTAAAAGACGGCAGGATCGTAAACGCGCGCCCTACGCAGGCCCATCACGTAAATGACGGCGAGCTATGCTTAAAAGGGATGTTCGGCTGGGAGTTCGTAAACTCTCCAAAACGCCTTGCCAAACCTATGATCCGTAAGAAAAACGGAGTATTTGATAGAAGCGGTAAGCTGGAGGAGGTAAGCTTTGAAGAGGCTTATGATTTTGTAGCGTCTAAATTTAAAGAGACCGTCGCTAAATATGGCCCAAGCTCAATAATGGGTTTTAGCTCGGCGCGCTCAAATAACGAAGACAACTACGTTTTTCAGAAATTTTTCCGTGCTCAGGGCAGCAATAACGTCGATCACTGCGCCCGTCTTTGACACGCTCCTACAGTGGCAGGTCTTGCCAACACGCTAGGAAACGGAACGATGACGAACGATTTGGTAGAATTCGCTACCGATACGGACGTATTTTTACTCATCGGCACAAACACGAGCGAGTGTCACCCGATCATCGCTATGCAGATGCAGCGTGGGCTTCAGCGCGGCGCTAAGATGATTGTCGTAGATCCGAAGCGCACAGATATGGCGAAAAAAGCTGATATCTATCTGCAAATCCCAGTGGGCGCGAACATTAAGACGCTAAATACCATTATGAATGTTATCATTGCTGAAAATCTGCAAGATGACGAGTTTATCAAAAACTACGCTCACGGCTACGAGTATTTAAAAGAAGCGGTTAAGGACTTTACTCCTGAGCGCTTTGAGCGCGAGACCGGCGTGAAAAAAGAGCTCGTAATCGAAGCTGCTAGAATGTATGCTAAAGCAGGCGCAGCGGCGATCTGCTACACGATGGGTATCACGCAGTTTAGCGACGGTACGTCAAATGTATTTTCGCTTTCAAATTTAGCCATTTTGACGGGAAATTTAGGCAAAAGAGGCGCGGGCGTAAATCCTTTGCGCGGTCAAAATAACGTCCAGGGCGCATGCGATATGGGCGCGCTACCTAACGTCATCCCGGCAGGTGCGGTAAATTCCGCTTACGCTCAGGAGCAGGCGCGCAGAGTATGGCACTTCGAGCTAAATCCAACTCCAGGCTTTAAACTTACGATTGCTCCGGATAAGATGGATAGCGGCGAGCTGAAGCTACTCTACGTTTACGGTGAAAATCCCGTAATGAGCGATCCTTGGACGGAACACTTTGTGCATGCAACGCACCATTTGGATTGCTTTATCGTGCAGGATCTTTTCTTTACCGAGAGCGCACAGAAAGCCGATGTCGTACTACCTGCTGCCGGCTGGGGCGAGAAGGATGGCACCTTTTTAAACACTTCCCGTCGCGTCCAGCGCACGCGCAAGGCAAGCGAGCCGGCTCCTGGCGTAGAGCCTGATTGGAAGGTAGTTTGCAATATCGCGCAAAGAATGGGACTTGAAGGGTTTGATTTTTTAAGTGCGGAAGAAATTTGGAACGAAGTGCGTGCATTAATGCCTAAATTTTTCGGCGGTATTAGCTACTATAGGCTAGATAAGCTAGGTGGTATCAGCTGGCCATGTCCTGATGAAGATCATCCGGGCACACCGGTTCTTTACGCAGATCATAAATCGATGCTGCCTGATGGTAAATTTAGAATGGTGCCGGTACTTTACGTGGATGATAAAGAGGGGCGCGCTAAAGCTGAGGCGGATTTTAGAGCCAAGATGAAAATTCCTGATGATTATCCGGTGGGAAGCGGCGCGCTTAGTGAAATACCGGATGAAATTTATCCGTGCTTATTTACGACTGGGCGTAAGGTTTATCACTACCATACGGGCACGATGACGAGAGAGTGCCGCGCGCTAGAGTACGGTGCGGGCGCAGAAGGCGCGCTCATCGAGGTTAGCCCCGACATCGCACGCGAACGTGAGCTTACCGAAGGCTGCTACGCGCTTGTCAAAAATAAGCGCGGTCAGATCGCCGCAAAGCTTCGTATAAATCCGGATCTGAAAGAGGGTACGATCTTTACGACCTTCCATTACAGCGAGGCCGACGGCAACGAGCTCGTGCATGCGGGCGATCTGGATCCGCTATCGGGTATCCCGCCGCTAAAGATGACGATCGCAAATATCAGAAAGCTTAGCGAGAGCGAGTTTATCGAGTTCAGAAGACAAAACGAGATGTCAATGCACTCCGAGAAACCTTATCTATCGCCGGTGCATAGGTAGTTTGGGCGGTAAATTCCGCCCGCTTTGCAAAGATGAAATTTAATCGCGGCTACGGCAAAATTTGATGAAATTTTATCTTTGCGGGCGCTTCATGGCCGCTTGTGCTCACGGTGCGAGCGGCTCGTGGAATTTTCCACGCGATTTTTTAAATACAAAACTGCGAGCGCTTTAAATTTACGCACGCCGCTTCGGCTTTACTTCGGCGAATTAAGGCTATTTAAGCAAAATTTCACTACGATACGGGCGAAATTAAAATAAGGAAGGTCTATGGAGCCGATTTATAGGGCGGAGATAGTTAAATTTAAAGGGGATGAAAGAAGGATCGTAAGCGATATCTTGGTGCGCGAGATCAAGCTTGAAATTTTACTAAACGGCAAGCGTTTCGGTGCGCTTATGGCGACTCCGAGCGATTTAAAGGCGCTTGCGGTAGGATATTTGCTGAGCGAAAATTTGATCTCGGATCCAAGCCGCATAAGAAGCATAGAGCTCGCGCCGGACGGGCTTAGCGTGAATGTCTGCGGCGAGATAAACGAAAAGCGGCTAAATAGCTTCGATACCGAAAAAGTCATCATCAGCGGCTGCGGGCGCAGCTCTACCGCAAATATCGATCCTGCAGCTATGGCGGCGCGTAAAGTCCGCTCGGACGCTAAATTTCATAAGAATGAAATTTTAAATTTGATGAGCGAGTTTTACACGCAGTGCGAGCTTTATGAGATGACGGGCTGCGTGCACACCGCAAAGCTCTTTACCGCGGGCGAGTATTTTATCGGCGAGGATATCGCCCAGCACAATACCATCGATAAATCCGTCGGCAAGGCGGTCTTGGCGGGGTGCGATACGCAGGGCTCGCTTCTTTTGGTAAGCGGCAGGCTAAGCTCCGAAATGGTCGCCAAAGCCGTGATGAGCGGCGTTAGCGCGCTTGTTTCGCGCACGGCCCCTACGAGCCTAGGTGTCGTGATTGCGCGTAAATTTGATCTTACCCTTTGCGGCTTCGCGCGCGGCGAAAATTTAAACGTCTATAGCGGCGAAGAGAGAATTTTGAGTTAAGAGGGCGGCATGGAGATAGATATCAAGATAGACGATAAAAAAGCAAGCGAGATCAAAAGGCTGATTTTAAATTTACTAAATCCAAGCGGCAAGCTCGATTGCGGTGCAGCGTTTAAGATCGCCGCCAAATTAGGCGTGGACGCGGGCGTCGTAGGAGATCTCGCAGCACGCGAAGGGATACGGATAGATCGCTGCGAACTCGGACAGTTCGGCAAGATGCAATGTAGTGGAGGCAGCATAAAGGCGCTGCAAAAGCTAAATCCGTTTTTGGATGAGAAAAGGCGGATTTTTTGCCGCGACGCCCGCGCCGTAGCTAGCGGCGGAGTTGGGTTTGATACCGTGCGCTCTACGCTTAAGGAGCACGCCATAGATGTGAAATATTGTCAGCTGGGCTGCTTTAAGGAGAAGAAAGGCAAAAGAATGAGGGTAAAAACAAAAACTTGGATCGAAAATGCGCAGGGCGAGCTCATTTTCGGCAAGGGCAAAACCGAAGTGCTAGACGTGATCGCCCAGACGGGCTCCATCTCTAAAGCCGCCGAGGTTTTAGGGATGAACTACAAAAAGTGCTGGAGCCATCTGCAAATTTTACAAAAAAATCTGCAAGAGGAGCTCTTTAGCACCAAGCAAGGCGGCGGCAATGCCGCAGGCACGACGCTAAATGCGCGCGCTTATGAGCTGATCGCCGCGTATAAGCAGCTGCAAAGCGATATAGAAAACTACGCAAACGAGCGCTTTAAGGAGCTTTTTTTGAAAAAAGAGGGCGAGAAAGACGCAAGTAAAGCGAAAGATAAAAACCATTAAATTTAAAGGAGAAACGATGTTTGTAAAGCTAAACGAACGAACCTATCTAAACAAAGACAGGATCACGCGCATCAAGGTAGATAGCGTCCAAGACGGTATCAGAATTCGCTTCTACGAGGGGCAGTTTCAAGTCGCCAAAAGCGGCAGATTTGAAAGCGAAGAAAAAGCGATGGAGTGGCTGCAGAAAAATTTTATCGGCAAATAGGCGCGAAGCGCACTTCATGACCGCGCGAGCAGCTTGCAAACAGTCCGCAAAATAGCGGTTTTTATGATACGGTAGCGGCTGCTCGCCGCTTATTAACACTACGATAATTTTGGTGGTCTGTGCTTTTAAGAAAAGCCTACGCAAAGATGTTGCGGTAAAATTTACGGCGAACGAGCTTCGGATATAGGGCCTAGCGTAGCGTGTAAATAGGGATACGATTACGCAAATATGGTCTATGACGACATTCGTTCGCCAAATTTACTCGAAAGATTTCATCATTCAAACCCGGCTTAACCGCATTTTTCAGCTAGCTTTGCCTATTTCGCCTATATAGTATTTATATTTTATTAAGTACTCATTGGGTATAGTCGCGGGCAAAATTCTAAGGGAAAATTTTGAAAAGCTTCAAACTTCGGTTTATTTATGCTGTCTGCGTGGTGGTCGT
>NZ_CALKTC010000037.1 GCF_937996225.1 uncultured Campylobacter sp. | reverse complement strand
GCAAATCGAATAATTTCGAGAAAGCGGGCGAGACGGGCGATTTTGAAAAGATAGGCGAGCTTGGTGACGGCGAGTTTTTGGACGCGCTTATCGCAAAAGAGCTCGTGCGGGTGCTTGACTGGGCGGGTGAGGACAGCACGGGCGATGTGGGTAAATTTATCCGCTCTAGGCTTGATGCGCTGCAAAGCGGCGTGGCTCTAGAGTGCGATAAAATTTACGCAAGGCTCGAAAAAGAAGCGGAAAAAGAGGATTTCGAGCGCGGCGATGCGAGCCTATTTTTGATGAACGAGTTTCAAAAGGCGCTGAAGAAGAGCGATTTTAGGCTCTTTACTTTGGATCTTCATAGCGACGCTTATTATCTGCTCGTCGCGCACAAGGACGCCGAGAAAGATTTTAAAAAGCTAGGCAAGCGCGAGGAGCTATTTTGGGACATCGCGCCATGGGGCAAGCGCCGCAAGAGGCAGATCCTTTACGTCATAAACTGTGAGTGCGGCGAGATGTCCGCGTGGCAGCTGGATGCGAACGAGCCGTCGCCTAGAGATGAAGTCTGCGAGGTCTGCGGGCGGGTACTTTTCGACGCCGAGGGCAATGCGATGCAGCCTTTGGAGAAGGAATTTATCTGATCTTGCTTATCGCGGTTTTGCGTGCGAAGTTTCAGCCGAATTAAAGCCAAATTTTATTGCGCAGATTGACAGGATTTGGCGCACAGGTTTGGTTTGCAGCTCGGCGGCGAAACGCAGTTTAAATTTAAGGCTCGCTCGGGCGGCGGAATGTGTTTTGATTTGCGGCTCGCTTTGGTAGTAAAATACGGCTCGACGCGGCTCGCTTTATTTTGCTGTTTGCGCGAGCGGTGAAATTTTGAAGTTTGCGTTTGTGTCTTAATAAGACTGCGGCGCAAGACGCACTATTTTAGCGTTTGCGTTCTTGGCTTGATTTTTTATCCAGCAAGTTCGCAGTCGCGGGCGCATCTACCTATGCTGCGTTAAATTTTGATTTTAATGGTTGTGGACGTAGGCTCGCGCCGCTAAAAATCAAAATTTTGCCCTGCCGTGGGCGCTAAATTTACAATCTCTAAATTTAAAATTTTAAGCGTAAATTTTGATCTAAAATTTCTAAAGTCGCTAAATTTTAAAATTTAAATGCAATGCGGGTTTGGCGGCTTGTTCGCCATAGAGCTCGTAAATTCCGCCGCTGCAGAAATGGCGAACTCATTCGATTTAAAAATAAGACAAAATTTTAGCTAGCGCGCCCGCACAGAAT
>NZ_CALKTC010000036.1 GCF_937996225.1 uncultured Campylobacter sp. | reverse complement strand
TTCTGTTTTTGTATTAAACGTGCCCGGATGGCGGAATCGGTAGACGCAAGGGACTTAAAATCCCTCGGAATTTTTTCCGTGCCGGTTCAAGTCCGGCTCCGGGCACCACCTAATAAGCCGGCGTGGCGACATAGCCAAGTGGTAAGGCATGAGCCTGCAAAGCTTTGATCCCCGGTTCGAATCCGGGTGTCGCCTCCAGATCCTAAAAAGGAGTTATTATGAGATACATACTAGCGGCTCTTTTGGCATTGATGGTTTTTAGCGGGTGCTCTAATACTTGGCACGGCGTAAAAGAGGACTCACACAATGCGGCTCAATGGACCAAAGAAAAGGTTCACAACGGCGCTGAGTGGGTCGGAGAAAAAACCGAATAAATTCTACGCGCAGGTCTTGTCTACGCGAACTTTCGGCGGGGTCTACCCGCCCTTAATCGGGAGATGGCTGAGCGGTCGAAAGCGGCGGTCTTGAAAACCGTTGAGGTGAAAGCCTCCTGGGGTTCGAATCCCTATCTCCCGGCCATTTTAGTCTAATACGAAATTCCATTTTAACTTCAAAAATTTCACATTTTATTTATACTAATTTTCATTTAATGCTCTTTAGGCTAAAATTTTATTTCGTAGCAGGCGGCGTAGGCGGCAGCTCGTGCGCGCACCAAGATGGAGCGTCAAAATTTTATACGGCGGTAGGAGTCAAAATATGCCGAGAAGCTTTTAGTCGGTTCGTGTTAAACTCGAGTGCATTGTAGCTGTATTTTGGATGAAACATCGGCAATTTTTTTGATCGATCCGTATTAAAACAGCGCGCAGCAAGAGAAGGGCGATGCTAAATTTAAATACTCGTCAGTCCGGATATAAAAGCGGTCGTGAAAGCTAGTCGCGAAATTTAGCTATAAAATTTCAAAGCCTAGTAGTCCACCACGCGAGGCGCAAAATTTTAAAATTTACCGACTCGCGCTTTTTAAATTTAGCCAGAGTCCAAGTAAATTTCAAAATTTATCTTGCACGAGCGCGCCGTCGTACTGCCGTGCCGCCGTGCAGATAAAGATCAAATGCGCCTGCGTACCTCTGAGCGATAAAATAAATGAGAGGAGCCGCGTAGCGCAAGCCTAGAACCGATGCGCTCGCGAAACAGAGCGGGACTAGCGCAGCGAGCAGGCGGGTTAAAAGTAGGCGGATCTAAGAGATATCGCAGGCTAACGAGTCGAGGCGAGCAAATCCAAAAATGACCAGGCGGGCAGATTGATAAGCCGAAAGAGAAGAGCCTGCCGAAATATCTGAGAGACGAAATTTTACTAGAAATAAAGGGCTTTAAATGCGAAAAATTTTACTATTTTTACTGCTTTGTGCAGGGGCTTTTGCGCTTGAGTGGGACGAAGCCGTCCTGCGAGGATCGCTGCCAAACGGGCTTAGATACTATATTTTAGAAAATTCCGTGCCTAAGAATTCCGCCGTTTTTTATCTCATCGTGGATGCGGGCTCGATCGACGAGAGCCCTAATGAGCGCGGGCTTGTGCACTTCATCGAGCATATGTCCTTTAACGGAAGTCGCGATTTTAGCAAAAACGAGCTCATCAAAAAATTGCAGAGTCTGGGCGTGAAATTCGGCGCCGACGTAAATGCGCAGACGGGCTATGACAGCACGATTTACACGCTTAACATCGCGGTTAGCGAAGAAAATTTAAAGGACGTTTTTAAAATTTTTGCTTCGATTGCGGACGGAGTGGAGTTCAATCCGCTCGAGCTCGTAAAAGAAAGAGGCGTCATAATCGAGGAGGCGCGCAGCCGCGATACGCCGATCGCAAGGCTTTACGAGCGGATGGATGAGGAGCTTTACGGCGGCAGCGCGTATTTTAATCATGCGCCGATAGGCGATATGGCGGTCGTAAAATCCGTAAGCGCGCAGCGAATCAAGGAGCTTTATCAAAAAATTTACCAGCCCAGGTCTATGAAATTTATAGCCGTGGGCGATTTTAAAAGGGATAAAATTTTAAAACTGCTAGAGCAAAATTTTTCGCCTCTTAAAAATACAAACTCCTACGCCCGCCCGGATATGGGCATTCCGCCGAGACAGGGTTTGAAAATTTACAATTACGATACGAATGAAACGTCGCTAAATTCCGTCAAAATTTCGTTTTGGGAGGAATTTGCGCCGCCAAATAGCGAGGCGAATGCGAGGAAAATTTTAAAAAGCGAGCTTATCTCAAGCCTTATTTCTACGATTTACGAGCGAGCGAAGGCTAGCGAAGGCGCGCTGTTGCGAGTTAATTTTTCCAGGTCCAATTTGCAGTTTCAAAAAACGATCTATAACTTTGACGTCGCCGTTTTGGGCGGAGACTTTGACGGCGCGATCTCGCAGGCGCTCGGGCTAATCAAAGGCTTGCGAGATAGCGGCTTTGATGCGCGCGATTTCGCCCTCGCAAAGGATGCTTTGATCAGTTCGCGGCACAGCGCCTTCGAGCGCAAAAAAAGCGCAAATTCCGCGTTTTTTGCAAGAGAGATTCTTCATGCCGTAAAATCGGGAGCCGTCCTGCCTAGCGCCGCAAAACAGAGGGATTTGGAGGTAAAACTGCTGCGCGAGATCAGCCTAGAGGAGCTAAATTTAGAATTTAAGCGCCTGACGGATCTGGGCGAGGTGCATGTAAGCGTATTTAGCGGCTCTGGATATAATCTGGATGAGACCAAATTTAAGAAGTTGCAGGATGACGCCAGGGCGGTAAATACGCATGCCGCGCATAAAAAGCTGCCGGGTAGCTTGGTTTCTAAAAACCTACCTGAGGGCAAAATTTTAAGCAAGAGCTTTGAGCCGCAATTTAAATTTTATACCTGCCTGCTTGAAAATAACGCGACCGTGATCTTAAAGCCGCTTAAGACGCGCAAGGATTTCATCTCGTTTGCCGCGGTAAGCAGAGGCGGAATGTCCAATCTAGCGTATCCCGGGCTTGGCAGCTTTGCCGCGATGCTTTCAAACGAAAGCGGCGCAGGCGAGTTTAACAATTATGAAATTTCGCAAATTTTAAGCGGGCGGCAGGTGAATTACCGCAAAAATATCTCCGCATTCTCGCACGGATTTTACGGAAGCTGCGGCTCGCGGGATCTAAAATGGCTGCTGGAAGCGATAAACTTAGAGATTAGCTCTCCGCGCGTGGACGAGAAGGCGCTGCAAAATTTAAAGATCAAATCGCTCGACGAGCTTGCGCGAAACGAGAAACTGCCCGGATATAAATTTAGCAGGGAATTTAGCGAGTTTTTTTACGGCGGCAATGCGCGAATGCGCCCGCTAAGCGCCGCGCAGATCAAAGCTCTTAACGCAGAGGAGTTGAAAAAGATCATCTATGATAAATTTAGCAACGCCGCATCCTACACTTTCGTGCTTAGCGGCGATTTTGAGTTAAAAGACGCCGAAGCCCTCATAAAAAAATATCTGGCGAACCTGCCCGCTCGCGGCGAACGCGAGGATTTTCAAGACGACGGTATCCGCAGCTTAAGCGGACGGCATGTTTTTATACGCAACTATCAAAACTCCCCTAGAAGCGACGTCGCGCTTACTGCGATAAACAGATCCACTCCGCATTCGCTTGAAAATACGATAAAAATTTCAGCTCTAGCTTCGGTGCTTCAGGAAGCACTTAGAGAGCGCATCAGAGAGGACGAGGGGCGCACTTACGGCTTTTCGGTCGCTTCGAGCCTAAGCCGCATCCCGTATGAACACTCGAGCCTTCATATTTCGTTTTCCTGCGCGCCGCAAAATACGGATCAAATTTTATCCGCAATTAGAGAAATTTTTGCAGAAATCGCAGGCGGCGGATCGGACGTAGCGAGGCATCTTGAAAATTTTAAAAAATCTCAGATTATCACGGCGCGTACCGCTCGAGAAAGCCCTGAGTTTTGGAATGACGCACTCGCAAAATACGCGCTTTGGAATGAGGAGATCGCCGATTTTAAGACCTTTGAAAAGATCATAAATTCCATCTCGCCGAAGGATATCGCGGAGGCGGCGCAGACATATATTTTTGACACCGATGAGACGGTAAGGATAAACGCGCCGAAATTTTAGCGGGCTCGGCGCCTTTAAATTTTGCTCGTTAAATTTGCTAAGCGCATTTAAATTTAACGGCGCTTGCAAGGTAAATTTCGGCTTCGTAAATTTATGCAGTTTAAAAACGAACTCAAGAATAAAGCTCAATTAAACCCATCTGCGCCGCACATATATCTTAGATAAATTTTATTTTGGAATAGAATTGCCTCGCTGATATATCGCTATTTTGTTACATTTTTTCTATTGTTTGCATAAGTCGTATAATTGTTATCACTTTTATTGAAATTTAAAATATTATTGGCTAAATTTCCACAGTTTTAATTTTTATTTTCAAAAAAGGAGAAAAGATGATTGTCGGTTTTTGGGCCTGTAAGCCATGTAAAAGCGGCGCAGGTCGCAATTATTCCGCTTCCATAAAAGGCGAGAAATCCACTCAAAATCGCTGCGGGGGGGGCTTGCACGCTCCTTAATAGTCGCGGCGTGTCTTTGCGGCCTAAGCGTCGCGCAGGATTCGTCTGAAAATAACGCAACCAGAAGCGTTGCTACCAAAGAAAATCCAGGCGCGCAGAGTTCCACTGCGACGATAAATAGTTATAAATTCCCCGAAATAGTCGTCGTCGGTAACATCGACTCGAGCCTGACGAGCGTCGGCGATAGCTATGGCGGTACGCAAAAAATAAGCAGGACGATGATCGAGTCGATGCCTAGCGGCAACGGCGACTTCGTGCAGCTTTTGCGTACCAATCCAAATGTGCAATTCAGCTCCACAAACCGCCAGAGCACGACGCTAGGCGAGATCAGCCCCGCAAATATCAGTATCAACGGCGCGAAGTATTGGCAAAACAACTTTATGCTTGACGGCGCGAATATGAATAACGATCTTGATCCCGCTAGAAATCCGGGCGGCAATCCTACGCGCTTTTCGGCGTTTGATACGATGAATTCCGTCTCGCAAGGTATGGCGATCGATAGCGATTTTTTACGGAGCGTCGAGGTGCACGATAGCGGCGTCTCCGCCAAATACGGCGGATTTACCGGCGGCGTGGTGGAGGCTAAGACGCGAGATCCGCGTGCGGGCTTTCACGGCAAGTTTTCGATGCAGCACACCGAGGATAGTTGGACTAGATACCATATCTACGGCGATGAACAGAGCTTTGAAAACTCCGCTACTCCGTTAAATCAGCCGAGATTCGATAAGTGGATCACTAGGTTAAATTTAGAGGGCACCGTTACAGAGGATCTGGGCTTGATGTTCGGCTACACAAATACTAGAAGTAAAATTCCGCTCAAGGCCTACGACAGAAGATACAACGCCGATACGACCATCACCGAGCGAGTTCAGAGGCGAAATATAGACAACTACTTTCTAAAAGCGCTTTGGTATGCAAGCGACCGCCTAACTATTACGCCTAGCGTAACCTACGCGCCCGAGCGAAACAAGATGTTTAACGACCACGTCAAAGACTCCTACGCCGATATGAAATCGGGCGGTTTAAATTTAGCGCTTAAAGCCGACTACGATGGCGATTTTGCTAGATTTAATCAAATTTTATCCTACAGCAAGCTGGAGAGTTCGCGTGATGCCGAGAATGAATATTACAGGGCTTGGCAATACTCAAACGTAAAGAATTGGGGTAGTAAAATTTTATCCGCTTCGGCGATAGAGGGTGGCTTTGGGGATCTCGATCAGACGCAAAAGAGCTTTTCATACAACGCGGATCTGGAGTTTAATGAATTTGATCTCGGCGGCAGTAAGCATAGATTTATCACAGGCTTTGAGTTTAAAAAGCAAGAGGCTAAATTTAATGTAAAAAAAGAATTTATGACCGCTGGCGGAATAGCACCGCTACCTGCGGGTGTAAATGCTTGCGATCCGAATGACGAGCTCTGCTCGATAGACGATTCTTTTGCGAGGCGTGGTAGAAGCGGCCAGTTTTTTACGCGAAAAAGCTATTACAAGGGCAATACTAAGGTAGATATGAAGAGCTTGGCGGTTTATCTGGAGGATGAGATAAAAATCGGTGATCTTACTTTGCGACCGGGCGTAAGACTAAATAGGGATGATTATATGAAGCAAACGACTGCGGCGCCGAGATTTAACAGCTACTACGATATTTTCGGCGACGGCGATTCGATTCTTAGCTTCGGTGCAAACCGCTACTACGGACGCAATCTCTTTACCTACAAATTAAGAGAGGGGCGAGAGGGGCTCGCCACTACCTACACGCGCCCGCGCAATGCCTATACGCAAAACTGGACGCAACTGCCAAAAGACCCGTCTCTAACTAAATTTAATGAGCTAAAGGTGCCTTATGAGGATGAGCTGGTATTCGGGGCAAAGCAAAAGCTCGGGAATTTCGAGTTTTTCGGCAAATATGTAAGCCGCAAGGGCAGGGATCAGATCATCAAATCTACGCGAAGAGATCTAGGTCTAGCGCCGAATCCGAACTACCAAAACAACTATCAAACCTTTACTAATGACGGCAGAAGCGAAAATAAAATTTTAACCTTCGGCGTTAAAACGATCGATGATTATGAGGCCTTCGGTACGCTAAATGGCTTTGAGCTGGGCTTTGAGCACATCAAGATGAAAACGAACAACACCCTTTATGACATATCGCTTGATAGAGAAACGCTCGAAGATGAAAAGATCGTCGAATACGACGGCAGGCTGATGAGGCTATCGGAGCTTCCGGCGCAGGACTATGCTAGGCCTTGGACTGCAAGCCTAAATATCATCACGAAAATCCCAAGCTACGGCATCAGCGTAAATAACTTTCTATCGTTTAAAGGCTCACAAGAAGCGATCGCCCGCACGGGCAGGACGCCTGCGGGCAAGTATCCTGCCAGATACGACAAATACGAAAAGGTAAATCTCGGCAAAAGCTACAGCTGGGATGCGCGCATCGGATACGCTAAAAAGATGACGGGTGAGGTGGAATTTTTTACGAATTTAGACATCTACAACGTCCTAAATAAGCGCAACAAAGCAAGGCTTAGCAGCGATACCTCGCTCGATCTGGTCTATGAGGCGGGCAGGCAGTTTTGGCTGGAAGCGGGCATTCGGTGGTAGCATAAGCTAAATTTGCGGAGCTTTTCAAATTTCAGGGCTCCGCAAAATTTTGTGAAATTTTCTGAAATTTACGGCATTTTGCGGAATTTCAAATTTCACGCCACGCTCCTTAAAATTCGGCATCGCGCGCTGTAAAATTTTAGCGTGCGCATCGTATGATTTAACATATGTGCCGCAAAATTTTAACGCACGCGAAATTATGAAATTTGCGTCCAAATTTAAGTTGAACCAATTTAAGGAGTCGAAACGGCTTTTTAAATTTTTGACGGGCTAATATGTCGATAATTTAAGAGATAATAGCAAACCCTTTCAAAGTCCGCCGCGCTCATAATAAAAATTATAAACCCTCTAAAGCTCTGTAAAAATCCGGCGAACGCAACGCTTATCACGATGAACGAAAGCACAATGTCTGCGGAATTTCTAGCGGGCATGATATGTCCGAATAGCGGCGTGGCGGTGAGCTTTATGAGCGATATTTCATCAAATTTTATAGATTTCGTGATTTTGCCTTTATTTACGTAGTTGATACTCCTGTTCGTCAAATGCACAAGGCGCGTATGGGCGCTGTTTAGATACGATATGACGGCGAATGCTACGAAAACAAACGGCGTATAGTATGGGAAAATATCCCCTATATGCAGAAACACCGGTACCGCCAAAGGGGCGAAGATCAGATTATAAATAAAGAATACCACGATGTTGTAGTCTTTGACGATGAGGGAGCTATTATCAAATTGCGGCGGATTTTCGCGCTCGGCGCCGTTTTGCTCAGGCTGCTGCGACCTCCGCGGCTCATCGTTAAAATTTTTCATTAAATTTTTTACTCCCGTTTTTAAAATTTATTGCTAGCGGCTCGGGCGTTTTATGGCGCTAAATTTGCCATTCTCACCGCAGGCTTTAGCGAGGCCATCCCAAGCAGAGCTAGCTTGTGTCCTTTCAAAATTTTGTTTCGTTAAAATTTGTCCGCGCCTTTGTTTGTACGCCGCGCATTGGCATCGCGTGCGCTTACCGTGTCGCCGCACAAAATCTTGCAATCTCACAGCTCGAAATCAAAGCAGTAAAAATCATCCGCTTCGCTCCAGAGCTCTTTTAACGAGAGCCCGTCTATTTGCGGCGCGGCGTAGAGTTCCCGCAGCGTGGCAAAATACCGCTCGCCGCTTGCGTTTGCGCCCGTTTCGTCCGCGCATCTTTGAAACGAGCAGCGATCCGCATAGGCGATGATCATATACTCTGCGCCGCGTAGGCGAAATCCGAGCTCGGGCTCACCGCCCTCAAGGACGCATTTTAGCAGCATCCGACCTATAGTTTCAAATGAGTAGTCTGACATTTCGCCGATCTTAAAATTTTATCGCCGCCGCGACGCTTATTGTGCCGCCATATATCGCGAGCCGTTTTATTCCGCCAAAAACCCGAAGCGCTCGATCATATCCAAAAGTATATCGGCTCTGCAAATTTCATCGTCCAGCAGGTCATCGTATTGATCCCGCAGTCGCTCGGCGTCTTGCGCCACGGGCTCTAGATGCTCCCTGGCCTGCGCGGGTCGGCCCTTCATCACGAAGTATTCGCCTAAGATCACGCGAGCTTGCGTCTTGCTAACCTCGTCGTCTTCGCCCTCTAGTGCCGCTTTTAGGCTCTGCACGCCGCCCTCCTCAAGCCCTCGCGAGAGCTGCGTTACCTTCTGCAAAGCTTCGCATCCATTTTCGCTCCTTTGCAAAATTTTATTTAAAATAATAGAACAAATTTCCGCCGCACTCAAGATCCACGAACTCCTTGCTGTCAAAATAGAGCTTAAATTCCATGTGGCTCAGATATTTGGCATCCCGCGCTTTCTCTATAAAATTTCTTATCAGCCGCTCTATCTTTCCGCCACCTTCGCGGCGTGCCGCGTCCTGCCTCGTGAAATAAAAAACTACAGGCGCGTCGGACGCCGCCGCGATATACCAAATTTTAAGCGGCGCCAAAAGCTCGTTTCGGTTTCGCAGCAGCTCCTCTACCGCGCCTTGGATCAGATCGGTGCGGATCTGCGACTCGAAGGACTCGATCGAGATATAAAAATTCTTTAGCTCGTTTAGCTTCGCGTAAAGCGGCGTGCGGGCGAGATAGCGCTCGATGCACTTTTTATCGGTGATTTTTGCGGCGTCTTTATCGAAGCGAAGCACGATCTTAAGCCACGCCGAGTCCCTGCCCGCGCCGTAAAACGCGCTGATCGCTCGAGCTTTAAATTTAGCGTTTATGAACTCTATCAGACCCCTAACGTTTTCACTATTTTCGACTTTGCCCTCTATGATCTCTTTGCAGCGCCTGCTCTGATACGGGCTTAGATCGCAAAACATTGCGCGCCTTTAAATTTAAAGCTAAATTTACTCTGCGCTATAAGCCTGTAGCATATCGAAGGTCGGAGCGAAAAAGAGCGCGCCCGTCTTTGCCGTGCTAAAATCGAGCAGGCGGTCGTAGTTGCCTCGCGGGCGACCGATAAACATACTCTCAAGCATCAGCTCCAGCGTGCTAAAGGTGCTTGCGTAGGCGATGAAGTAGGTTCCCGTCTCGCCGCCCTGCATAAACGGCATATTGTCGCGCACGACCTTTTTATCGTCGCCGACGTTGGCGGCGGCGGAGTGCGAGTTGCTGGGCTTTATCTCCTCGCTCATCTCGATGTCGTTTTGTTTGGATCTGCCGATGACGCGCTCCTGCTCGGCGACGCCTGCGGCGTTCCACGCGCTCATATCGTGGATATATTTTTGCGCAAAAAGATAGCTGCCGCCCTTGTACGCCGCATCTTCGTCGCCTACCTTGGCGAAAAAGTCGCGATCTGCGCCCTGCGGGTTTTCGGTGCCGTCCACAAAGCCGATGATGGCGCGCCCGTCGTAGTATTTAAAGCCGCAGATCTCCTCCTCGCATGTCGCGACATCCTTTAGCGCGGCTCTGATCTCGCTTGCCATATCGTAGCAAACGGCTTGATTTGCCGCTCTGATGTGGATATGGATATCGCCTCCGGTGGCGGGCGCAGCGTGTTTATCGCCCTTAATCTCTTCGAAATTTTTTAGCTCCTTCGGCAAAGGCTTCGGCAAGCCGAGCATTTTCCATGCTTCAAAGCCCACGCCCAGCACGCAGCTTGTTTCGCTAGCCGCGCCGAATCTCGTAACGGCGGTTTTGTTTAAATTTATCACCAGAGCGCAAAGGCCCTCGAAAGCCTTTTTGCAGGCGGTTTTGTCTGCGTTAAAGCGCCAGATCATAAACACGGTGTTGTTGCCGGGCGCGTCGGTTACGTTTTGGGATTTTGCGTGCGCACAGGCGCAACTTTTTTCTTCACTCATTTTTCTCTCCTTTAAAGTGAAATTTTAAAAGGAATTTTAGCGCAATATCGGTAAACGGCGGGCGTAGAGATAGAATTTAGGCGGCTTTCGGGTTTGATTTTCGGCGGAGGGAATTTTGTCTTTGATCGTGGGACTTGCGGCAAGGGTGGAATTTGGGCTTTAAATTTATAAAATTTACGCCGAATGGGAAGCGAAATTTTAGAGTTTTGCGGGGATGAAATTTTAAAGTAGTGGCAGATGGGAAGGGATTCGAACCCTCGAAAGCTTGCACTTTACACGCGTTCCAGGCGTGCTCCTTCAACCGCTCGGACACCCATCTAAATTAAAAGTCGCGATTATAGCGAAAATCTAAAATTTTGCCAAATTCCGTTTCGGCGCGCAACCACTCGCCTTTAAATTTAAAACGAGGCGCTTAGAATTTTACCGCAGCGTTTGGAATTTTATCGCAATGCTTGGAATTTTGCTGCGGCGCTTGAAATTCCGCCGTGCTGCTTTAAATTCTACTGCACCGCTAAGCCAGATCGCTTTGTGTTTTCTGGTCGAGTGGCGATTTTACCTTGCTGCGGATATTCTAAAATTTAGATTACTTTTTAAATTTAGACCTGCCGTCCGCCGTAGCGCTAAATTTAAAAAGCGCAAACAGATTTTACTTTCATATAGTCCGCTTGCGCCGTAAAATTTCGACGGCGCTTTAAATTTAGAGATATTTTGAAATTTCGCACCGCTCGTAAATTTAAAAAGCTAATTAAAAATTCTATCCTTTGGGAAGGCGGACATATCGGGCTGTACGTCCTGCTCCGCGCCGATAAGCGCCTTGATTTCGCTATCTTCGATGCTAAAGCCGCCGCCGAGCGCCTTGTATGCATTCACCGTCGCGTTTAGCACGTCAAGATCGGTCTGCACTTTGTTTAGCTGCGCGCTAAGCAGGTTTCGCTGCGAATCCAAAAACTCCAGATGATCGCTGTAGCCCGCCTGATACCTGCTTGAGGCGTTTGAATAAATTTTGCTCTGCGAAGCGACGAGATCGGCGAGGCTTGCCTGTCTTAGTTTGGCGTTTTGCACGCCTACAAGCGCGTCGCGAACGTCGCCGAAAGCGGTTTTAAGCGCCTTGTCGTATGCGATGAAGCTCGCGTTTTGCTCTAAATTCGCAAGCTCTACGCGCCTTTTTTGGCGGCCGAAATCAAGCAGCGGCCCTACGAGCGAGCCACCGATACTCCACGTGCTCGCGTTTGCAGTAAATAGCCTGTCAAACTCGCCGCTTGCGTATCCTGCCGAGCCGGTAAGCGAGAAGGTAGGGAAGTAACCTGCCTTGGCGACGCCCACTAAGAAGTTGCTCGAGCGTAGATTTTCGAGCGAGCTTGCGACGTCCGGGCGGTGCAGGATCACGTCGCTTGGGATTCCGCTTGGGATCTGCGGCGCGCTAGGCATTTTCGCGGCGGTCTGCGCCGTGCCGCGTAAAATTTCATCGTAGCTCTTGCCCGTTAGGATATTTAGCGAAGTTTGAGCTGCGGAGAGCTGATTTTGCACGCTTATGAGGCTCGCCTCGGCGCTTTGGACCGCAGCTTTGGCTTGATAAAATACGATCTCGCTAACCGCGCCCGCATCGAGCTGCTTTTTGCGGTAGTTTTGCGTATCCTGATAGCTTTTTAGGCTATCTTTTAAAATTTTCTCCTGCTGCTTTAGTGCTAGTAGCGTAAAATAGGTCGTCGCAACCGTGCTAGTAATCGTATTTTTGGCGGTTTCGTAGTCGTATTTCGTCGCATTAAATCGCGATCGCGCCGAATCTACGCTGTTGCGCACGCGCCCCCAAAAATCGATCTCGTAGCTTAGCACGGCGCCGATCTGATACGAGCCATGGGAGTTGCGATCAGGCTGGTTGCCGAAATTATTTTGACGCACCGCGCTGCCGCTTAAATTTACGTTCGGCAGATATTCAAGCTTGTTCAGCCCTAAATTTACCCGCGCGTACTCGACGTTATTCAGCGCGGTTTGCAGGTCGGAATTTTGTTCCAGCGCGCTTTGGATCAGGGCGTTTAACTGCGGATCGTTAAAGCTTTTCCACCACTGCGTACTAACGTTCGTGCTCGCGTAATCCGCCTTAAAGCCGGTCTGCTTTTGCGGCGTAACGGGCTTGAAGTTGCAACCGCAGAGTAAAATTCCAAGCGTCAAGGCGCTTAAAAGAGCATTATTTATTTTCATCGTTCACCTCGTTAGTTTGGACTTTTTTACCGCGTCTATCAAGCCAAGCGTTGAAGCTTTCGAGCAGGTAGAAAAACAGCGGCACGAAAAAGATCGCGATCGTAGATGCCGCGAGCATTCCGCCTACTACGCCGGTTCCCAGCGCGTGGCGGCTAGCAGCGCCAGCGCCGGTGGCGATAACCATCGGAAGCACGCCAAGACCGAACGCAAGGCTCGTCATCACGATAGGGCGGAACCTCATCTTGGCGGCTTCTATGGCGGCATCGGCGATAGAGCGATGATTATTTAGGTGCTCGTTCATCGCAAATTCCACGATCAAAATCGCGTTTTTCGCCGCCAGACCGATTAGAAGCAAAAGTCCGATCTGAAAATATATGTCGTTATTCAGCCCGCGGAAATATGTAAACACGAGCGCGCCGAATACCGAAAACGGCACGGCGGTAAGCACGGCAAGCGGCATGAGCCACCTTTCGTATTGAGCCGCCAGGATCAAAAACACGAAGATCATTCCAAATACGAATGCCTGTGCGCCCTTGCCCGTCTCGCTGACCTCTTGATACGCGGAACCTGCCCAGCCGATCGAATATCCGCTAGGAAGCTCCTCTTTTATGACCTCTTGGATCGCTGCGATCGCCTGACCCGAGGTGTAGCCCGTGTTTGGCTCACCCATAATCTGCGCTGCTGGGAAGGCGTTAAATCTATTAACGGAATCAGGACCCAGCGAGCGCTCAAGCCTCACTAAAGAATTTAACGCAATCAGATCGCCGCTGCCACTGCGGACGTAGAGCGATTTTAGATCGTTAGGATCGTCTCTGTAGTCTTGCGTAGCGCGGATATAGACCTTAAACGTGCGGCCCATGAGGTTAAAGTCGTTGATGTAATACTGCCCGATGGTGGAATTTAGTACGGTGAAAATGTCGGCTATCTTAACGCCTAGCATCTTTATCTTCTCTTTATCGAGATAGAGCTTATACTGCGGGAAATCGGTATCCAGCGTCGTTCGCACGAGCTTTAAAGCGGGGTGTTGATTGGCTTTGGCAGTTACGCGATCCATATCTGCGCGAATTTCATCGTAGCTCTTGCCCGTCGTGCTTTGCGCGTAGAGCTCAAATCCGCCCGTAAGCGAAAGACCCATAATAGGCGGCGGCGTGACGACGTAAGTCATCGAGTTGCGATCGGCGCCGTAGAGCTGCCCGTTTAGCGCGGCAGCTATGGCGAAGTTGGAATTTTCATCGCCGGGGCGCTCCTTCCAGTCTTTTAGCTTCATAAAAAAAGCTCCCGCATTTTCTCTAAGCGCTCCGGCTAGCATATCGTATCCCGTGATTTGGGTTATATCTTTTACGTTTGGATACTTTTTAGCGATACTTGCGATGAAATCCTGATCGGCTTCCGTCCTAGGTAGAGTAGATGCCGACGGAAGCGTAGTCATCGCCATAATCGAGCCTTTGTCTTCGTTAGGCACTAGGCCGCTCGGAGTAAGTTTAAGTAGCTCTATCATCGCATAGATGATGATGCCCACAAAAACGAGGCTGATTAGTACGTGGCGAAGAACCATGCTGACACCCGCGGCGTAAATTTTAGTTGAGATGCTAAAAAGATTATTAAACCATCTTATAAAGAAAAAAGGCTCAGATTCCTTTTTTTGCAATATTAGGGCGCAAAGTGCGGGTGTTAGGGTAAGGGCTACGAAGCCTGAAAAACATACCGAGGCTACGAGCGTTAAAGCAAATTGCCTCTGCATAACCCCGGTAAAACCCTCCATAAACGCAACCGGCACGAAAACCGCCGAAAGCACTAGCACGATGGAGATTACGGGCGCTACGATCTCGCCCATCGCTTTTGTGGTGGCCTCTTTGACGCTAAGATCCGGCTCCTCGTGCAAAATTCTCTCTACGTTTTCGATTACTATGATCGCATCGTCCACGACGATACCGATAGCTAAAATAAGCGCAAAAAGGGTAATTAAATTTATAGAAAATCCGAAGGCATAAATTCCGATAAACGCGCCGCAGATCGATACGGGTGCAGCAAGCGTCGGAATGATCGTCGCTCTAAGATTGCCTAAGAACATATACATAACGATGATGACGAGAATTAACGCTTCAATGAAGGTATGAACAACCTCTTCGATTGATACTTTTACGAAGCTCGTCGTATCGTAGGCGACGTCGTAGGTCAGCTCGCCTGGGAAATTTGGTTTAAGCTCGTCTATGCGCTTATTTACCGCTTCAACTACGGCTAGGGCGTTGGCGCCACTTTGCATAAAGATAAGCACAGGCACCATCTCTTTACCGTTAAATTTCGCCGAGATATTGTAGCTTGCGCCGCCAAGTTTGACATCGGCGACATCTTTTACGCGCAAGAAATTCCCATCTTTTTGCGCGCGTATGATGATATTTTCAAACTCTTCGACGGTTTTTAAACGACCCTCGGGCTTGATCGCATATACGTAGGGATTGCCTAAGTTCATCGGCTGCTCGCCCATCTTACCCGCGGCGTATTGGCTGTTTTGCTCGCTTATTGCGGCGATTATCTCGGCGGTCGTAACGTTAAATTTCTTAAGTAGCTCAGGCTTAACCCAGATCCTCATAGCATAGTCTTTCGTACCCAGAGCCTGAGCCTCGCCGACGCCCGGCACGCGCTTTAGCTCATCTACGACGTTGATAGCCACGTAGTTTTGCATCTCTACGACGTCCATCTGTTCGCTAGGATCGTAAAACGCGAGCACTTCCAGCATCGTGCTGCTGCGCTCGGTGACGGTTACGCCATAGCGGCGCACTTCATCGGGAAGCAGCGTAAGAGCTGGCGTGACGCGGTTGTTTACATTGACTTTCGCATCTGCTGGATTTGTGCCGATTTGAAAATATACGTTGATACGAACGTCACCAGAGGAGCTTGCTGAGCTTTCCATATAGATCATATTTTCAACGCCATTGATTGCGTTTTCAAGAGGGGCTGCGACGACGTCGGCGATCGTTTGCGCATCCGCGCCGCTATATGTAGCACTTACGACGATTTGCGGCGGCGTGAGTTGCGGATACTCCTCGACCGAGGAATTTTTAAGAGCCAAAACGCCCGCGATTACGATGATGATCGAAACGACGCAGGCAAAGACGGGGCGGTTGATGAAAAATTTAGAAAACATTATTTCCCACTTTCCGCATTGCTCTGAGACGCTTCAGACTGCCCCGCTACGTAAGGATCGGTGCTTGCGGGTACGGGAGTTACCTTGGAGCCCACGTTGATCTTTTTAAAATTATCCAAAATGATCTGATCGCCGTCTTGCAGTCCGCTTGAGATCGTCGCCGTGCGGGTATCTTGAGCTGCGATTTTGACCACTTTTTTAGCGACCTTTCCGTCTTGCACGACGTAGACTATGGTGTTGCTAAGATCTTGCTTGAGCGCAACTTGCGGAATTTTAAAGCCGTTTTTCTGATAAAAACCCTCGACGCTTACTTTAGTAAAAATTCCAGGGCGAATTTCTAAGCTTGGATTTGGAATTTGAGCCTTGGCGCTGACGGACGCGGTGTTTGTATTGATAACGCTATCGATAAAACTTAGCGTGCCGTTGTAGTCCTTGCCGCCGAGATTTATGCTTACCTGACGCCCTAGCTGCTTCCACTGCCCGTTTCTTAAATTTGCATCAAGCTCTAGCCTATCGACATCCGCGATGCCGAATTCCACGTCGATCGGATCAAATTTGCTAAGGCGCACCAGATCCTCGCCCACGTTTACGTACGCGCCCACGTCCTTTTGCGTATCGCCCGCCATGCCGTCAAAAGGCGCGGTCACAAGCGAGTGGTCAAAATCTATCTTTGCACTTTTAAAATTTGCTTCAGCCACCATAAACGCGGCCTTTGCGGTGTCGAAATCCTTTTGAGAGATCGTGTTGCTAGCTTTTAGCGCTTTGGCTCTTTTGTAGTCCGCCGAGGCGTTTTGCAGATTAGCGTTTGCGCTGTCAAACGCCGCTTGGTAGCGCGAGCGGTCGATCTCGTAGAGCACGTCGCCCTTTTTGACGCTGTGCCCCGGCTCGAAAAGTTGCTTTTCGATAGTGCCCGAAACCTGCGGCTTTAGCATTATCTCAAGCTCGCTTACGGTCTGTCCGTTAAATTTCAAAATTATCGGCACGTCGGCGGATTTGGCGATAAATACGCCAACCGGCAGCGCGGGAGCCTCACCGCTTTGTTTTGCGCCGCTTTCCTCCTTTTTTTCAAAATAGGAGCAGCTCGAAACCAAAAATGCTGCGAAAATCAAACTAGCGACTTTTTTCATGTAGTTTCCTCTATTTGGGTTAAAATTTTGTATTTGTAATAGTTATTACGAATAAATTATAAATTATAATAAAAACTATATAAATAAAACTTAAATTTAACCCGTAAAATAATATATCTGGGGAATTATAGCGGAATTTCGATATAATCGCGCTAAAATTTTAAAGGCTTTTTATGAAAAGAATTCTTACTATCGCGGGTTCTGATAGCGGCGGCGGTGCGGGCATACAGGCCGATATCAAGACGATCAGCGCGCATAAGATGTTTGCTACTAGCGCCATTACGGCGCTTACGGCGCAAAATTCGCGCGGAGTGTTCGACGTGCTGGACGTTCCGCCGCGTTTTGTAGAGGCGCAGCTCGATGCGATTTTTAGCGATATCTTTCCGGACGCCGTTAAAATCGGAATGATCTCCAATGAGGGGGTTGCCGAGGCTATCGCAAAGAGCCTGAGCAAACACGGCGCGAAAAACGTCGTCTTAGATCCCGTGATGGTCGCCACCAGCGGCGGAGTTTTGATGAAACAAAGCGCGCTGCATGCGCTAAAATATGAGCTCGCCCCCGCCGCAGAGATCATCACGCCCAACGTGCGCGAGGCTGAGGTTTTGGCGGAGATGAAAATTTTAAGCTTAGCCGATATGCGCGCCGCAGCGGTTAAAATTTCGCAATTTTTCGGCGGCGCGATTTTGATCAAAGGCGGCGATCTTGCGGGCGCGAGCGTGGCTTGCGGCGCGGCGGATGCGGCGCAAAATTTTAAAGCTTTTGGGCACGAAGCGAGCGAAAATGGCGCACGCGAAAATTCTGCGAGCTCGACGAAGCGCGCAAATTTCGCAAGTGAAAATTTTACTAGCGAATGCAAAAATTTAACTGCGAGCGCGAAGCCCTCTTTTAAACAAAATTTATCCACAGCCTTCCTAGGCGCTGGTTTTAAACCTAGCGGCGAGGACGAGAGCGGGGATTTGAGAAATTTAGCGGTCGATATTTTGTATGAAAATGGCAAATTTTATGAGTTTTCCGCGCCTAAAATTGCTACGCGCAACACCCACGGCACGGGCTGCACGCTCTCAAGCGCGATCGCATGCGCGCTGGCGGCGGGGCTTAGTCTGCCTGCAGCCGTCGCCCATGCCAAGGGCTTCGTGCGCAGGGCGCTTGGCTGGGATGAGCAGATCGGGCACGGATGCGGCGCGATAGATCATTATTTTACGGTCCAAGATCCCTTCGGCGCGGACTTTGGCGGATCTTGCGCGAACGAAATCAAAATTATCTCTCGAGACTAAAATTTCAAGCGCTCATTGAAATCCCCGCATTCGTAAAATTTCAAAACTCCGCTGCTAATTAAATTAACCTAGCGGCACGAGTTATATACAAACAGTTCGTCGCGATTTGTGATAAACGATGAGATTACGTGGCTAAAAAGCGTGCGCTACGGGGATATGCGCATTTAAAATTTTAGTTGATTTTCAGGCATCATAATCCGCGTAGAATTTTAAAGAATTTTTGAATTTTATTGTAGGGTTCGCGTTGCAAGTTAGGGCTTTCCTTATTTGCCTTATGCTATAGCTCTGCTTCGTGGCATTGTTAAATTTGCGTTATTTCTTATAGGTCTTTATGCGCGAAAAAAAGAGAGTTAGAAATATAAAACTAGTCATGCATTCACTGCTCACGTTGCTGCCTGCCTTCGCCCCTATAAGGTAGACGCATCATTGTATATCTGACCATTGCGCTATACTTGCCGCAGCATTGCGATACCGCTGCGAATTCGCGATCCATTCCTTTCGTCTCATATTTGCTGAGTTCGCTAAAATTTCAAATTTCCTCACAAAAGAGTTATAATGGCTAAAATTACGTAAATTTAGGAATTTAAAATGCGCTGCAAAAAAGGACTACTACTCGTAATCATCGCCTCAGGGATAATCTCTGCCGCAGATAACTGGATCGCATCGCTACTGCTGCCTAGCATCGCAGATTCGTTTGGGTGCAGGTAAGCGCCGCCTCCGCAGTTTTGACGGCATATCTGATTCCATACGGCTTACTTCAGCCGGTTTACGGACATCTTAGCGATCGCTACGGCAGAGATAAAATTTTAATTCTGCTAATGCTCTTTTTGGCGATATTTACGCTTCTTTGCTCCACTGCAAAAAGTCTAGCGTGGCTTGTTTTATTTCGCTTTTGCACGGGATGCGCGGCAGCGGGTATAATCGCTGTCTGCCTCGGCGTTATAGGCGATGCATATGACGAGAAGGATAGACAAAAAATCGTAGCGATATTTCTGGGTTCGGTATTTTTAGGACAGGGGCTGAGTGCGGCTTTAGGCGGATGGGCAGTGGCTAGATTTTCTTGGAGGGAGATATTTTTAGCCTTTTCTGCGCTGTCTGCGGTATCTTTCGTATCACTATTTACGCTAAATTTCAAAGAGACTTCGAAAAGCGGAGGCGAAAGCTTCGTAAAATCCCTAGCCAGCTTGCGCGGCGATGCTGCGCTTTTGAGAAGCTATTTTTTGGCTTTATGTAATGGCGTAATTGTGCTCGGGGCGTACTCATTCATAGGCGCTTATCTACTTAAAAAGTTGGGCTTGAACTCAAATTATGCCGGAACATGTCTTATGCTTTACGGCGTCGCTTGCTTTTTGGCGGGAAACGCTGCTAGATATTTAAAAGAGAAGTTGCCGCTAAAAGAAATTCTATCCCTCGGCTTTTTGGCGTCCGCTTCGGCGCTGTGCCTTTTGGCGAGTTGCTTCGCTGCCACCGCATATGTAGGGACGTTTTTGCTGGGATTCGGATATGTTTGCGCGCAGTCCGTCCTAGCAAGCGCGGCACTTCGTTGTAGTTCCGCCAAAGGTCTATCCTCCGGGATCATAGGCACGGCGATATTTTTCGGAGGCGGCATCGGTACTGCCGTAGGTGGCAAGGCGCTTGAATATTTAAGCTACCAAGAGCTATTTTGCGGCTTTGCTGCGTTAGCCGCCGTACTGCTGATTTTTTACCGTGCAAGCTTTAAGGGCACGCACGAAATTTAATGCTCCGCAACAATAGCAAAATTTAAAATTAGGCACACTTCGCTGCCGAGAAATTTCCTAAAATCGCGCTATTTCAGGGCGTCGCGTTCGGTATCGTCGTAAATATCGCGGTGCATTGCATCACGCTGCCGCTTTTAGGACTTACACCACCGCTTTTTCAGCTTCCGTGGTATGAGTTTGTTTCGGGATTTTTTGGGCACACGGTTTGGTTTTGGGCGATCGAAGTATTCCGCTGCGATTTGCGAAATTGCGCGGCGGGTTAGTCAGATTGATCCTGCGGATTGTCCGAGCGCTTCGTCCTTTTAATTAAAATTTGAAATTCCGCATGGCTCCGCTAGGAATTCCATAATTCCTCAAATACGCTTGAAATTCACGATAAATTTTTATGTTAGAATTACGATTAATAAAATTTCAAAAGGAGCGGCAATGAAATATAAAATTTTAGTTGCAACCTTTACGGCTGCTCTGGGCTTACAGGGAGCGCTTGCGAGCGATTTTGACGAGCGGGCTTGCGCGGCACTAAAGGGCACGAAAATTTACGATACAAAGATCAGTGAAGCGATCTGGAATCAAAGCGGCGAAATCGGCGCCGATAGGATGTCTGCGCTAACCGGCGGAGCCAAAAAGACGCTAAAAGCCGCGCCGCACTGCATAATTCACGGCGAGATAGCCTCCCGCACGGGCTCGGACGGCAAGCATTACGGCATAAAATTTGAGCTGCGCTTGCCAGGCGATTGGAACGGCAAGCTGCTATTTCAGGGCGGAGGCGGTTTGGACGGCTTCGTAGCGCCGGCTCTTGGCGCCGTGCCTATCCGCACTAGCACTGCAACACCCGCGCTTATGAGGGGCTATGCGGTCGTCACGACCGATTCGGGACACCCTACGCCTACGCCCGAGTTCGGACTTGAGCAGCAGGCGCGGTTAGACTATGCCTATCAGGCCATCGGCAAGGTCGCGAGCGTCTCAAAGCAGCTGGTTTTCGCGGCATATAAAAAAGCGCCCGCGCACAGCTATTTTATGGGCTGCTCAAACGGCGGGCGCTCGGCTCTGATGGCGGCGCAGAGGTATCCGCTGGAATTTGACGGCGTAATTGCGGCAAATCCGGGTTTTAGGCTTTCGCGCGCGGCGATCGCGGAGCAGTGGGGCAACCGGCAGCTTATGAAGATCGCGCCTAAAAACGCCACTGGGGATAAAATTTTCGCAAACGCCCTTACGCAGGAGGATTTGGACAAGCTAAGCATGGCGGTTCTAGATAAATGCGATGCGCTAGACGGCCTAAAAGACGGAATCATCGGTGCTTGGGAGCGTTGCGAGTTCGATCCTAGCGGACTTGATTTGCCCAAAGATAAAATTTCTGCGATAAAGGCGATATTTGACGGCGCAAAAAACAGTAAGGGCGAACAAATTTACAGCGGCTGGTTTTACGATGCCGGGATAAATCAGCCCGGCTGGCGCGCATGGAAGCTAGGCGACTCGCAAACGGCAGAGCCAAATGCTAGAAATATCGCACTCTCGAAGGGCTCGATGAATTATTATTTCTTGACGCCGCCGCAACCGGAGTTTGATCTGATTAACTTTGATTTTGATAAGGACGTAGAGCGAACGTTCGAGACCGCGGCGATAAACGATGCGATTTCGACCAAGCTAGATAGCTTCCGCGCTAACGGCGGTAAGCTCATAATTGTAACGGGCGTCTCCGATCCCGTATTCTCGGCGATGGATCAGCGCGATTGGTTCAAAAAGCTAGTGGAAACGAATGCGAACGCGGACGAATTTGCACGATTTTTTGCACTGCCGGGGATGAATCACTGCGGCGGCGGTAACGGCATCGATGACGTCGATCCGCTAAGCGCGCTTGAAGCGTGGCGCGAGCAGGGAACGGCCCCATCTAGCCTGCTAGGCAAAAGCACGAGCCGCGCCGGTAAGCAGATCAAGGTCTGCGCGTATCCTAAAGTCGCTATCTACGTAGGCGGCGACGAAAATAGCGCGAGTAGCTTTGAGTGTAGATAAAATTTATTTAAAGGAGTAAAGATGAGAGATAAAATTTTAATCGCGGCCTTTGCGGCAGCGCTTTTGTGCGGCTGTGCGGCGCACGATGCAAAGCTAGGCAAGGAAGCGGATAAGAGAAGCGAAAGCGCGGCTACGGACTGCGGCACGAGCGAGGGCGTCTGCAAAGTGCCCGCCGTGCAGGGGCCGATGGTAGGCGGCGGCACGGATGAGCACGGCTGCTTGATCGCCGCAGGGCAAAGCTTTTCAAAGATCAAGAATGGCTGCGTGCAGGTTTTTGACGTCGCGGACGTGAGGCTGCACGATCCGGATAACGCTACGCTTGCGATCTACGGGATATTTTCCGCGGATAAAAGCAGGGTTGAAATTTTTTGGTCGAGCTTATCGCAGAGCGAAATTTTAAGCAAAGTTAAGGGTGGTTGCTACGTCTCGAAGGACGGCAAAATTTCGCTGCTAAAAAGCGGCAATAGCTATAAGATCCGCAGAAAATAGCGGGTGAAATTTTAAGCCCGCTAAATTTCGCGCGCCGCGGAGAAAATTTGATCCTAATCGCGCGCAGAGCGGAGTTGCTGCAAAGCTTAAAGAACGAGATCGCGCAGATCGCGCCCGAATCGGACGTAGTTATTAAAATTTACGACCTTGCGTGCAGCGAGAACGTCCTGGCGTTGTGGGATGAGCTAAAAAGCTACGAGCTAAAGGCGCTCATAAATAACGCGGGTTTTGGAGATTACGGCGCGGTCGGCGAGCGCGATCTCGCCAAGGTCTCGCAGATGTTACAGCTCAACGTCATTTCGCTCACGCTGCTAAGCCACCTCTTCGTACGCGACTACAAGCGCAAGCCCGCTCAGCTCATCAATATCTCCTCCGCGGGCGGCTACAGTATGGTGCCAAACGCCGTCACCTACTGCGCGAGCAAGTTTTTCGTAAGCGCCTTTACCGAGGGCTTGCACCACGAGCTGGCGCAGGATAAAGATGCCAAAATGCAGGCTAAAGTTCTAGCGCCCGCCGCGACTAGGACGGAATTCGGCCCCGTGGCGACGGATGACGCGGGCTACGACTACGACGCGGCTTTTGCGCGGTATCATTCAAGCGAGGAGATGGCGGAATTTCTGCTTGCGCTTTACGATAGCGACGCGTGCGTGGGCGCGGTGGATCGAAACAGTTTCGAGTTTAGCTTAGGAGCTGCGCGATTTGACTACGCGGGAGAACGCTAATTTTTACGCTTTTAGCGCGTC
>NZ_CALKTC010000035.1 GCF_937996225.1 uncultured Campylobacter sp. | reverse complement strand
AATTTAGCCTATTTTAAGGCCAGCTAAAGTCTGGCTAAATTTCTTTTAATTTACCTAACCACTTTATAATGTCAAGAAATTTAACAAAGGAGAGATGATGAACTATCTTGAAATTTTAAAATTTCGGCTCGCGCAGCATTTTAAGGGCTGGCGCGAGAGCGTCTGCAAAGCCCATAAATTTTTCAAATTCTTCCGCGCTAAGCTCTGCGCTAAACTCCGCTCCCGCAGCGCCAAAGCTCGCTTCATAAACGAAACCCGATTTTTTTAAAAAATGTTCAAATTTAGCCACCGCCGCAAACGGCACGAAAAATATGCACTTCTTACGCAGCACGAATTCCACTAGCTCTGCGGCGTCCGCGGCGGCGTCTATCGCGGCATTTGCGCTACTAGCGTATGCGCGCACGAGCCCGCCCGTGCCTAGCTTGATGCCGCCGAAGTAGCGCACCACGAGCACGGCAGCATTAATTAGCTCGGCGCCGCGAAGCGCGTTTAGACACGGCGCGCCCGCAGTCGATTTGGGTTCGCCGTCGTCGCTCGAGTTTTCTACGATCTGCCCGGGCTCATTCAGCGCGCGATACGCCCAGACTATATGGCGCGCCTTTGGGTGTTGCCGTCGCAACTGCGCACGCAGCGCCTCGAAGCTCGCTAGCGGCGCTAGATAGGCGATGAAGCTTGATTTTTTGATCTCCTGTGCGGCGCTGATCTCTTTTTCAATCGTTTTCAAGGCTTTCCTTTGCAGAATTTTATCTTTTTTGCATTATAATAAAAGTTCAAAAAAAGATCAAAGGAGCTTCATGATCCAGACTTGTTTATTTCCCGCGGCGGGCTACGGCACGCGCTTTTTGCCCGCGACCAAATCGCTACCTAAAGAGATGCTTCCGATCCTTACGAAGCCGCTCATTCACTACGGCGTGGACGAGGCGTTGGAGGCGGGCATGGACAATATGGCCTTCGTCACGGGTCGCGGTAAACGCGCGCTGGAGGATTATTTCGACCGCAGCTACGAGCTGGAGGATCAAATTTCAGGCAGCAGCAAAGAGTATCTGCTCGACGAGATCAGAGCGCTTATGAAGCGCTGCACCTTCTCTTTTACGCGCCAAGAGCAGATGAAGGGACTTGGTAACGCAATTTATACGGGTAAAATTTTAATCCGCGACGAGCCTTTCGGCGTGGTGCTAGCAGATGATCTGTGCGTGAACGAAAAGGGCGAGGGCGTGCTTGCGCAGATGGTTAAAATTTACGAAAAATACCGTTGCAGTGTCGTTGCAGTAATGGAGGTGCCGCCGCAGGACGTAAATAAATACGGCATCATCGCAGGAAAGAGCATCAGCGACGATCTGATAATGGTCTCGGATATGATAGAAAAGCCCGAAGCTAGCGAGGCTCCGTCGAGCTTAGCCATCATCGGGCGCTACATCCTAACGCCTAATATTTTCGATCTCATCGAACAGACGGCGCCAGGTAAAAACGGCGAGGTGCAGATTACCGACGCGCTTTTGAAGCAGGCTCAAAACGGCGTGGTGATCGCGTATAAATTTAAAGGCACTCGCTTCGACTGCGGCTCAGTAAAAGGCTACGTGGAGGCGATCAAATATTTCTACGAGCGAGAATTCGGCGATGGTAAAAAATGAGCTGTTTTTCCCACCGGCAAAAGAGGGCGCGCTAGAGGAGGTAGCGGCAAAGATCCGCGCCGAATACGAAAGCGGCGAGATAGGCTACTACCGCTTGCCGCAGCAAGGCGCAGACGAAATAGCGCGGGCGGAGGAATTTTTTAGCGCACGAAGCTACGACGAGATCGTGCTTTTGGGTATCGGCGGCTCCAGCGTGGGCGTGCGAGCGCTTTATGAGATGCTGCGTCCGCGCGTAAGAAAGAATTTGCGCTTTGAAATTTTGGATAATCTCGACGGGCACAGTGTAAACCGCGCGCTTGAAGGGTTAAATTTTGCTCGCACTATCTTCATAGTATCCTCCAAATCGGGCGGCACGATCGAGACGATCTCGCTTTTTAAGGTCGTTTTGCAGCGTTTTGGAATTTCAAATTTAAAAGCGCTAGCAAAAAATTTCATCTTCATCACCGATGCAGGCTCGCCGCTAGATGTCTTCGCGCGCGAGCACGGTGCCTGCGTGATAAATATGCCCGCTAACGTAGGCGGCCGTTTTAGCGTGTTAAGTGCGGTAGGGCTAGTGCCCGCAGTTGGGCTAGGCCTTGATGCAAGCGCGATGCTACGCGGAGCTGCCGCCGCAAAAGAGCGGTATCTGGATGAAATTTTAGCAGGCGATCCCGCTAAAATCGCGGAGAATAAAATTCTACGAAAAGCCTATCACTACGCCACACACAAAAGTGCGAAAATTAATATCCTTTTTAGCTATGGCGACGCGCTGCGCGCATTGGGCGAGTGGTACGTGCAGCTATGGGCGGAAAGTCTAGGTAAAAAGATCGGCTTTAGCCGCGAGGGGCTTACTCCTGTAGGGCTTGTAGGCTCGCGCGATCAGCACAGCTTCCTTCAGCTCATAATGGACGGCGTAAAGGATAAGACCGTGACTTTCTTAAAGCTCACGGACAACGGCACTACGGACGCGGTACCTGGTATCAGTCTGCAAGGTCTTGAGGGCTGCGACTTCGTAAACGGCATGCGACTGGATGAGGTGCTAAATCTTCAGTGCGATGCTACGCTGCAAGCCGTGCTAAATGAGGGTATCAGCGTCGATCTAATCGAGGTTTCGCGGCTTTGTGAACAGAGCGTGGGCGAGCTATTTTACTACTTCGAGCTGCTAACCAGCGCTACTGGAGCGATACTGGGCGTCAGCACTTATGATCAGCCGGGCGTCGAGGTAGGCAAGAGAATTTTAAAATCGCTAGTTTTAAAATCGCGAGATTAGAATTTGCGGCCCTAGCTAGACGGAATTTCGTCGGGTCAAATTTTACTAAAGTAAGATTTTGCTCGCTCCCTATTTTACTTAGGCTAAATTTTATAATTTTAAAATTTACGCCGCGGAATTTTGATTTCGCGCTACGAGCGTTTAGAATTTTGTCGCGAAATTTCACGTCAGAATTCCAAGATTGCACCGCGAGACCTAAAAATTTTGCGACTTGCGAGCGCACAGGGAGATGAAATGAAAATCACGAAGATCGATCACTTCGTCCTAGTTACGGAGGATCTGCAAAAATGCGTGGAATTTTACGAAGGGATTTTGGGCTTAGAGCATGTTTGCGAGGGCGGCAAACACAGCCTGCGTTTCGGCTCTTCAAAGATCAATATCCACACCCACGCGGGCGAGTTTGCGCCGTTTGCAGCGCGTCCTATCGCGGGCTCGGCGGACTTTTGCCTCATCTACGAAGGGCAAAGCGCGCCGCAGCTCAAAACGGAGCTTGAAAGCAAAGGAGCGCAAATAGAGCTTGGCGTCGTGCCTCGCACTGGAGCGCGCGGCGCTATGCAAAGTATCTATCTGCGCGATCCTGACGGCAATCTCGTAGAGCTCGGCGTATATGAAAACAGCGAAGATTAGCGCGCAAATTTAAAGGCAAAATTTCAAGCGGAGCATTAGAATTTAAATTTTCTAAATTTTACCTTTTTGCTAAATACCGACAAGGTGCGCGGGACGGTATCTAAATCTATATGCGTTTTGCGCATAAAATACTCTCTTAATTCCAGATACTCTTTTTTGCTATAAATCAAAACATTTATAATTCTAAGATCGCCCGTTTCGCCGTATATCACAAGCCGGTCATAGACGCCTAAGCATCTGAAACTGCCATTTTAAGATGCATCAATATGCTCGCTCCGAATAGGCTAATTGCTATCATCGAAATTAGCGCGATCATCGCATGCATTCCGCGCATAACGTATGCACCCAAAGGCCAAAGCGACAAAAACAGCATTTCGGGTATGCTTATCCTCTGCTGCCGGTCCCAGCGAGGATCAAAACTGATCGCAACGGCGCCGATTTGTTCAAGCTTCAAAGATTTATAAGCTTTATCTTCTTTGTAATATTTGATATCCGAATCGTTAAATACGAAATAGACGCCCTTTTGTTGCTTTCGCCTGATAAAAAACATTACCAAAGCGAAAGGGAGTAGTCTAAAATTTTTGGACTCAATGGGATTTACTACGGTAACGACCGAGATGAATAATAAGCATCCTATAAGCGTAGCAATCGTGGAATATTTCATATAATCGTAAAAAGCATAGTCTTTTATTATTATCGGATCTTTGTCGTAATCTCTAACCCTAGCTTCTTTGTTCCTTGTATCCATAACCGCCCGCTTTAGCTAAGATAATATTTTTCTATTTTATCAATATCGATATGTTTTCTAATCAAAAACCATTCTTTTATTTCGTTTAGCCTTTCTGTATCATATACGCAAACTAAATAATTTTTTGCCGATAAAATAGAGCTTAAATAATAAGTATTTTCCTGCTCATAGTACGGATAATCCACTACGATTGCAGAAAAGAATGAAAAATTCTTAAAATTGCCTACAATTAAAAAGTGAAAAAATATTTTCAAAAAGATTGCAGAAAGTATTGAAAAAATGAAGAATAATAAAATTTGCGATGATAGAAACGATAGGGCTGCAATAGAAAAAATTATAATAATATTATAAATGAAGCGACGAATCTTATCATCGTTGCAATACCCCCAAAATGGTCTGCTTATCACATAATTTAAATGAATATTGTTCGTCCTTCTCTCAAGCTCGCCGTTGTTATAGAAATCTATAGAATTATTCATAAAGTAGATTTTTCGATTATTATTGCTTACGCAGCAGCTATAAATAAGTCTCAATGCTATTGCTATAAAAATTCCAAATATAATACTAGAGCCTATTTCCATCATCGATATATGATGTTTTGAAAAAATTAAATCCCATATGCTTAGAATATATCCGCCTAAAATCATAGGCATATATAAAAACGTAATTGTAGATATCAATAGCCTCTCATAATTTTTTACTATTATCGGCTCTTTGTCGTAATCTCTGGCTTTTTGTTCATTATAATTTTCCATTATTTCAAGCCCATTTTTAAAAATAGATATAAATTTATAATAGCTTAATTGACAAAATACTTTTATAAACGTTGCCTGACTTCTTTCTTAATAACCTCTTCCCTCGTCATTTTATCCTCCTATTAGATAAACAAGTAATCTTTCTTAATGCTATTTATATTTATGCTTTTTCGTAAAAAATATTCTTTAATTTCATCATAAATTTTTTGATTATAGAGATAAACAAGATAATATCTTGGATAAACGGGTTTGTTCCTAAACCATCTGCCGTATGAGGGGCGTGCGATCCTAATAAACGACAGAGCCCTAAACCCTTTTAAATTCCTATTTATAAACAGATAAAGTATAAAATTTAATAAAAACCCGAATAAATATGTAAAGAATACCGCTATAAAAAATATATTCCACCACGTTATACACATAAAAATAGCGATAAAGTACAAAAATATCTTTTCAGATTTTCCTATCTCATATAAACTTGCCAAAATTCCGATAGAGAAATTTAAAGATAAAGCGTTTTTGTCAATTTCGCAGCGTTTTTCAACTAAGTCGTCGCTAATAAATTCTATATAATTGTTTGTAAATTTTATCTCTTGTCTAGGGCGGATTATAGTAAATATGGATATTATAACCGTAGATAGTAAAATAATGAATAAAATAGCAAAATACTGAACTATGTCAATATCTTTATGATTTATACAATCTATAATCAAAAATGCATGTAGCGTAGAGATCGGCAATAATAGGACTAAAGACGAATATACAAAAAATTTTTCATAATTTTTGATTGCTATCGGTTCTTTGTTGTAATCCCTTGCTTTGGAATTTTGCCGTAAAGCGCCACTATCATCCGAGATAAAATTTTGCAGCTCTGCGTTGTTTTCAAAGGCAGGATTCTGATCCGCTTCGGTTTCTAATTTGGCTTTTAAATTTAAAGCGCCAGGATCGGATTTTAGGGTTTCAAAATTTGAAGCTTCGGAATTCATGGATTCAGAATTCGAAACTTTAAAATTTGAAACTTCAGAATTCTGGATTTCAGAATTTGGGGCTTTAAAATTTTCATCGTTAGAATTTTGTTCCGAGCTCTGCTTTGGCTCTTGAAGCCACTTTTGTAGTAGCCTTTTTAATTCCTCAAGCCTGTTTTGATCCATTCGCCGCCTTTAAATTTGATGGACACGCCATTTTATACCCACACCACTTAAAGCTCAGTAAATTTTACCGCTCGTGCGCTGCGCGCCGTTTGATCAAAATTTAGCTCTCGTATCTTTGCAGCGATTTTTTATATGTTTTCGCGGCAGTGTAGCCCGCGCTCAGATATGCCTCAAACTCCTCGCTGGTAAGCCTGCGCGGCTCATTCGCAAGCTTCGCCGCGCCGCTTGGCATATTTGCGTCCAGATTCACTTCATTTGCGATCTCGCCCCGTCGGATTCGGTTGCTAAAGCCCGCTGCACGCGCTATTTTCGGCGCATACTTTAAAGAAAATTTTAAATTTCGCGTTTGCAGATTTAAAATTTTACCCATGCATTTGCGCGGACCCGTGATAAAATCGCCGTTTTGTATGAGCGGGGCGGCGGGGCCAAACGAACCGCTCTCCGCCAAGCCGTGCAAGCCGCCTGCCGAGCCGGGTAAGCAGCCCGTTGAATCCGGTAAGCCTCCCGCCAAAAGCTCTGCACCGCTTAGAACGCGCAGGCTTCGCACCAAAATCCCGCCGCCGCTTTGCGGGACGCTGCGAAACGAAATGTCAAAGCCGAAATTGTGAAAAAATATCTCGCCCGCCCGCGACGTGCGCTTGTAGGTGTTACGATCCGCGCCCGTGAAATACGCCTCGATCTCCGCGAAGGCGAATTCCGCGCCACTTACGCAAAGCACGTGGTTTTGCAGCAGATCGCGCATGAAATTTTCGATCTTTGCCTGCGCTCGCTCGCCATCAAACTGCGCCTGCGACGGCTTGGCATTAAATTTTAAAATTTCAGTTTGCTGCGCGCCGCTAGAATATGCCTGTTTGCCGCAAAATTCCGCGCCATTTTTTGATTTTAAAAGCTCGCCGTCGCTCCCGTCTCTCGCGCTTCCTGTAAGTTTATGATTTTTTGAAGCGAACTTTGAGCCCGCCGAAATTCCAAACTCCGTCGCGTCGATTTTTGAGAAAAATTTTTCTAAATTTTCATCGCCCAGCATTTTGCTCTTCCGTAGAATTTTCTTCGCGCTTTATCGAGCTCGCATCGCTGCCCACAGTGTCAGCTTCGCCGTTGTTTGCCTCGGCGCGCGTTAAATTTCCCTCGCCGCTCGTTGCGTTCGTATCGCCTCGCGCTAAATTACCGCCGCCGCTCGTCGTGTTTGCTTCGCCGTCTTTTGATTTGGGCGTTTTAAAGCCCCAAATCTCGCAGCGATCCCCGCTAAAGCCTTGGAAATAATATCTCTCGCGTTCGCTCAAGTTTTCTACCCCCTTTTCGCATGTGCGCTTGATATATGCCTGGCTTGGATACATTAGTCGATTTACCGCATGGTCATCGCCGGCATCTGCGCGCTTTATTAGCCTAGCGATGCAGGCATCATCCTCTTCGCCCTTATTGTTTAAAAAAGATTCCCAAATGTTACAATACGCGCCACTGCTGCTTATATATAGGGCGCACAGAATAATAACTCCTACAATTAACAAAAAAATTTGACTTTTACTAGCTTTCAATTTCGCTTTATTGCCAGGCATTTGACCCTCCCGTAGAATTTATATCGCGTTTGATTACGCCTGTTGCATTGTGGATTGTATCCATACTTTCGCGCGTTAAATTTCCCTCGCTGTCCGTTGCGTTCGCATCGCCGCTTGTCGTATTTGCTTCGCCGTCTTGCAATTTTGGGGTTTTAAAGCCCCAGGGCTCACAGCTCTGGTAGCGCTCGAAATAATATCTCTCTCGCTCGCCTAAGTTTTCCACCCCCTTTTCGCATACGCGCTTGATATACGCCCTGCTTGGGTATCTTAGTCTGCTTTCCGCAAAGCCGTTTCCGTCGTCCGCTCGTTTTATCAGCTTGGCGATGCAAGCGTCATCCTCTTCGCCCTGTTTATCAGAAAAGAATTCCTCCATATTGCAATACATACCGCTGCTTCTTACAACTCCATAAATAATAAAAAACCCCGCAATTAACATAATAAAAATTTTACTTTTACTAGTTTTCAAGCTCGCCCCCTTCGCGATTAAATGTTGATTTTTTCCGCAGATTTACGATTTGCGGGCGGATCGTAAACTCGCTCACGTTGGACTTCGTGCGCAGAATTTGTAGCGTAAAATTTGCGATCTCCCCCGCATCCACAAAGCTTGCCTCATCATCTGCGGGCTCGAAGCTCAAATCCTCGTAAAACGGCGTTTTGGTGACGTCGGGGTTGATGCAGCTTACTCTGATCTGCTTGCGCGCCTCCTCGAAAAGACAGAGCAGAAACGCCCGCAGCCCCGCTTTGCTCGCGCTGTAAACCGCGCTAAATCGGCTCGCTCGTAGCGCCTCGATCGAGCTAATGCCGATGATGTGGGCGCGGTTGCGTTTTAAATTTGGCAAAAGCGCGCGCGTGATGATGATGTTTGCGGTAAGATTTACGTTTAAAATTTTTAAAATTTCGCCCTCGCTCATCGCTTCAAGCGGCGCAAATTTCGCCGTACCCGCGCATAAAATCAGCGCGTCAATACCTTGCGCCGCAGCCAGCGCGCGGCACTCCTTCGCTAGCGCGTCCGCATCCTCGAAGCGCGAGCTTAGCGTTAAAATTTCATAGCCGTTTTGCCGCAAAAGCTCCGCAACTGCGCTGCCGATACCGCCGCTTGCGCCCGTGATCAATGCTTTCATCTTTTCTCCTTTAAATTTTAATGCCGCTTCGGCTCGTTAATTTTACTGCGCTAAATTTTCTCTGCCCATTGTATCCGCCGCTAAATTTACGCGGTTTAAACAATCCGCACCGCCGACCTGCGCCGGGTAAAATTCTAAATTTAGCCCGCGGACATTTTGCTGTGCGAGCGTTTTGTAAAATTTCATCGCCGCTCGCTGTGCCCGCCCCGCACGATTTATAAAGCCGGGTGTGGCGCTAAATTTTAACCGCTCGCTCGCTGCAAATTTCGCGCCGTATTCTCGGCACCGCATGCGAGCTGATACGGACTGCGACGTCTGCGGCGAACAGCGCGTCTAGCGCCGCCGTATCTTTGCGAAATACGCCGCTTTCATCGCCTCCTCAAATGTATCGTTACTTTCGTACTCGCAGCCCAAAACCTCGCGCCACAGGCTCGCATCCTCCATGCAGAGGTAGAAAAACACCCGCTCGCGCCACGGCGAAAGCGCGTCTGCGGCAAATTTAAAAAGCTCGCGCTTGATATGCAGCGGGTAGGACAGCTTGCCGTTCGCGTCCACAAGTGGCATCTGCAGAATTTTGCTCCGTAGCCCGCGAGAGCGCAGTTTTTTTACGACGGGTTTGATGAAGGTAAGCGTGCCGAGCGAGACCATCGCGACACCGCTTGGATCGAAGCTGCGTAGCAGCCGCTCAAAAAGCGCGCCGTAATCGCTCCGCCACCCCTCGTACCAAACCATCGGGTGGAAGTGAAAGCCCACCAAAATGCCGCGCGCCGCGAGCGCTTCGGCTGCAGCCAGCCGCGCATCCAGGCTCGCGCTTAGATGCTCCTCGTTCGCTATGATCGCGGGGGTGTTTAGCGAAAAAGTAACGATGAGGTTGCGCGGGATCTCGCGCTGCAGGAAAAACTTAATATTGTTTGACTTGCTTTTAAGCTCCAAAATCACGTTTTGATGCCGCGCTGCAAAATCGCATAGCGCGCTTAAAATGCCGAAGCGATCGCCCCACATGAGCGAGTCGGAGCTCTGACCCGTGCCGATGTGGTAGCTGCACGCGGGATCGAGCCGCAGGCTCGCTAAATTTGCCGCGAAATTCTCGTCAAAGCCGATTTTCCCGTGCTTGTAAAAGGAGCCGATCGCGCAATAGGAACAGTCAAAGCCGCACGAATTGACTGCATCGAGCGTCAGCAGATTGCAGCAGCGCGTGTTTTCGCTCGCCACCGGACAGCGCCCCAAAGCGATGCGATCTGCGCGAAAGGATGAAATTTCAAATTTTTTCGGCGCGTAATCGCTTTTGAAGCTCGCGTACGAGTGCGGGCGCGACTTGAGATCCAGCCAGGCTTCGCGCACGAAATTAAAAATTTGCTCGCCGTTTGGGGCTTTCCCTGTTTTATTAAATTTGGCTTTATTAAAATTTAGCCCGCACAGCTCGCTTGTAAGCATCTCATAAACGGGCGCCTCGTCCCACGCCTCAAAATCGCTCGCAAACTCGGCAAGCTGCTTTTTTTGCTGAAATGAAAAGTGAAATTTCTCAAATAGCACGCCCAAAAACGCGCTTGATCGCTCGCTCAGATTCACGCCAAACTGCGTGCCTAGCTCCTTTTTCGCCTCCGTCATCTTGCTCCGCTTCGTTTAAATTTTGCAAATTATACTTAAATTTCGCGCGCCGTCACTGAAAATCGTTGAAATTTCAAATCGTGCCGCAGAATAGTCGCTCGAAATAGAAGGCGTAAGCTAGCGTAATAGCGACATTTAGGATCAAAATTCCGCTGAGTGCGAACTTTTGCGGGATTTTTTTGACGCCCGTTCGGTAGTAATACGGTAGGGCGCAGAAAAACGCGGGCAGCACGATCAGAGCGATACCTAGCGGTATGCCCGCACCGCCCATGCCTATCTCGGCACTGCGCACAAACTGCGCCATGGCGGGGAATTTAAGGGCGGCGAAAATGGCCGCCGCAAAGAGCAGTTGCACGCAGATGCAGTAAAATAGGTAGCGCGCGCCTATTAGGGCATCTTTTAGCCATAGCCCGATGCAGGCAAATGCGAGCAAAAGGGCTAAAAAGACTAGCGAGGGCAGATCGGCAAACATATCCGCCACGGCATACGCGCAAGCCGCGACGCACGCGCACGCCAAGAGGGCGAAATACAGATAAGAGCCTTTTATTTTCATCGTTTCTCCTGTAACTATGCAATACTTTCTAATTCCGCGTCGTATTCGGCATATGAAGCCAAAATTTTATCTCTCGGCTCGGTTTTTTCGCGTACGTTTTCGTAGTTAAATTTTACTTTTTATCGCGGCGCGGATTTGCGGCAGGCGCGCCTTTACTAGCTCGTAGACGAAGCTTTTGCTAAGTCGCTCGCCGCGCAGATGATCGCTTACGATCTTCATCATCGCCCACGGCACGCCCGCGCGCTCGCAAGCACCCACGAAAAGCGCGCTCTCCATATCGTAAAGCCTGATACCGCGATTTGCACGCTCGCGGGTAGCGTATTTTGCCGTGTACGGCGTATTTTGTACTGCTCGTGCTGCGGTATTCATCGCGACGCTGTGCCCGCCTACCGCGATTTGTGAGGGTTTTACGCTCTCTAAATTTTGCGCCTCGACCTGCGTCGCGCCTTGTATTTCAGCCCGCGTCGCGTCGCGCGTGAAATTTTTTGTATCTGCTGAGCCGTTCGCCCCTTGCGTTGGGGCTTGTGCGTTTATCTCGCCGCACGCCTCGATCTCTGCGATATTTGCCTTATCGGTCTGCTCGGCTGCGTTTAAAATTTTAGGTTCGCTTACGCAGATTAAATTTGCCCGCAGCTTGCCGTCTAAACTCGCGCCGCAAAATTCCCGCTCGCAAACGTTTTGAAATTTCGGAGTCTGCGCGCCGCGCCCCATTGTCTGCGAGTTGTAAAGCTCCAATCCGCGCTCGCCGTAAAATTCCTGCGCCGCCGTGCCGTCAAAGTAAAATGCCTCGCCGATTTGCACATTTGTATCCTCGCAGCCGCAAACCCCTATGTTTAGCGCAAAGTCCACGCGCCGCGAAAGTAAAATTTCACCAAAGCGCTCTGAATTCTGTGCGGAACCAAAATTTAAAATTTCAAAATTTTCAGCCACATTTCGCGCAGAACCGACCTCTACATCGCCGCCGCAGAGTGCGCCCGCGTCCAAACGATGCTCAAATTTCACGTCCGCGCCGCGCCGATCCTTGCGAAGCTCGCGCCCGAATTCTACGTCTGTATCGGCGCGACGAACAAATTCCGCGCCGGGTTCGCTCTTAAATTCTATTTCTATGTCGCCTGCAGCGCCCGCTTTAAATTTAGCCCCAAACCTCACGCCGCAGATGTATAGAAGCATCTGCTCGCCTGCGAATAGATCGCCGCTACGCGTAAGTTTAAAACTCTCGATTATCGCTTGGGCTTCGCAGCGCAAAGCCGTGCAGATTAGTATCATCGCCGCCCCTTCCAAAAGCGCAATTTTAACAATTTGAGCTATAATGTAAGATTAATTTGGCACAAAAGGGCGAAAATGAACGATCTCATCACCATCACTGGCGCGCGCGAACACAATCTGAAAAATATAAATTTGCAAATTCCGAAGGATAAACTCGTCGTTTTTACCGGTCTTAGCGGCAGCGGCAAGAGCACGTTGGCGTTTGATACGCTATATGCCGAGGGACAGCGCAGATACGTCGAGAGCCTAAGCAGCTACGCGAGGCAGTTTTTAGACCGCGTAGGCAAACCCGACGTCGATAAGATCGACGGTCTGACGCCTGCGATCGCGATCGATCAAAAAACAACGTCGAAAAACCCGCGCTCTACGGTGGGCACGATCACCGAAATTTACGACTATCTGCGCCTCTTATATGCGCGCGTGGGGGTACAGCACTGCCATAAATGCGGCAAGCCGATCTCAAAGATGAGCTCCAGCGACATCATCGCCGAGATTATGAAGCTGCCGCGCGGCGCAAAGGTGATCTTGGGAGCGCCCTTGGTGCGCGAGAAAAAGGGCAGCTTCGCCGATATGTTGCAAAGCTTGCGCGAGCAGGGCTACGTGCGCGCTCAGATCGACGGCGTACTGGTGCGGCTGGATGAGGAGATCGAGCTAAGCAAGACGAAAAAACACTCGATCAAGGTCATCATCGACCGCACGATCATAGACGAGGAAAATTCCATCCGTATCGCAAGCGACGTCGAAAAGGCGCTCAAGCTCAGCTTCGGCGAGCTTGAGGTGGAGATCGCAAATGCCGCCGAGCTGGGGCTTGCGCAGAGCCTGATCCACTACAGCGAGCATATGGCGTGCTTTGATTGTAAAATTTCATTCAAGCCGCTCGAGCCGCTCGCGTTTAGCTTCAACTCCCCAAAGGGCGCGTGCGAGAGCTGCGACGGGCTGGGGATAAAATTTAGCCTAGATCTAGGCAAGATCATCAACGAAAACGCCTCGATCGAGGGCGGCGCGATCAAGGTGATGTCGGGTTTTAACAAGAGCTATTACTATAAATTTCTGCTCGGATTTTGCGAAGCAAACGGCATAAACGTCAAAATCCCGTATGCAAACTTAAGCGAGGAGCAAAAAAAGCTGATCCTCTACGGCAGCGTCAAAGAGATCGACTTTTACTGGAAAAAGCATAAGCTCGTGCGAAAATTTGAGGGCGCGATCAAATACGCCTACGATCTGCTCAAAAACGAAAGCGATCTGGACGATTATATGAGCGAAAAAATTTGCCCCGACTGCGGCGGGCTGCGCCTGCGCCCGGAAAGCCTAGCCGTAAAGGTCGCAGATAAGGGCATCGGCGACGTGATAAATATGAGTATCGCAGACTGCGTGGAATTTTTCAGCGACGAGAAGCGGTTTTCAAATTTAAGCGAAAAGGACGCGCAGATCGCAGCACCGATCCTAAAAGAGATCAACGAAAGGCTGTTTTTCTTAAAGGACGTGGGGCTTGGATACCTTACGCTGGGGCGCGATGCACGCACCATCAGCGGCGGCGAGGCGCAGCGTATCCGTATCGCAAGTCAGATCGGTTCGGGTCTTAGCGGCGTGATGTATGTGCTCGACGAGCCTAGCATCGGACTTCACGAGCGCGATACGCAAAAGCTCATCAAGACGCTACGAAGCTTACAGGAAAAGGGAAATTCCGTAATCGTCGTCGAGCACGATAAAAAAACTATCGAGGCGGCGGACTTCGTCGTGGATATCGGCCCTGGGGCGGGCAATCTAGGCGGCGAGGTCGTATTTGCAGGGGATGTGGCGCATCTACTTAAAAGCAATACGCAAACCGCGCTGTATCTGAACAACCAAAAGGAGATAAACTACCAAAAGCACCGCAAGCAGGAGCTTTGGCTAAGTATCAAAAACGTAAATATCAATAATATCCACGGCCTTTGCGCAAAATTTCCGCTGCGAAATTTAGTCGGTATCACGGGCGTTAGCGGCAGCGGCAAGAGCTCCTTGGTGCTACAAACCATACTGCCTACCGCGCTTGAGGAGCTAAATCGCGCTAGAAAGGTGCACGCGGTAAAGGGCGCTAAAATTTCCGGGCTTGAGAGCCTGGATAAAGTGATCTATCTGGATCAAACCCCGATCGGACGCACCCCGCGCAGCAATCCTGCGACCTACACGGGGGTGATGGACGAGATCCGCGCGCTTTTTGCCGCGACGAAAGAAGCGCAGCTGCGCGGATATAAGATCGGCCGCTTCAGCTTCAATGTCAAGGGCGGGCGCTGCGAAAAATGCGCGGGCGAGGGCGAGATCACGATCGAGATGCACTTCCTGCCCGATATCAGCGTCGTTTGCGACGTGTGCCATGGCACGAGATACAACGCGCAGACGCTTGAAATTTTATACAAAAACAAAAGCATAGCCGACGTTTTGGCGATGAGTATCGACGAGGCGCTCGAATTTTTCAAAGCCGTGCCCAAAATTTATCAAAAGCTAAAGACGCTCGCGGACGTCGGGCTCGGCTACGTTTCGTTAGGCCAACCCGCCACGACGCTTAGCGGCGGCGAGGCACAGCGCGTCAAGCTTGCCAAGGAGCTAAGCCGCACCGACACGGGCAATACGCTCTATATCCTGGACGAGCCGACGACGGGGCTACATTTTGCAGACGTAGATCGCCTGGTAGCGGTGCTGCACCATCTGGTCGATCTTGGGAATTCCGTCTTCGTAATCGAACACAATCTGGACGTCATCAAAAACTGCGATTATATCATCGACATGGGGCCCGAAGGCGGCGAGGGCGGCGGACGGATCGTCGCTTGCGGCACCCCAGAAAAGCTTGCGAAGGATTTTAAAAAGACAGGTAGCTATACGGGCGAATTTTTGGCACAGGAGCTAGCGGCGATGAAGAGCGCAAGCAAAAATAAGCGAGGTTAAAGCGCCTTATCAGGGGGCAAGAATGGATCAAAATAGGCTTGAGGAATTAAAAAGGCTACTACAAAAGCAGCATCAGGAGCCGAAGCGGGGCTTGGAACAAAATTCTAACGGCGAAAATTCTGGAACATCGAATTTTGGAGTCTCGAATTTCAAAGCTCAAAATTCCGAAATCTCGAATTCCGAAGTCTCAAATTTTGAAGCTTCTAATTTTAGAACCTTAAATTTCGAAGCCTCGAATTTTGAAATCCTGAATTCTGAACCTCCGAATTTCGAATCTCTGAATTCCAAAGCCCCGAATTTCGCTACCGACGCTTTAAATTTAGAAAGCGAAACGGATCTGAATTCCACCCGCGAAAACAGTATGGAGCCGCAAAATTTTATCTCGGATGACAGCGGCTCTTTTCAGCATAATCCCAAAGCCAGAGATTACGACAAAGATCCGATAATTCTTGAAAACTACGAGTACCTATATCAAAAACTATTAATGGTTTTCTCTCTTTTTATAGGAGGCGTATTTGCCATAATCGTAAATTTTGATTGGAAAGCCAGCGGCGCAGTGGATTATAGCGCCAGAACGGTATATACATGATTTTGTTTTTATCGTTTTTATCGCTATTCATTATATTACCTGAGCTTATAGATTATAGAAAAGAGAGACCGACGATACGGCTTAAAAACAATCAAATAGAATTTTACGAAAAAGATAAAATCGCGTATGTCGAGCAATGTGAAAATTTGCGACATAATATGGGTTGGTCCTTTTTTATAGGAAATTTTAAAGGAAAAAGAGGATTGCTATATATGTTTATGGCGGCAGTGTTGCTATGCTTGGTTTTCATGACGATTGATCTTGTAGTTGCTCGTTGGTTTTTGAGCTTTGCTTTGTTTCAGTTTGCGGGCAATATATTAGTAAAATTTATCTTTTGTCTTGTTTTGGGAAAGAGCGGCGATAGGAGATTTTCAATTTTCCCCGTATTAAGAGTTGGTAAACCGCATTATGGACATATCGGCTTATTTGCTTGCTCCAGATATTATTTAATACCGATATTTAGAAATTCTATATATTTTGAATTGAAAGAGTATTTCTTAGCTAGACACAATATAAATATCAACGATGTAGATAAAATTTATTTCTAGCTATAAGCAACACAAAATTTTATCAAAATCTATGATGCAGAATTTTTGCATTTAAAATTCCATTCTACGATACAGCGGAATGGAATTTTAAAATTTAAATCCCAAAGCCTTAGCCGTTGTAGCCTAAGCGGCGCATATTTGCGCACGCGTCCTTGTAGCCGTAATAGCACGAGATGCGGTATAGATCGATGGCGTTAAATTTATTCTGCTCTACGCCCTCACCTTTTTCAAACATCGCCGCAAGCTTTTGGCATGCAGGGAAATTCTGAGAGAGCGTGCATGCGGCATTGTAGGCGTTGGCGGCAGAAGCATAGTCGTGCTTGGAATACATAGAATCCGCAAAATTTAAACACATTGCGCCATTGCCGTTTTTGCACGCATCGCTTTGCACGACGCTGCCTTGCAAGTTCATCGGGCGGATACCGTCTTGAACGTCGGCAAAAGAATATTTGCCGCTCTTTGGCGCATCGACTGCGCTCTTTGGCGCGTTGCTAACGCAGCCTGCTAAAAATACCCCTGCGGCGATCAAAGCTAGAATTTTTTTCATATTTTGCTCCTTAATTTTTTGAAATTTGGCGACCCAAAACGTAATAGGTCTCTTTGCCCGCGACCTTTTGTAGCTTGAGCTTAAATTTTTCCGACCAAGAGCGGATGATCTGCTCCGCAGCAGTCTTGCGCTCCTCGTTCGTAGCGTCATTTTTGATCTTAAAATAGGGGTTTGAATTCGACATAGCCACATGCGCGCCGTAAATTTTAAGCTTATCGTTCAGCCCCACGATGCGATCAAGCTCGTTATCCTCAAAATCGCACTTCGATAAAATTCCTCGCAGCTGCGCTACCGTCGCGTCGTTTACGCTATATCCTAGCGCTAGCAAAATTCCATCTTCACTCATTCTCATCCTTTCAAAAAAATTTATTTGTTCGCTTGTGAAATCAAAACGCCTTCGATTATGCTTTTTATATCGCCGTCTAAAATCGCATCGGTTTGACTATACGCCTCGCCGCTGCGGTTATCCTTGACCTGCTGATACGGAAAAAGCACGTAAGAGCGGATCTGATGCCCCCAGCCAATCTCGCTTTTAGGCGCGTTTTCGTCCTTTTCGCGCTGCTTCATCAGCTCAAGCTCGTAAAGGCGCGACTTTAGCACCTTCATCGCCGTTTCTTTGTTTTTGTGCTGGCTTCTGTCGTTTTGGCAGTTTACTACGATGCCAGTAGGCAGGTGCGTGATGCGCACGGCGCTTTCGGTTTTATTGATATGCTGCCCGCCTGCGCCGCTTGCGCGAAACACATCGACGCGGATATCCTTCTCTTCGATATTTATCTCGATATCATCATTTAGCTCGGGGCTTACCATCACGCTCGAAAAGCTCGTATGTCTGCGCCCTGCACTATCGAATGGGCTTACGCGCACCAGGCGATGGATACCGTTTTCAGCTTTCAGATATCCGTAGGCGTTCTCGCCGCGCACGATGAAGCTAACGTCCTTAAGACCCGCTTCCTCGCCCTCTTGAAAGTCCAAAACCTCGATCTTAAAGCCCTCTCGCTCGCAAAAGCGCAGATACATGCGGTATAACATACTCGCCCAGTCGTTGCTCTCCGTACCGCCCGCGCCCGGATGAATGCTGATAATAGCGTTTTTATCGTCGTTTTCGCCGCTAAGCATCATAGAAATTTCTAAATTTATGATCTTGTCCTCTAGCTCGTCCGTTTCGGCAAAAAGCGAGTTTATCGTCTCTTCGTCGTTTTCCGAGTTTGCCAGCTCATATAGAGCCTTTGCGTCGTCTACGGCGTTTTTAGCATTTAGAAATTTATTTAAGATATTTGAAATTTTAGTTTTTTCCTTGCCGATAGCGCCTGCTTTTGCGACGTCCTGCCAGAGATTTTGATCGTTTTCAAGCTCCTCGATCTCTTTTAGGCGCGCTTTGATGTTCTCCGGTTTTACGACGCCCGCAATATTTTCGACTTTAGTATTTAGGGTTTTTAAAAGTTCCGTGTATTCGTAATTATCCAAAATTTAAGACCTTTTTATGCTTTTGGCGTGATTATAACATATTTTGGATTAAGGTTGTTTATAAAATTTTATTTAAGGCGGGTATTATGAAGCATTTATCTATTAGGGATATCAAAACCTGCTTGATATTGCCGTGATTAATCAGTTTAAGCTCCGTCGAGAGATCAGGCAAAGGGTCGTTCAGTAGCAGTTTTAGCTTTGCTTCTTCTAGCTTCAACTTTTTGCAATCGGCTTTTTTGTCTTCAAGCATAGACACCACTAGTCTTAGCTTTTCTTTTGTCATTTCGCTTTGCACGAAAGTACCTTATACACGATAATGGAACATAAAAAAGCCGCAATGGAGCAGGCAAAATACGCCCAAATTTCTCCGATAGTTTTTTCAAGAAGCGCGTGCAGCCCTAGCAAAAAGAAAACTAAGCCTATAATGCAAATTACGCCCGTAATTATGTTTAGTAAAACCGAGTTGGCGCTCTTTAAAAAAGAGCGCCTAATATCGCTAGCTTGAGCGTCTACGAGCTCTACTACCGAAACTATAAATTCAGATATGCCAGCCATTATTTTTTCAGCAACCAAGCGAGCAAAAATCCGACGCCCGCAGCGATAGCGACGCTTTTTATCGGGTCTTGTTTTATCGTGTCATTTACGCTTTCTATGCCGTCTTTGCCTTTAAGCCTTAGATCATCTATATATTTTTTGATCTCATTGCTGTTTAGCTGATCTAGAATTTTATCCTTAGCAGACTCCGCACGCTCTGCGCCTATGTTTTTGATGGATTTCATAATCTCTTTAAAATCCGCTTTTAAAGAGTCGATATCCTTTTTCAAAGAATCTAAATTTGTCTCTTGAGTAGCCATTTTCGCTCCTTTTGAAGTTTATTTAGAGCTAAAGCTCGCGGTAGATTTTAGTACTTATTGATTAACGCTCACTAAATAGACCGCCCTTTGCGCTTAATTTATACCTTTAATATTTTTTGATATAATTGCCAACCTTAATATTTTATATTGAAAAGAGAGAACAATGCAAATTATTAGAAGCGTAGAGGAGCTAAAAAGCTTCAGAGCGGCGGCAAGCGGCAGCGTGGGCTTCGTACCTACGATGGGGGCTTTGCACGCGGGGCATGCGAGCCTCATAAAAAGGGCGCGGAACGAAAACGACATCGTAATCGTCTCGGCATTCCTCAATCCGGCGCAGTTTTTGCCCGGCGAGGATCTAAACAGCTATCCAAAAAACGAAGCGGGCGATATTAAAATTTGTGAGAGCCTCGATGTGAACGCGCTTTTTATCCCGACCGCGGATGAAATTTACGGCACGGAGGAGCCAGCAATCATAGCACCTAAGCCGATAAGTGAAATTTTAGAAGGCAAAACGCGCCCCGGGCACTTCGACGGCGTACTTAAGGTGCTAAATAAGCTTTTTAATCTAACTCGTCCTAGCAACGTTTATATGGGCAAAAAGGACACCCAGCAGCTTTTCATCGTGCAGAAGATGGTAAAGAGCTTTTTTATGCCTATAAATATCATCCCTTGTGAGATTGTGCGCGAGAGCGACGGCTTGGCGCTTAGCTCGCGCAACGCCTATTTGGACGAGGAGGGCAAGCTTATGGCGCTTAAGCTTTCACGATCCTTGTTAAATGCCAGCTCGCTTATTAAAAAAGGCGAAATCAGCCTAAATATAATCCGCGAAAAGATGCTTAGCGTGCTTGAGCCGCTGGCGGTCGATTACATAGCGTTCGTGGATTATAAATTTAATGAAATTTCGCAGATCAAGTCGGGAGATACTATCATTTTAGTAGCCGCCAAGGTAGGCACGACCCGCCTGATCGATAATATCTGGCTGTAGATGGCGAAGCTTCATCTGGTCTCGCTGGGCTGCAATAAGAATTTGATCGACTCCGAGATCATGCTCGGGCGTCTGCAAAACTACGAGCTCACGGATGAGCCTGCGAGTGCGGATGTGATGATCGTAAATACCTGCGGCTTCATAGCAAGTGCCAAGCAGGAGAGTATCCGCACGATTTTGAAGCTTAGCGAGCAGAAAAAAAGCGGCGCGCTGCTGGTCGTCACGGGCTGTCTGATGCAGCGCTACAAGGATGAGCTCATGCGCGAGCTGCCCGAGGTCGATCTGTTTACCGGTGTCGGAGACTACGATAAGATTGATGAAATCATCCTAAAAAAGCAAAATTTATTTAGCCCGGACACCTACCTGCAAGCAAGCGAAGAGCGCGTGATAACGGGCTCAAACTATCACGCCTACATCAAAATTTCAGAGGGCTGTAATCAAAAATGCAGCTTCTGCGCGATACCGACCTTTAAGGGCAAGCTAAAATCCCGCGCGCTCGAAAACATCGTAGATGAAGTGCAAAAGCTCGTAAAAAAGGGCTACTACGACTTTAGCTTCCTCTCGCAGGACAGCAGCTCGTATATGCGCGACCACGCGGTTAGCGACGGCCTCATCTCGCTCATCGACGCTGTTGAGAAGATCGATGGCGTCAAAACCGCGCGCATACTTTATCTTTATCCTAGCACCACGTCAAACGCGTTAATCGAGCGTATCATCGCCTCGCCGGTGTTTGCGAACTACTTTGATATGCCGATCCAGCACGCGAGCGACAAAATGCTAAAAATCATGAGGCGTGGAAGCGGCGCGGCGCGGATCAAAGAGCTTTTAAATTTGATGAAAAGCGCGCCTGACGCGTTTTTACGAACGGGCGTCATCGTCGGACATCCGGGCGAGGGTGAAGCCGAATTTGACGAACTTTGCGCGTTTTTACAGGAGTTTAAATTTGACCGCATTTCGGCATTTGCATATTCGAAAGAGGAGGACACGCTCTCGTATGAAATGGAGCAGGTGCCCGCTAAAATCATCTCAAAGCGCCTAAGTAAAATCGAAAAGATCACTCGCGCCGCGATCGAGGCGAGCTTTGCTCGGGAGCTGGGACAAAAATTTATCGTCTCACTTGAGGGCGAAAGCAGCGAGGGCGAGATGTTTTACGCTGCGAAAAAGGCGCTCTGGGACAAGGACATCGACGGCGAAATTTTGATCAACGAAAGCGACGTGGAGCAGCTAGAAACCGGCGGTCGCTACTGGTGCGAGATCACGCAGGTAGCGGGCAGCCAGGCGCTGGGCAAGATCACGGCAAAGGCCTAAAATGCTAAGCGCGCTCGTTTTACGCAAGCTAAAATCGGGGCGAAATCTGCTTGCATTTTCGCACGGCGTCGATAGCACAGCGCTTTTTTATCTTTTGGACGAGGCTGGCGTGAAATTTGACCTTGCGATCGTGGACTATAACGTCCGCGCGCAGAGCAAGGACGAAGTCGATTCGGCGCAGCAGCTCGCAGCCAAATTTAACAAACAAATCTACGTAAAAAGCGTGCGACTGGGCACGTCAAATTTCGAGCACGAGGCGCGCGCAGTCAGATATGATTTTTTCGCTCAAATTTGCCGCGAGCAGGGATATGAAAATTTGATCTTAGCGCATCAGTTTGACGACAAATTTGAGTGGTTTTTGATGCAGCTGGGGCGCGGCGCCGGGCTTAACGAGATGCTAGGCATGCAAGAGCTAGAGGCTCGCGAGGATTGCGTGATCGCTCGTCCGCTTCTAGGCGTGCGAAAGTGCGAGCTGGAGCGGTTTTTGCGTGAGCGAAACCTAAAATACTTCACCGACGAGACGAATTTAACGAACCGGTTTAAACGCGGCTTTATTCGCGCGAAATTTAGCGAGCCGTTTTTGGACGAATATTTTAGCGGCGTGAAAAAAAGTTTTGAGTTTTTGGCGGCCGATGCGTTAAGCTTAACTCCCGAAATTTCTAATCTCGCGCCTAAAATTTATCTCATAAAACGTGGCCAGGGCGAGATTCGTGGCGTCGACCAGACATGCAAGCGGCTAGGGCTCGTACTAAGCTCGACGCAGCGAAACGAATGCGCGCGCTGCCTAGAAAATGGCACGGGCTGTGTGCTCGGCGGCAAGGTTGCTGTCGGGGCAGGAGAAAAATTTATCCTTGTGACGCCTTACGTTAAGCCTGCGATGGACAAGAAATTTAAAGAAGTGTGCAGACGGCTTGCCGTACCGCCGATAAACCGCGGATTTTTATTTCATAATGGGTGGAGTGAAAAAAATATTAATTCGCTTCTAAATTTTAGATATAATTTTAATTGATTTTTATAAAATGAAGGATTTTGCTATTGCTTTTCAACTCCTATGAATTCATATTTATATTTCTGCCCATCACATTTTTTATATACTTTTATCTCAATAAAAAGAGACTAGGAGACGTTGCAAAGGGCTTTCTTGTTTGCTCTAATTTATTTTTCTATGCATGGTGGAATATCTATTACTTGCCCATTCTCATTATAAGCGTGATTTTTAATTATTTTATCGGAAGACTGCTTTTAAACGAAAATTTAAAGATATGCAAAAAGCGGGTATTAATCGTCGGCATAGTTTGTAATATAGCTTTTTTGGCTTATTTTAAATATTCTGATTTTTTAATACAAAATTTCAATGCCATAAGCGGTAGCAATATAAATTTACTTCACATATCTTTACCGCTTGCTCTTAGTTTCGTTACATTCCAGCAGATAGCTTATTTGGTGGATAGCTATCATATGAATACTAAAGAGAATAGTTTTTTAAACTACTCTCTTTTTATTACCTTTTTCCCTCAGCTCATAGCGGGCCCCATAGTTCATCATAAAGAGATGATGCCTCAATTCGCCAATAAATTTAATTTAATAAAAAATTATAAAAATATAGCTACCGGATTATTTATATTCAGTATCGGGTTATTTAAAAAGGTTGTTATAGCAGATATTTTCTCGCTATGGGCTACAGATGGGTTTGATATAGCCAAGACTCTAAATTTCTTTGAAGCTTGGGTTGCGTCTCTATCCTATACTTTCCAGCTTTATTTTGATTTTAGCGGATATTGTGATATGGCGATAGGTCTGGCCTTAATGTTTAATATAAAGCTGCCGATAAATTTCAATTCCCCCTACAAAGCGCTTGATATTCAAGACTTTTGGCATCGTTGGCACATTACCCTATCGCGCTTCTTAAGAGACTATATCTATATCCCGCTCGGAGGAAATAGAGAGGGGCGATGTAGAACTTATATAAATTTGATGATCGTGTTTTTAATCGGAGGGCTTTGGCACGGAGCTGCTTGGACATTTGTATTCTGGGGATTTTTACATGGTGCGGCTATTATAATTCATAGAATTTGGAAAACTTTAAACTATAAACTCAATAAAATTCTTGCTTGGTTTATAACATTTAACTTTATAAATATTACATGGGTATTTTTTCGAGCGAGAAGCTGGGATGATGCGATAAAAATACTTAAAGGAATGTTTTGTGGAGATTTTACATTTAATATAAATTATTTGCAGGTACTCATACTATGCCTAGGAGCCGTCATAGCTTTAAAATTTAAAAATTCCATAGAACTTACTTTTTATAAGAATTTTAACTTTAACTGGCGGCAAATAGTTACTACAAGCGTGTTTTTATTTATTTCCATATTAGTGATTAGGCTTAATAATGCGAGTGAATTTTTGTATTTTAGATTTTAAGAAGAAGGTCTTTTTGTGCCTATGCCTGGTGGTATTCTTTATCTTACTTCTAGATATAGGGTTATATTATATAGTGAATCAAAAAACTACCGAATCATATTTTTTTGATAATAATATATCAAAAATGCGCCACTTTCAGTTAAATAACGACAAAACAAAGGATATAGTTTTTGTCGGAAGCAGTAGAACCTTGCATCATATATCAACGCAAATTTTTAAAGATAATAATCTGTCGATTTATAATTTCGGTATTCCCGGTAATGGGCTATGGGATTATCCGTTTATAGTAGATAATATGATAAATTATAAGCCTAAAAAAGTTATTATTAATATAAGAGTTAGCGATTTATTTGAAGATATAAGAATTGCCAATCTAACGGCATCCGAAATGAAGGCTTTATACGGTACAGATAAAATACTTGCTCTAAAATCATTGCCTTCGTTTTTGAAAAATAAACATATATTTTTAAGATATTCCGAGTCTATTTATTATCGCATTAAAGCTTTTTATGAAAAATTTGACAACAAGGCGGCCGATGCTATCAAAACGATAAAAATCGATATAAAAAGCGATTGCAAAAGTATACAGACAAAATTTATCGAAAGAAATATGACCAAAGACGGCATTATGGTCGTAGATAAATGCACAAATGGCGACTCCGTCCTATTCGCCTACGCTATTCCAAGAGAAAATTTTGGTAAAAATTTAGAATTAAAAACCATAAATTATAATACTATAAAATATCTACAAAATTTTATTATCGATCCGCTCCTTAGAAACAATATAGAAGTTACTATCCTACTTGAGCCTATTTTTGACGGCACAAGCTTGCATTATGATATTAATAGTATAAAAGAGGCTATAAAAGGCGCGAAGGTCATAGACCTTACTAGCTTTAAATTTAGCGATGATGAGCTAGCCGACTGGGAGCACATAAACAATCTTGGCAGAAAAAAATATAGCAACTATTTGATCGAGCTATATAAAAACGATGATTTATAATAATCTTGAGTTAAAAATTGGATACTAAAATGTTAATACATATGATTTTTTACCGGTTAAGTAAAGCTAAAATTCCATCATGCGGCGAAGGGTAAATTTTACGCAAAACTCGCGACACCAAAAGGCGAAAGCAGCCAGTGTTTTGCGATAAGCAATAAAATTCCGTAAATTTAGGGCTCTGTGCATAGCGAAAATATTTGATCTAGCGGGCTTCCAGCATCGCGATTTTGTTGATGTAATCGGCGAAATTTAGATTTATCAGATTTGTTTTGATGAAGATACGCGTGAAAATCACGTAGCCGATCTCGTTGCTAAGTGTGCCGTCTGAGTAGATGAAAACATTAGTGAGAAACTCGCTATTTTCGGATTTATAGAAGGTCTCGATCTGAAAATTCAAAAGCTCATAAAATAACTCGTCAGTATCGCTCATCGCTGCCTGCATCTCCTCGTCGATACGCATTATGTCGGCGTAGAGCACGCGCTCTTGGTTGGCGACGACGAAACATGCGCGGTTATTAAATTTCAGCGCGAACATTGCCATATTTTCAAAATCGCTTTGATTTTTTAGCAAGAAGTATAAAATTTTAAATAAACTAGCGTGTGAGCTAAATTCTATTCCAAAAGTCTCATCCGCCGCCTGTGCACTTGCGCGAGGAAATTCCACTATGAAGCTATCATCGACTTTTTGATAAATGCTATTTTCTTTAATCATATAGTCTTCGTTAAAATGCACTCTTTGATTTTCGTCGTCTATCAGCACGCAAGAGATTAAATTTTTATCACTCAGATCCGCAAAGCCCGCCAGCGAGGTAGCCAGATCATTTTCTTGCGCGATGGGAAAACGATCGGATTTCTCATCCAAAATTCTTTTACCAAAGCCCAATTTTCTATAAAAAAACTCGCATGCGTCGGCACTTTTAGCGACGCCGAGGAATGATTTTGCTTTAAATAGTGCCATTTTTTCTCCTAAAATTGCAATTATACCGAAACACTATTATTTCAAACTAAAATTTAGCGTCCTTCTCGGCGCTTGCAAAAAGCAGTTGCCTGATCGCCTCTTTACCCGCATCGAGGCTAAGCTCAGTTAAATTTAGCGGCGCGCTGAGGCTATAATTTATGCGCGAAAACAGCTTTGGCAATACCATCTCGTCCCAGCTACGAAATTTCCAAAAACTGCTCGCTTCGTAATTTAGCGCGTAAATGTCTAAGTTTAGCCGCTGCGCAAGGATCACAGCACCGTCGGCGACGCTGTGAAGCGGGCCGCGCGGCCCGTCGGGAGTGATGATGACGTCTGTGCCGTTTTTTATCTCTTTAATCGCACCCATAAGTGCGCGTGCGCCACCCTTAAAGCTACTGCCGCGGATCGCACCGATGCCAAAATGCGAGATCACGCGCGTGATGATCTCGCCGTCTTTATGGTCGCTGATGATGACCTTGGCACGCCTCTTTCCGAAATCCCGCAGCCACCAGCGCCTATAAGCAAAACTCATCATCGCTAGCCTTCCATGCCAAAAAACTACGATACAGGGCTTTTCAGGCAGTTTCGTGGGGGTAAATTTAACCCTGCACGTTAAAAAAATACACCAAATCAGGATAAAAATGAGATATTCGGCGACTCGGAAAAACAGCCGCTTTTTAAGCGATAACTTTTCCATAAAGCGCCATTCTGGCGGTCTTTTCGATACGTACTCTGCGCGTCTTGCCTAACAGCTCCTCGCCGCCTTGCGCGCAGATTAGAAAATTTGAAAAGCTTCTACCACCTACTTGGTTGTTTTCGCGCAGCTCCTCGAAATACACGTCGAAAATTTTATCTTTTTGCGCTCCTGCGATCTCGTCTAAAATTTTAGTATGAGCGCTTTGTAGCCTGCTTAGCCTTTCGCTTGAAATTTCATCATCCAGCGGCTTTAAGTTTGCTGCAGGCGTGAGCGGTCGCGGGCTAAATTTAAAGGAAAAAACCTGCTCGAATCTCACCGCTTCTAACACATCCATCGTCTCGGCAAAATCCTCCTCGCTCTCGCTCGGATAGCCTACGATGATGTCGGTGCTGATCGCCACGCCCGGGCAGCTTTGGCGCAGTTTAAGCGCGCGGTCTAGATACCACTGCTTGGTATATCCGCGCTTCATATCGCGCAAAACCTTGCTCGAGCCGCTTTGCAAGGGCATATGCATCGATTTGCAAATTTTAGGATTATTGCAAAAAACGTCCAAAAATTTATCGTCCATATGCAGCGGATGTGAGCTTGTAAAGCGGATGCGCTCGATGCCTTCTATCTCGCTAAGCCTCACGAGCAGGTCGCTGAAGTCGATTTTTTCGTGTGCGTTAGAAAAGCGCTTGCCATAATTATTGACGTTTTGTCCGAGCAAAAATATCTCTTTGGCGCCGCGAGCGGCGGATCTTTCGGCTTCGCGTAAGATGATTTGAGCGGGGATCGAAATTTCATCGCCTCTAGTCTGCGGCACGATGCAGTAGGAGCACTTTTTGTCGCAGCCGATCATTATGTTTATGAAGGATTTATACGGCGAGCTCGCAAAATCGCCGAAGGCAAACTCGCTCTCGTCGTAGTTTATGTCCGTGCTGATAAATTTTGGCGTATGCACGGCTTGCGAAATTTTAGATACGTTTCTGGCGCCGAGTACGAAATCCACAAAGGGCGCGCGCTTAAAAATTTCTCCGCCCAGATGGCTTGCGGTGCAGCCGCAAACGCCGATTTTAGAGCCTCTTTTTCGCGCTTTATCGAATGCGCCGATCTCGCTGAAAAGCTTATGCACGGGCTTTTCGCGTACGGAGCAGGTGTTTATTAAGATCAGATCCGCGATATTTACGTCATCGGTAATCTCGTAATCTTGCTCTTTTAGCTGCGCGATAATATGCTCGCTATCGCGCACGTTCATCGCACAACCTAGAGTCTGGATGAAGAGGAGTTTACTCAAAGGATATGCACCTCGTACATATACTCGTTTTCGTTCAGCCCGTATCGCACTATGCGCTGATACACGCTAAAACCCTTAGTGTCGAAAAAATCCACCAAAGCGGCTAAATCTTTTTGAGAATTTTCTCTATCCAGATAAAATATTTTTTGTCCGCTCTTTTCTACTTGGGCTTGCAAATCCTCGATCTTAACGCTTTTTGGCTTAGAGGCAAGCTCCGTTCTGGCAAGTTTTAGCTGCATGATCTATCCTTTCATTTATCTTTTTAAACCCGCGAGTTTAGCGAAATTTAGATAATAATTCGTTTAAATAAAAATAAAGTCAAAATTCCATATAATACCGCACTTCAAAATTTAAAATCCAAATTTAGTAGCACAAAATCAAATCTTAAGGAAAATTTATGGAAAAAATCACCGATATCATCGAGTCGATTGCAAATGAAAAGGGACTTGAACCCGCAGACGTCAAAGAACGCGTCAAAACGGCGTTCATCCAGACCGCAAAAAGACTTTTCGGAGAGGAGTATCTCTACGACAGCGAAGTCGATCCGCAGACCAAACGCGTCAAGCTTTACCAAAAAGTTCACGTCGTCGCGGATGATGATGAGCGGCTCGGCGATCACAACTTCATCGCGCTGAGCGAAGCCAAAAAAATAGGCGAAAACGCAGAGATCGGCGATGAGCTAAGCTACGAAATAAATATCGAAAATCTCGGTCGCACGGCTTCTGGCGTGTTGGCTAGAGAGCTAAATTTTCATATACAGCGGTTGCTCGAAGAGAAAATTTTTGAAAACTATAAAAGCAAAGTAGGCACTCTCACCCACGGCACGGTCACCAAGATCGATCACGACGGCACGACCTACGTAGAAATCGAGGATACGAAAGCCTTCATGCCGCTTAAGAACCGCATCAAGGGCGAAAATTTCAAAGTAGGCGACGTGCTACAAGCCGTCATAAAAAACGTAGCCATCGACAAATCCCACGGCATCAGGCTAGAACTTTCGCGTACCAGCCCAAAATTTCTAGAAGCCCTGCTCGCTGCCGAAGTCCCAGAGATCAAAGACGGCAGCGTCATCATTCAGGCTTGCGCGAGGATTCCGGGCAGGCGAGCCAAGATCGCGCTTAGCGCCGTCTCGCCAAACGTCGATCCGGTAGGCGCCACCGTCGGCAAAGGAGGCGCTCGAATCGACGCGGTGAGTAGATTTTTAAGCAAAAATTTGCAAGACGGAAGTGGCGGCGAGAGCATCGACGCGTTTGAATACTCCGCAAGCCCCGAAATTTTGATCACTCGTGCGATGGCGCCCGCGATCGTAAACTCGGTCAAAATAACGCAGGACGGCAAGGCGATCGTCTACGTAAACCCCGATCAAAAAAGCAAAGCGATCGGCAAAAACGGCCTAAATATCCGCCTCGCCTCGATGCTGTGCGGCTGCGAGATCGAACTTATCGAAACCGGCTCGGCGAGCGAGAAAAAGGTCTCCAAGGAAGAAGGTCTTAAAAATCTCGAAGCGCTTTTCGGCGAGCTGTAGAGACGAAGCGCACTTCGCTTTTTAAAATTTTGCAGGTTACGCGCTCTATAAAATTCCACGTTTACTAAATTTTGCAAATTTAGTAATTAATGGAATTTTATAATTTAGTACTCTACGAAATTCTATATTACGTAAAATTTTACGTCGTTCGAAATTCTAAAATTTAGCGTCAAAACAAATTTTGACCAAAATTTTACGGCGCAGAATTCTAAGATCAAATTTTATTCATGCGCGGATTTGAATTGATGCGATATTTAAATTTACACAGCGCGCAAAATTCCGCCCCAAGATAAGCTGCGCCTACCGCTCATATAAAATTTCGACGCCGCCGTAGTGCCAAAATGCCTTCGGCGCGAGGTATTCGCCGCCTAAAACGGCTAAGCTTAGCTTAAAATATTGCGGAGAAAATTCCGTGATTTTTGAAATTTCCTGCTCAAGCAACGTCGTGCAGTAGAGGTTCGCTTCGCCGCGAGGTCTTAGTGTAAAACTATCGCCGACGCGCCTAAGTAAAGAAGCGGCGAGGCGCGCCTTTTGCTCCTCGCTTAAAAATTTCATCCGCACCGCGCCAAAGTCTCGCGCATGCGCTAAAAACTCCCGCATCGAAACAGCCGCGACGCCGTCTCGCTCGCCCTCGCCCGTTACCGCGTGCACCACCAAAAGCGGGCGCTCGCGCACGATCATGCCTACGTGCGAGTATTTAAAATCCGTCGCGGTCGCGATTATGCGGCTGTCGGTGACGTCGCCTAGGCGAAAGACGAGATCACCCGTGCGTAGGTTTGATAAAATTTCATCCGGTACCCGTAGCGGCTCTTTTGCAGCAGATGCGCGCGTGAGCATCCAAAGCTCGCCAAGCCCGCCTGTGGCAAATATCAAGCAGATGAGAAACTTTTTCGCTAAAGCGAGACTTTCCACTTGCCGTCTTTTTTGACGAGTTTAACGCTCTCGGTGCGGTTCGTGCCGTTTTTAAAAGACACGGTGACCTTCACGAGCGCCGATTTCTCGTCGCTATTTTGCAGCTCGCCCGAGACGCCTTTTAGCCCGTCACGATTGGAGGCCTCCTCCTTGCCGGCACCCGCCATTTGCATCAGTTTGCCGTTTATCATCTGCATAGAGCCGTCGTCTGATCTGTCCTTCTCGGGTATGTCTATAGCATCCACCAAAGTCTTAGAATCGCCCTCGTATAGGGCTCTGATGAAGTCCTCGGCTACGCCTTTCGGGTCACTGCCGCAGCCCGCTAAAACAAATATCGCGATGAGCGCGAGTAGAAATTTTTTCATAAGCTCTCCTCGTAGAAATTTTGAGATTTTATATACAAACGATAAATATTTTTTAAATTCAGATCTTTCTGCTCAGGGGAAATTTATATCGCGTTTGGATTTGCGAAGGCATATTTCGTCGTGCCTTTGCTGAATTAAAATAGAATTTTGCATTCGAAGGAAAGCTCGTCTTGCCTCGGTAAAATTTTATCTTGCTGAAGCGAAATTTTATGGCAGTTTCTGCGAACCGTGTCTTGCGGCACACCACTCAAACGATGCCCAAACTCATTCGGTAGCGCGTGAGGCAAGTTTTGCTTGTCGGAACTGAAATTTAGCCGTATTGTTACCGCGCACGAAAAATGATAGTAATCGGCATTTAAAATGAGAGTGAGACCAAAAAATTACTTTTTCTACTATCATTCTAAATGCAATTTTATCTTTTAAATATCGTTTAAAAAGCCTTTAATCCTCAATAATTCATAATCAAAAGTTCGCTACTGCTCTTTCGCCCTGCTGCATTATTGAGGCAATAGCTAATCTTTAGCTCTTTCATATTAAAGCCACGGTAAAGCTCTCGTATTGGCTCGCAATCGTTGTAGCTAAGTATAAATTTGCCTTTGATACCTCGCAAAATTTTAGCCAAAGCTTGGTGATCTTGCCTGCTAAATCCATCTGCCGTTTTGTAATAATTTTCGGTGCCGACATACGGCGGATCCAAATAAAATAGGCTATCTTCGCTATCATATTCTTTAATAAGCTTCTCGTAGCTTAGATTTTCGATAGTAGCACGCTTTAATCTGCGTGAATAAACGTAAAAATCCCTATAAATATTTTTAGCGCTGCGACCTTTTGGCATAGCGAAGTGATCGCCCTTTGCGCCGAAGCTTGCCGCAATTTGGAAGTAGAAAAACGCCGCGGCTTCTATCTTATTGCGTGGCTTAAGCTTCCCTTGTTTGATTGCATAAAAGATCTCTCTACTTCTTAAGAGTCCGTTAATACACGAGTTTAAACTCTGCGGCCTAGTTTGAATTATGCGGTGTAGGTTTATGAGGTCGCCGTTTATGTCGTTTAAAATTTCAATTTTACTTGGCTCCTTTCGGTAAAAAACCGATAGGGCTCCACCGAATACCTCGATATATTTTTGATGCGGAGCCATTAGAGGTATGATCTGTGCCGCTAGCTTGCTCTTGCCGCCTATCCAGGCGAAGGGAGCGTGAAGGGGTTTAAATT